>JAAYZK010000349.1 GCA_012514895.1 Planctomycetota bacterium | reverse complement strand
CGCCGGCAGCGCCGAAATTCTGCTTGAGGATGACGAAGTCGTCCAGGTCGACGGCGCCGTCCAGGTTGATGTCGCCGGGCTTGGGGGCCTCCCCGCCGAACGTTCCGGGGGTCGGCCCTTCGGCGGCCCAGCTTGCCGAATCGTTGCCCCACAGGTCCGCGGCGACGCGCTGCAGCGACAGGCCCGATGCGGCCGGCCACGGTGCGGCACTGTCGTAGCGGACCTCGTCCTCCAGGAAGTACGGGATGACCGTGGGATCGGCGGGATCCGGCTCATCGGGCCGAAGCAGTTGGACGTGGCCGTCGGCGTCGGGTAACTGGCCGATCCACCCGCCGACCATCGCCACCGACGCATCGATGCCGTACGTGGTGCGGAAGGTGTTCAACAGGGTCGCGTTGGCCGCCAGGGCCGGATCGAACGACGTCACCACCAGCGTGCCGCCGGCCGGAAGGATCGTCCCGGCCGGGAAGACGTACTCGACGTCCTTGTCCAGGGCCCAGTTCGTCAAGTCCACCGGCAGGCCGGTGGGGTTGTGGATCTCGACGAACTCCAGGTGCGCCGCGGTCGGAGTGGTCGGGGCGTAGAGCACCTCCGTGAGGATCAGCGGCCCCACGCGGGGCTCGCTGTTGGCCGCACCGAGCGTCACGTTGAGCATCGGGTACAGCCGTCCCGTCGCGTTGGGATAGCGGCCGAGCGATTCGCTGTTGTGGGACGCCAGGAACTCCACGTGGTCGACAAACCGCGTCAGCTTGCCCGTCGCGTCGGCGGCCAGCACCCAGACGTCGTCCCCGGTGGCGCTGAGGCCGAACGCGCTGCCGAACTGGGTCGCATAGAACACCACGTAGCCGCCCGCCGGGATCACCGTGCCGGCGGGGATGCGGTACTTGAGGTAGTCGTCGCTGTCGTCGCTGAGATACCACCCGCTGATGTCGATCGCCGCCCCGGTGGTGTTGTGCAGTTCGATGGCGTCCACGGCGGGTTCATCGGTGTGCGCCAGCACCTCGTTGACGACCACGTCGACCACCTCGCCGGCACCGGCGCTGCCGGGCGTGCCGTGCCATTCGGCGCTGGGCCGCCAGTTGTCCGGGTCGTTGTAGTCGCCCCGGGGATCGATCACTTCAAGCGTGGAGCCCTTGCCATCGGGGCGGCCGGGCCAGTCGCCGCCGTCCTCGTAGACGAAATTGACCATCGTCAGCCCGGCGCTGTTGCGCAGGAGGATCTGCTCGCCCGAACTGCTCAACGCGCCGGTGAAGGTGCCCAGGACCGGGATGGCGGCGCCGTAGCGGGCCCTGAACGCCGCCAGGTTCGCGACGATGATGATGCGCTGGCCGGGAGCGAGGACCTTCGAGGGGAAGACGTAGTCGATCCCCTTGGTGAACTCGCAGCCCGCCACGTTGAACGAGGAGGCCCCGATGTTGGTCAGTTCGATGAACTCGAACAGGTTCGCATCGGTGAACCCTGCGGCCAGTTCGGCGGGGCTGGGATCGTAGGGGTGGTAGTTGATCTCGGTGATCGCCATCAGCGGCCCGGCGCCCAACACGTCGTCGATCATGACGTCGACGGCCGCGGCGGTGCCGAAGTTGTTCTTGAGGATGACGAAGTCGTCCAGGTCCACCGTTCCTTCGCCGGTCAGGTCGCCCTGG
>JAAYZK010000348.1 GCA_012514895.1 Planctomycetota bacterium | reverse complement strand
GGTAGACTGCCGCCCATGCCACTTGAACTGCATCGCGGAACGAACATCTCCCACTGGCTCAGCCAGTCCGCCCGGCGCGGCGACGAGCGCCGCGCGTTCTTCACCGAAACCGACGTCCGCCGCCTGGCCGACTGGGGGCTGGACCACCTCCGCCTGCCGGTCGACGAGGAGCAGTTGTGGGATGGGCGGGGCCGCCCGATCGCCGAGGCCTTCGACCTGCTGGACGCGGCCCTGGACTGGTGCGCGGATGCGGGGCTGCGGGCGGTGGTGGACCTGCATATCCTCCGCAGCCACCACTTCAACGCCGCCGAGCCGGCGCGGCTGTTCACCGACCCGGCCGAGGCCGGGCGGCTGGCCGACCTGTGGCGGCAGCTTTCGTCGCGCCTGCGGGAGCGGCCGACCGACGCCGTCGCCTACGAACTGCTCAACGAGGCCGTCGCGCCGGACGACGAGGACTGGAACCGCGTGGCGATGGTCGCCTTCAACGCCGTCCGCGACCTGGAGCCCGCCAGGACGATCGTCCTGGGCTCCAATAGCTGGAACTCCGCCACCACCTATGACGCCCTGCGGATCCCGGAGGACCGCCAGACGATCCTGACCTTCCACTACTACCGTCCGATGCTCGTCACGCACTACCGCGCGAGCTGGTGGGCCGGCGGTCGCGGCTACGAAGGCCCCGTCCACTACCCCGGCCGTCCGATCGCCCAGGCCGATCTCCCCGCGGCCCGCGCGGTGCTCGGCGACGCGCTGGACGACCTCAACCAGCCCTACGACCGCGCCCACATGGAAGCCGACCTCGCCCAGCCGCTGGCCGCCCGCCGGCGGACGGGCCTGCCGCTGTACTGCGGGGAGTTCGGCGTCTACCAGTTCACGCCCGCCGCCGCCCGGGCGGCGTGGTACCGCGACTTCATCTCGGTCCTGGCCGCCCTGGACATCGCCTGGGCGAACTGGGACTACAAGGGCGGCTTCGGCCTGGTCGACAACGACGGCCGTCCCACCGTCCTCGCGGAGATCCTGGTGAAGCCCGAGCCGTGATCGCGGCGCAGGCCTCTTGCCTGCGCGCGATGGCGGCCCGTGCGCGCACGCCGTCCGATCTGTCCGACCGATCCGACCCGTCTGACTCGGCGGATGTCGGTTGCCGCCGGCAGGCGTTCCCCAACGCTGTCGCCCCAGCCTCTTTTTTTCTTGATCCGACGAATTCCTTCGTGTATCCTACGAACAAATTCGTTACGAGCCTCGAAAGGAGACGCCCATGGCCCGACGAGCGAGCAGAACGCCCACGGAACGGGAGCTGGAGATCCTCCGCGTCCTGTGGGACCGCGGCCCCAGCACCGTGCGGCAGGTGAACGAGGCGCTCAACGAGCGGATGCGCACCGGCTACACGACGACGCTGAAGCTGATGCAGATCATGCGGGACAAGGGGCTGGTCCAGCGCGACCCGACGCGGCGGCCGCAGGTGTACTGCGCCGCGGTGAGCCGCGACGGCGCCCAGAAGCAGATCGTGCGCGACCTGCTCGACCGCGTTTTTGAGGGCTCTGCCGACGCGATGGTCATGCAGGTCCTGTCGGCCAGGAAGGCCACGCCCGAGGAACTGGCCGAGATTCGCCGCCTCATCGACGAGCACGAGGAGCACAAGCCATGAACGCGCTGTCGGAGATGGAGATCGTCCGCGCCTGCGGATGGGCGCTGCTGCACTCGATCTGGCAGGGGATCGTCCTGATGGCCCTGCTGGCGGCGTCCCTGCCTCTGCTGCGCCGCCGATCGGCCGCCCTGCGATACGCCCTGGCCGCCGCGGCCTTGGCGCTCCTGCTGGCGGCGCCGGTCGCCACGGCGATCCTGCTGCCGTTGGGGGATGCTGCCCGGATGCCGGCGCCGCCGGCGCCCGTTGCGGTGTCGCCGGCCGGGGGGCCGGCGCCGGTGATGGCCGTACCCGCTGTGCCTGTCGAGGGGGCGTGGACGGATGTTCCCGCTCCGGCGGCCCCGGCGCTGCCGTGGAGGCAGCGCGTCGTCCGCGCCGTTCAGCCCATCCTGCCGACGGCGACGGCCGTCTGGCTGGGCGGGGTGCTGGTCCTGTCGCTGGTGCGCTTCGGGGGGTATGCCCGCGTGCGGGCGATCCGCCGCGCGGCCGTGCCTGTGGATGAGCCCTCCCTGGCCGCCGCGCTGGAGGCGCTGGCGCGCCGGCTGGCGCTGTCGCGGCCTGTGCGCCTGCTGCGCTCGTCGCACGTGACGGCACCGGCGACGCTGGGGTGGGTGCGGCCGGTGATCCTGCTGCCGATGTCGGCCCTGACGGGGCTGGATGAGCTGCAGCTTCGGGCGATCCTCACCCACGAACTGGCCCACATCCGCCGCGCCGATTATCTGCTGAACCTGCTGCAGACGGTCGTCGAGAGTCTCCTGTTCTACCATCCGGCCGCCTGGTGGATCTCCGCGCGGGTCCGCCGCGAGCGCGAGTGCTGCTGCGACGACGTCGCCGCGGCGGTGTGCGGCGACCGCCTCCGCTACGCCAAGGCCCTGCTGGCCCTGGAAGAACAGCGTCGCGCCCCCGTGCCGCTGGCCGTCGCCGCCGACGGGGGGTCGCTGGTGGGGCGCGTGCGGCGGCTGCTGGCGGCGCCGGAGGCGCGGCCTGGGGCTGTGCCGTCGTGGCTGGGCGGGGCCGTGGTGGTCGTCGCGGCGCTCGCCCTGGCGGTAATCGTTCCGCTGGCCGTCGGCGGCGAGCGGGGCACGGCGACCGTGCCGGTCGCCGAGGCGGGGGACGAAGGATCGGGGCTTGGAGCGGCTGTGTTCCCCGATGACCTGGCCTACCGCGTGGTCATCATCCCCGAGTCGAGCGACGCCCTGGTGTCGTGGATCCGGCAGCGTGGTTCGCTGTCGCATACGGGGCGGCCTGGCGGGGGGCGCGATGTCAACCTCTGGCAACTGCCCGGCGAAACGATCGACGACCTGCTGTCGCGCTTCGGCGAGCAGGCCATCGTCATCACCGGGCGTGCTCGCCTCGGCCAGCCGGTGTACGTCGCGGCTACTGCCGACGAAATGGTCTCCACCCCCGACGGCCCGCGCGCGTACCGGACCGGCACCGTCGTCACCATGACGACCGGCGCGGCCCTGCCGACGGAGCCGTCCACAAGCGAGCGGAAGGTCGTCCCGGAACGCCAGCTCGTGTTTGGCGCGCGGCACGTCCATCTGGCACCGTCGGCTGACGGGCCGATCGAACTGATGTCTGACACGTCAATTCCACACACCCGGTCGAGCGGCCCGTTGCCGCCGATGCCATCGGTGAACTGGAAGCACACTTCCGCCAGGATTCGAGAGGGGCAGGCGATGGTGGCCTTCCTGCCGCTCAAGACGTTGGAGGTCCCCCCCTCGGAAGGTACGAAGCATCAGCCGGTCTGGCGCACCACCGACGACCGAGCGGCTATCATCGTCCAGCCGATCATCGATCGGGCGGCGCTGGCGGGGATTGCCGAGCGGCTGCCCGCGGGCGAAGGCCCGTCCCTGGGCCTGCTGTCGCCCAAGCCGCGGCCGGGCCTCGTGCCGGCGACGCGGACGGGGGACCGACAGGTGACGCGGACGTATGACATCGGTGACCTCGTCGACGTGCCGCCGTTGATGATCGTTGAGCCCCGGGGTGAACGGCCGCCACTGTCGTCCCTGCGCCAATTGGGCCTCCACACCGACGTCCTGGAGGGCTTGGCCGACACGATCGGCATGCATCTGCCGAATCCGACCGACACCGACATCGCCTTCGCCGGCGACGGCCGGCCATGGCGGATCACGACGTCGCCGGCCAATCACGACGCGGTTGAAGCCGTCCTGCGGAGCATCCGCAAGTACGGCAGCCACTCCTTTACGTTCACCTCGCGCTTCATGCAGGTAGCCCCTTCGGGGGACGAGACGCTACGGCAGTGGCTGGGCGAACGGGGCCGCTTCCTGATCAACTTCGAGACGCCCACCCAGGCCGGCACCGCCTGGACGCTGGGCGACGACGCCGTGGGCGCCTTCATCGAGCAGGCGGCTTCGCTGCCGGGGATGGAGATCCTCGTGATACCCCGTAACACGACGACGAACGGGCAGGGCTCCTTTGTGCGCATGGTGCGCAGCGAAGCGCTGGCCTTCGGCTCGGGCGATGACGCCCCGATCGGGCACTTCTCGTACGGCCGGTCCCTCGGGCTCAGTCCGCTGCTGGCGCCCGAGGGCGACAGGCTGTCGTTGCATGTCGACGCCGAACTCAGTGGCGCGCCGACACACGAGGCCGTCCCCATCGCCGACATTGCCGCCGCCGCAGTCCGCGTGGACCTGTCTGCCGGGCAGTGCACGGTCGTCCTCCGCATGCCCGCCCGCCGCTGCGCCCTGAAGCTGACAGGTCGGCCGCAACCGGACGGGGATCTCCACTGGCTCCGTGTCCGCGACGACCTCGCCGCCGAGCCGCTCGACCCGACCGCGCCGCCCAAGGGGTGGGTGTACGTCCTCGTGACGACGACGAACCCACAGGAGGACGACGGGTTCTGAGAACGGCAGGCGCGAGGCTTGAGGCACAGCAACGGTCTGCCAACGCCTCCCCTCACAGGGGGGAGCGGTTCTGCCGTACCTCAAGCCTTGCGCCTCACGCCTGCCTCGCGCCGCCGGTGCGGTGCGCCAGGTCCCTGGCTACTTGCCGAAGTTGTTCTTCAGGATGACGAAGTCGTCCAGGTCGGTGTCGTTGTCGCCGTCGCCGTCGCAGTCGCCGCCGGTGCCGGTGCCGAAGTTGTTCTTGAGGATGACGAAGTCATCCAGATCCACGTCTCCGTCACCGTCGAGGTCGCCGGGCTTGTCGTGCTGGACGTCGGGCCGCTCCAGCGTCATCGCCTCGTCATCGATGGCGATGTCGTCGAGATAGAGGGTCCGGACCTGGTCGCCGTCGGAGCCCAACTGGAAGCGGAGGTTCAGCACGGCGTTGTTGTCGCGCTGCTCGTTGCGCATCGCCCACCACTCGCCGCCGTCCGGGTTCATGATGACCGTCGCCGTGCCGCCGTCGGGGCAGATGTAGAACTTGGAGCGGTCGTTGGCGTGATCGATCTGCACCCAGAACTCGGTCCACTCGTTGGCGTGGGTGTTGACCTGGACGTCCTTGTAGCCTGCGGCGCCGGCGGCGGGGGGGTTGGAGGCGCTGCCATCGCGGCCGCGGAACCAGCCCTCGCCGTTGACCCAGCCGGTGAAGAACGCAATCACGCCGGACTTGCTCCAGCCGTGCGAGCTGAGGTTGCCCTGGAAACTGGGGGCGTCGATGGTGCCGGTCTCGTAGCCGCCATAGTCCCAGCCGGGCCACAGGTCGTTGGTCATCAGCGCGTTGTCGCTGCCGCCGCCGAGGTGTTTGAAGCGGAAGTAGATGGTGCCTTGGCCGTAGATCGCATGGTCCGACATCGACATCGCGATGGCCAGGTAGTCCGTGACCTCGGTGGTCTGGTCCTGGGTGGTCGCCCTGAGGACCTTGTTGTTGCCCTCGGCGACGACAAAGGCCCGGTTGCAGTCCATCAACTCGCTCATGTTCGCCTGGGTGTACCAGCGGGATCCCCCGCCCACGGGGTCCTGACCCTGCATGTGAATGGACGAATCAACCTCGTACGACTCGAAATCCTCGACCAACGCCATTTCGGCCTGGGCCAAGCCGGCACAGGTCAGAACCACGACCGCACAGAGCGCTGCTGAATGTCTCATTGTCCGTGCCTCCTGAGATCGAGAAAGGTGAAACCCGAAAACGCCGGCATTCCGGCTGAAATCCTCAACATTCTCGAAGGGCCGCACCCAAGGCCCCGAATGCCGGGACCGTCTTCCCGTTGGATGTGTGGAATCAGACCGGGTGGGGGACACGTCAGGCGACGACACCGCCGCGCTGCGGCTGGATCTTCCGCCCGACCGGCGCACCGTCGTCTTCCGGCTGCCCAGCCGCCGCTACGCCCTCAAGCTCGTCAGCCTGCCCCATCGCGACGGCACGGGCAACCACCTCGCCCGCGAACTGATCGATGCCGACGCGCCGCCGGAGCGGTGGGTGTACGTCCTCGTGACGACAACAAACCCCCAGGAGACGGACGGATTCTGAAGCCGCAGCGTCAGGCGCGCCAACGGTCGCCTCAGAACCCCCTCCGGGGGAGTGGTTACACCGCCTCCGCAGAATGCGTCCTTGTTATCTCACCACGAACGTGTACAGCCTGGCCGTGTCCACGTTGCCCCAGAAGCGGTCGAGGCGCAGGCGGACGGCCTCGGCGCGGGTGTTGAGGGTTCGGCGGCAGTAGCGGTGGATGTTGTTGGTCTCCGTGATCG
>JAAYZK010000347.1 GCA_012514895.1 Planctomycetota bacterium | reverse complement strand
CCGGGCAGCTCGCCATCGGCCAGGCGATCAAGCTCGGCCAGGACATCACCTTCATCATCCTGGACAACCGCACCACCGCCATGACCGGCCACCAGCCCACCCCCGGCGTGGACTGGGACGTCGTCGGCGAGACGACGCCCGTGCAGGACATCCTCGACGTCGTCAACGGCATCGCCGGCAACAACGACCTGCTCATCTCCCGCGTCGACCCCGAGGACCGCGCGTCCTACCGCGCGACGCTCGAGACGACGATCCTGGCCCAGGGCGTCAAGGTCCTCATCGCCGACAAGGAGTGCGGGATTACCCGCACCCGCCGCCGCCGCCGCGCCGAACGCGACGAGATCCGCGAAAAGGGGTTCGTCTCGTCGGTCGAGCGGATGACGGTCAACCCCGAGTTCTGCCGCTTCTGCATGGCCTGCAGCGAGATCACAGGCTGCCCGGGCCTCAAGCACGTCCAGACGGACTACGGCCCGCGGATGGACACCGACCTGACCCACTGCGTCAACGACGGCGCCTGCGCGCGGGTCGGGGCGTGCTGGAGCTTCGAGCGCCTCACCATCCGGCGCAAGGCCCCCCCGCGCAGCCGCGTGCCCGAACTGGGCCTGGACGACATCCCCGAGCCTCACAAGCGCCCCCACGGGCCCACGTGGCACGCCTACCTCGCCGGCGTCGGCGGCATGGGCATCGGCCTGGCGACGCAGATCCTCGTGCGCGCGGGTCACAAGGAAGGCTACCACGTCGCCTTCGTCGACAAGAAGGGCCTGGCGATCCGCAACGGCGGGGTTAACAGCCAGGTGGTCTTCACCACCGAGTCGCGGCCGATCACGGGGATGATCCCGTTCGGCAAGGCTGACCTGCTGCTGGGGGTGGACATCCTGGAGGCGGCAAGGGCCATGGAGCCGGCCGGGCGGACGCGGGTCGCCTCGGCCGAGCGGACCGCCGCGGTGATCAACACGCACAAGGCCCCCACCATCAACGCGATCCTGGGGCGCGAGGACTTCGACGTCGACGCCCTGGAGCGGATCATCCGCCGCCACACGCGGGCCGACGACTACCTCGCGCGGGACATCTCCCGCATCTGCGAGACGTACCTGGGCAATAAGATCTACGCCAACATCATGATGCTGGGATTCGCCTTCCAGACCGGGCTGATCCCCGTCTCGATGCACTCGATCGCCTGGGCGATCAAGGACACGATCAAGGCCGATTTCAGGAAGAACCTCTACGCGTTCAACATGGGCCGCAAGCTCATGGAGGACCCCGACCTGTTCCAGGGCCCGCCGGTGCGGACAGGTTGGGCCGAAACGCTCAACGAGCGCTGCCGCTGGACGATTCGCCGCTACGTGCGGGGCAAGGCCCGGGCCGCCCGCCTGCGGGCGCTGGCGGAGGCGACCGTCGCGGAGGCCGCCGCACTGGGCGAGGAGGACAAGCGGGACCTTGTCGTGCGGCTGTACGACTGCATGCGTTGGGGCGGGATCCGCTACGCGCGGCGATACGCCGGGCACGTCCTGCGGATCTACCGGGGCGAGCCGTCCGGCGGGGACTATGCCGCCACGCGTGCGGTGCTGCACACGCTGGCCGGCGCGATGCTCATCAAGGATGCCGTCTTCGTCGCCGAGCTGAAGACCAGCCCCGAGAAGTACGCCCGCGACCGCCGCAAGTACGATGTCAACCCGGCCAACGGCGACCGCATCGCCTACCGCCACCTGCTGCCGGTGCGATTCCATCTCGGCCGCCACGACGTCTTCTTCCACCTGACCGGCCGGGACTGGATGTTCAATCTGCTCAAGCGGATGACGTTCCTGCGCCGCCTGCCCGGCTGGCAGCGGGCCGCCCGGGCCCACCTGGCCGAGTACGAGAAGCAGTTGGCGGCCCTGGAGCCGGCGCCGCTCGAGGCGGACTACGGGCAGGCCGTCGCGCTGCTGTCCGCGCCTCGGTGCATGGACTGCATGAATCCCACGTGCGCCGAACGGGGCTGCCCGCTGGGCAACCGCGTCCCGGTGTGGATCGACCTGGCCGAGCGGCGCCGCTGGGCCGAGGCGTCGGAGATCCTGCACGCGACGAACAACTTCCCCGAGTTCACCGCGAGCATCTGCCCGGCCCCCTGCCAGCAGGCCTGCAAGCAGGGGCGGCAGACCTACCCGGTGCCCATCCGCCGGATCGAGCGGGAGATCGTCGACCACGCCTTCGCCGCCGGCCTGGTCGTCCCCCAGCCGTCCGGACACCGGACCGGCAGACGCGTCGCCGTCGTCGGCTCCGGCCCGGCCGGGCTGACCGTCGCCCAGCAGCTCGCGCGGCGGGGCCACGACGTGGTGGTCTACGAGAAGGACGAGGCGCCCGGCGGGCTGCTGCGCTGGGGCATCCCCGACCACCGCCTGCCCAAGGCCCTGATCGACCGGCGGCTTCGGCAACTGGAGGCCGAGGGCGTGACGTTCCGCACCTCCGTCGAGGTCGGCGTCGACGTGCCCGCCGGCGAGTTGCTCCAGCAGTACGACGCCGTCTGCCTCGCCACGGGCGCCGCGGCGGCCAGGGACCTTCCCCTGCCGGGCCGCCGGCGGCCGGGAATCCACTTCGCCCTGGAGTTCCTCCGCCAGGCCAACGACCGCGCCGCCGGACGGGCGGTCGCCGCCGCCGGGGCCATCAGTGCCGAGGGCAAGACCGTCGTCGTGCTCGGCGGCGGGGAGACCGGCAACGACTGCGCCGAGACCGCCCTGGCCCAGGGCGCCCGCGAGGTCCACCAGTGGGAGATCCTCCCCCCGTCGGACGTCACCGCCGACCCGACGCACCCGCCCGCCGGCGGCATCCGGCGGCGCTGGTCGGTGGCGACGCGCCAATTCGGCGCCGACAGCGGCAACGGCCGCATCCGCCTGACCGCCCGCGCCGTGCGGTGGAGCCACTCGGCCGCCGGGCCCCGCATGACCGAAACGGACGAGGAATTCTGCCAGACCGCCGACCTCGTGCTGCTGGCGCTGGGCTTCGACACGCCCGTCCCGGCCCCCCTGGCCGAGGGACTGGGCCTGAAGACCGACCCCGCCGGCCGTCTCGTCCTGCGCGACCGGGCCGCCAGCACCCCGGGCGTCTTCGCCGTCGGCGACCTGGCCGGCGGCCCGGGCCTGGTCGTCACGGCCATCGCCGACGGTCGCAAGGTCGCCGAGGCGATCGACGAGTATCTGAACGAGAGGCTGTAGGCTGGAGACTGCCGACTGCAGGAACCGCGGCGGTTCCACGCCGGGCTGGGGCCGGATATGTTCCTCAGACCCCACGCCTCAGGCCTGCCAGACACGAAGCGGAGGGCGCGATGCCACGCGAGTCCAAGGCCGCCCGGCGCGAGCGCACCGCGGCGATCATCGAAAAGCTGCAGCAGCGCTACCCCGACGCCCACTGCGCGCTGGTGCACCGCAGCCCGCTGGAACTGCTGGTGGCGGTGATCCTGTCGGCCCAGTGCACCGATGAGCGGGTCAACATCGTCACCAAGGACCTGTTCCGCAAGTACAAGACCGCCGCCGATCTTGCCGCCGCCGACCCGCGGACCTTCGAGCAGGAGATCCGCTCGACGGGCTTCTACCGCAACAAGGCCAGGAACATCATCGGCGCCGCCCGACGTCTGGTGGACGACTTCGACGGCAAGGTGCCGGCGACCATGGACGAGTTGCTGACGCTGCCGGGCATCGCCCGCAAGTCCGCCAACGTCATCCTCGGCACCGCATACGGCCTCAACGAAGGCGTCGTCGTCGACACCCACGTCATCCGCGTCGCCGGCCGTCTGGGCCTCACGAGCCACAAAGACCCCGTCAAGATCGAACGCGACCTGATGGAACTGGTCCCCCGCGACCTGTGGACCGACTTCTCCCACACGATCGTCTTCCACGGCCGCCGGTGCTGCACCGCCCGCAAGCCCGACTGCGCCGCCTGCCCCGTCAACGACCTGTGCCCGTCAGCGTTCACGTTCCCGCACCATCGACGCCAGGAATGAACCTGTCCAGGTCATCCGGCTTCCACTATGGACCCGCCAGCCCGATCTCCCCGGCGACGTCCTTCATCCCTTCGATGACCTCGGCGATCAGGTCGCCCAGGTCCGCACCGAGCATCTCGGCGCCGCGGGCGATGACGTCGCGATCGACGCCGGCGGCGAAGCTCTTGTCCTTCCACTTCTTCCGGACAGACTTGACCGTCACCTCCTGCAGCGACTTCGACGGGCGGACCAGGGCGGTCGCGGCAACCAGGCCGGTCAGCTCGTCGACGGCGTACAGGGCCTTCTCCATCTCGCTGACCGGCTCGACGTCCGAGCAGATCCCCCACCCGTGCGAGACGACCGCGCGGATGATCGGTTCGGGCCAGCCCCGCTCGGCGAGAATCTCCCGCACCTTCACGCAGTGCTGGTCGGGAAACCGCTCGTAGTCCAGGTCGTGGATCAGGCCCACCACCGCCCACATCTGCTCGTCCTGCCCGCGGGTGCGGGCCATGCGGCGCATCACGGCCTCGACGGCCAGGGCGTGGTTGAGCGCCCGCTCGGTCTTCGTGAACTCCGTCAGCAGGGCGCAGGCTTCTTCGCGGGTCGGTGCAGTCATAGCGTAGGCTCTCCTGGGGCGGCCTCTCCGATCAGGCGCCGGGAGAGGCCGTGATTCCGAGGCCTGTCGGGCCGCGCCGTGCGCGGGGCAGGCGCGGGCGGCGAGTTGTCACGTCCCGAAGTTCTGTTTGAGGATGACGAAGTCATCCAGGTCCACGTCGCCGTCGCCGTCGAAATCGCCCTGGGCGGCGGTCGCTCCGGCCGGCGTGCCGAAGTTCTGCTTGAGGATGACGAAGTCGTCCAGGTCTACGTCGCCGTCGCCGTCGGCGTCTCCGGCGACAGGGAGGATCCCCTCGCCGGGGGTCCCGCCGGGCACGCTGCCGGCCCGCCAGTTGGCCGCGTCGTCGTAGTCCCCGGCCGTGCTCACCACTTCGAGGGAGACGCCCCCGCCGTCCGGCGCGGCTGGCCAGGGGGCGTCGTCGCGATACGTAAATGCGCTGAAGACCACGCCGTCCCCGTGGGTCAGGACGATCCGCTCGCCGGCGTTGTTCAACTGCCCGGCGTAGGCGCCGGCGACGTTGACGCCGTCCCCGTAGCGCCAGCGGAACGCGTCGAGGTTGCTGACCACCACCACGCGCTCACCCGGGGCCAAGCGTGTGACGGCCGAGTCCCGGAAGGCGAACTCCACGCCGTCGGTCAGCGCGACGGTGGTGAGGTCCTCGCTGACGTCGCCGACGTTGAGGATCTCGATGAACTCGAAGTCGTCGTTGTCGTACGTCCCGCCGCCGGACGGAGCCGGGTGGTACATGATCTCGGTGACCCGCAGGTCAGGCCCGCCGGCGAGGGTGTAGGTGGCCTCGTTCAGGGCGCTCCACGCTCCGCCGTCCAGCGCCCGGGCCTTGACGACGGTGCTGGAGGTCAGCGTGACCCGCGAGGCCGCCTCGCTGAGGCGCCGGCCGTCCACCCTCAGATCGAAGCTCACGTCGCTGCTGGTCGGCTCGCGCTGATGGATCTCGACGGCCAGGACGTTCCGCCCGTCGACGAGGTGCTCGGCGCCGACGGTGAACGTGTGGAAGAGGTGCTCATCGGCCGATCCGGCGGTCACCGCGGCCCCGGTGAGGTAGTCGATGGGGCCCAGCGACATATTCTCCCGCAGGATCTCGTGGCCGTTCAGGTAGACCACGGCCCCGTCGTCCCGCTTCAACTCCAGCACCAGGGCGGCATAGCTGGACGCCTCGGCCACCTGGAACGTCGTCCGGAAATAAGAGGTGATGTACTTGTTGTCGGCGTCGCCCCCATAGCCGATCACGGTGGCTTCGTCCCCGTCGCCGTAGCCCAGTTGAGCCGGTCCGGCGGCCCAGGCGCTGTCGTCAAACGCAGGATCGATCCACGCGGCGCCCTGGTCGGACCCGTCGTCCAGGTAGCGCCAGACGCTCCCGGCCGGCAGCAGCGTGATGACCTCGAACTCGGCAGCCTCGAACATCTTCGCGCCGGGGCTGACCGACCCATCTGCCAGGCGCGGATCGCTCCCGTCGTCGGTGTACCAGATCGTCCCGGCCTCGGCGAGCATGTCCAGCGTGTCCCCGCGCTCCACCACGCCCCCGTGCGGGAAGAACACCGGGGCCTCGACGTCGGGATACAGGTCGATGGCCCTGAACTGGTTGAGCACCGCGGCGGTGCGGCCCGGGAAGTAGCTGCTGACCAGCCGGTCGCGCTCGACGATCCAGTGCTCGTCGCGGGTGTAGGTGATCGTCGGGCTGGCCCAGTCGCCCCAGCGCGCCGACTCGCCCACCACTGCGTCGACGATCTGGTCGGCCCGGAACAGGAGCCGCGCGGTGTTGGCCGCCGGCGTCAGCGCCCCGTCGTTGAACATCAGCCGGTGCACGCGGTCGCCGAACAACTGCTGGAACTCAGGGTGGCGCCTCACGCGATCGTAGATACGGGCCGGCCCCGTATCGGTGCTGCTGCCCGGTGCGCCGACCGTGGAACGGTTGCCGGTGCCCAGCGTGCTTTCGTTATCCCACGTGAAGTACCGGAACCTGATCGCCGGCGGCCCGGCAGGCGGGTCGCCCCGGAGGGACGCGGCATACCAGTTCTTATTCGGCCAGTCGTAGTTGCAGATGAAAATGTTGATGATGATGTAGTCGATGAACTCCTCCATGTCCAGGTACTGCTTCAACTGCTGGTACCCGGCGTCGGAGATCGGACTGGAGGAGGCGACCAGCGCCATCATCGCGTCGTACGAGGCGCGGCTGCCCGACTTGAGGTTGCCGTCGTAGTTCAGTTGGCCCTGGATGATGTCCCACTGTTCGCGGTCGCCGCCGACGTGGGCGGCCATGAAGGCGTCGTCGGGCCGTTCGTTGGGGTTGTACAGCCCCCAGTAGACGCCGTTGAGGTAGAGGTGGCAGTACCCGCCCGCCGAGGCGAGATGGCCGGCGTCGCGAAGGCAGTCGTGGCCGAACTGGTTGCGGATGTACAGGGCGCTGGCGTCTCCGTCGTTGCCGCGGTAGATGTTCATCCACGAGTTGCCGTACGTCGCGCGGAAGACGATGGTGTTGTACTCGTCGATATCCGAATCGCTGAAGAAGGGGAACTCCAGCTTGCCCGGTCCGTACTGCTCCTTGAACAGCAGCCGGAAGGAGTACTTGGAGTTGACGTCCGGGTGGCGCGCCAGTTCCCCGCTTATGCGGGCGCCGCAGACGACGTGGAACTGCGGCCCCCCGTGGGCGTCGAAGTACTCCACCGACGCGGGGCGTTCCCACAGCTCGGGGTGGGCGTACTCGTTGGGATTGGCGTAGATCCCGGTGTACTGGTCGAACAGATCATCCACGTCCATGACGATCGACAGGGTCGGGATGGCCGTCAGCACATCGCGCATGATCGGGGCATAGGCCGCATCGTTCACGACGTTGGTGTCCATCTCGTAATCGGCCGTGCGGACGTAGCCGCTCTTGGTGACCCACGTCGCGGGCATCCCGCGGGCGCTCTGGTCGTTACCCTGGGCGATCACGTCATCCAGGAAGATGTAGGTGCGTGCGGCGACCGGCGAGGTGGCGTACCCGGCCCGGGCGGCGACGGCCAGCAGCGTCGTCGTCGTGGTGATCGGGATCGGCGTGCCGGGGGCGTAGACGGTCCCGAACGACTCGCTGGGGGCCGTGCCGTCGGTGGTGTATCGGATGACGGCCCCGGCCGTCGGGCAGGTGATCGTGACGTTGAAGGGCGCATCATAGAAGCCGCGACCGGCGTCAATCTCGGGCGCGTCAACGAACCCCAGCGCGCCCGCGGCGTTCGCCTCGCCGGGGGTAGGGACGGCGAAGTAGCCCGCCTGCATGTCGCCCAGCAGTCCGTACGACACGTCGGCGATGTGGCTGACCGGCGGGTAGGCGTGGACGACGGTGTCGCCGTCCGGCCTGACCAGGGCGAGGTACTCCCCGTCGCCGCTGAGCTTGAAGCTCGTGTGCAGTTCTCCGGCGCCGTCGCGGCGGTCCTTGTCGGAAGCGAACACGACGAGGTAGGCGCCGCTGTCGAGGCTCACGGCCGGGAACGCCCACTTGTCCAGTTCGGCGACGTCGTCGGTCAAATGCCAGCCGGTCAGATCGATCGCCTCGGCGGTGGGGTTGTGGATCTCGATCCAGTCGGAGCGATCGCCGTCCTCGTCGACGAGCGTCCCGTCGTTGATCGCCATGAATTCCGTGATCCGCAGCCCGTCGGCCGCATCGGCCCAGGCCGCGGCCGCCGAAACAAGCACGACGGTGACCGCAGCGATCGTGGTCGTAGCGAGGAATCGGATGCTCATGATGCTGAACCCTTCACACTCGAGCAGAGAGGCTGCGCTCACCCTCCATGAACGGCGATCCGATGGAGGCGCCGTGGGGAACCGGGTACTGCACACAAGATACCATCGCCGGCGGGATTCCGTCAAGCGCGCAGCGTGGCGGACCGTGAACGGACGTTGCCGTCCCGGGCGGCCGACGCCTGCAGCCCCACCCCGGCCCCGGGCCTTCGCGCTCCTCCCGTCGCCCCTGGCGGTCTCTGCGTCTGCGCCGTCCCCTTCGGCTCCCCCGCGTCACCTGCCCGAGGGCAGGACCCGAAACTCCGCCACCCCCACCCGCCTTCGCTGACGCTATGCCCTGGCGAGCCGGGCCTGCGGCCCTACCTCCGCAGGGGCAGGAGCTGTAACCGCTCACCCTTCTGGAGGGGGAGCAACGGGCGCCTACAGCGGGTCGCGCAGCAACGGCCACGCCAGGGGACGCGAGGGCTGTGCAGCGGCCGGGTCGCGCCGCCAGCGGCCTTCGATAGGGCCGTCGAACACCCACGCCTGGCGCACAGCGGCCAGTTTCATCTCCAGCAGCGCTGTCAGACGCGACTCCCACGACGACAGGTTCAGCCGCGCCCGCAGCGACAGCGGGTCGTCGAAGGCGCCGGGGCCGATCTTGACGTCCACGTCGACCCGGCCCCTCACGGCCGCGTCGTCCTGGGCGGCCGATACGAGGTCTGCTCGCATCGTCCATTCCCGGCCGCCGGTCGGCAGGGGGCGGTCGGTGTGCAGACGGCCGACGAACGCGACGGCGTCGATCCGGCCGCCTTGGCCGCTCACCCGCAGTCGCCCGTGCAGGGGCAGGGCGCGGTCGTCCGGCACCTCGCCGGCGCGCCCGCCGTACGCCCGATTGAGCAGCCCCGCCCAGTCGGCACGCACCCGGGCCTCGGACACCTCGCCGCCGGAAGCGTGCACCAGCAGCCACGCAGACGCCTCGGCCGTCCTGCCCGGCGCCGCCAGCGCCGCAGGCGCCTCCCGGCCGATGGTCGCGGCCTGCACGACCACCACCAGCGACGTTCGGATCCCCGCGTCGTAGAAGGCGATCGCCCGCCGGTCGGCCCCGACGTCGAACCGGCCCCAGGCGTCCACCTCGAACCACCGCAGCGCGGCCTGCTCCTCCAGCGTGCTCACCGACGCCGCCGAGGCATACTGCCACACCCACCCCTCCCGCCGGGGCGGCTCCACGGCCACGACCGTCGGCGCCGACGCCCGCGGAGGCGACACCCCGCACCCGCCCGGCGCCAACCCCGCCGCCAGTGTCGCCGCCGCCACACACGCCGTCGCGGCGTGCCGCCGGATCAGGAATCGCCATCCCTCTGCCATCCGCCCACCTGCCTTCCCGCGGCGACCCGCCGCATGCCCATCCCGCCGGCCGGCCCGCCAATGCAGCGGCCGGGGCGCCAGGACCGGTCTGAACCCTGCCGCCGTACATGAGGATATGACACTGTGCGCTGCGTTCAACGAAGTGAAACGGAAGTTTCTTAAGCGGACGAGAAAGGTTCTCAGTTCCTCCTGCACGGCGGAGCCCCCAAAGGAACATCCGGCCACAGAAAGAGTTGAGGACTGTGTTCTCATATCCCCTTGCAGAAACAACGCGTACCGCCGTCTCCCTGGCCGGAGCCCGACCGCGAACCTCCAAAATGTTGTGCGTTAAACGCCCAAAACGTTGGATATTCAGCTCGCGATTCCGCGAATTCGTATTGAGGACAGTTTTTGCGAAGAGAACTGCATTGGACTGGCGTGTCCAGGCAGGAGTGCTAAGTCCTTGCAAATACAGGATCGGGGCTGGACGCGCGTGGAGTTCTCCACGCCCTCCTTCTTGTCCGCCAAATGGATTTCCGCGCCGCCGGGGCCTTTCCTTGCGGTTCAGGCGGAGATGGCGCCCAGGTCGCTGAGTTCCTCGGTCCGCTGGAGGGCGGGCATGACAAAGCGGGTGACGACGTTCTGCCAGTCCATCTGGCTGGCCAGTTCGGCGCCGATCTCCATGAGGCGTCCCATCTGTTCGTCGGTGCGGGGCAGTCGCCGGACGAGTTCCTCGGCGATGCGGCGGCCTTCGGCGGTTTCGACGGCGTCGCGCTGCCAGGGGTCGATGGAGAGGGCGTCGCCGATGGAGGCCTGGCGGTCCAGGCGAGTGAAGTTGGCCTCCAGGACCGTCTCGGCGGGCTCACCGCCGGTGACGTTGTTGACGAAGCCCATGCAGCCGCACACGTTGCTCGGGACGCAGATGGCCCCGAAGCTCAGCGGTTCGAGCTGGCTGATACCGAAGGGCTCGTAGACGCTCATGCCGAATTCGACGTCGGTGCCCTGGCGGATGTCGGCGAAGCTCATGCCGGCCGGCATGCGGTCGCCGCACAGTTCGCGGCTCCAACCGAACTGGTTGACCAGGACGGCGCGGACGTGTTCGTGGTCGCGGTTGAAGTTCTCGAAGAGGGCCATGAGCCCCTCTTCCCCGCCGCACAGGTCGGGATAGCCCACCTCGTGGTGGACCGGCCAGCCGTACACGCGTTCCATCTGGCGGATGTCCTGGGGGCGGCGTTGGCCGCCGAGGGAGCCCAGGAGGAAGTAGACGGCGTGTTCGTTGCGTTCGCGCAGGAGGGGTTCCATCTCGTGCAGGACGCGGAGGTCGCGCCACATGGCCTTGCTGACGACGGGGCGTGCGACGTGGGTGCAGATCCATTCGGGGCGGATGCCGAAGAGGTTCTGGGCGTAGTCGGCCATGCGGGACTTGTTGGTCCGCTTGGTCGCCAGGTCGATCCGCCGGGCGGGGATGCCGTTGTAGACCAGGTCGATCGGCAGGGTGCGGAAGTGCGGGTCGAGCACGCGGAGTTCCTGTTCGACGTAGTCGCCGACGGCGAAGACGTGGTCGAGGTAGCGTGCGGCGCGGACGAGGGGGTGCTTGAAGTTCATGTTCACCCCGGGGAAGACGTCCTCGAGGATCCGCCCCTCGGCGATCATCTGGTCCAGCACGTTGTAGAACATCACGTCATGCCCGCCGTGCATCTCCACCAGCGGGCGGACGGAGGCCACCTCGTGGGCGTAGAACACCGTGCGGCTGTTGCGCGAGCCGCTCAGGACGACCTTGAGCGCCAGCGGCATGCCCATGTATTCGTGGGCGAGGTAGATCACCGGCTCGTCGGTGCGGTTGCCCGAACCCAGGGCGTTGATCGCCTCGAAGGCCGGCTCGGCCATGCGGACGTACTCTTCGAACTCCCAGACCGACTCGAACGGCTGGCTGGGCACGTGGAACTTATTGAACAGCTCGGCCTTGAAGAGGTTCAGCCGGTTGATGTTGGTATGGAACACGTCGATCAGCAGCACCTCGACCTCGGCGGGCACCTGCCCGTAGGTCTCCCGGAACGTCCGCTTGCCGTAGATGATGCCGACGTCGTAGGACGACTGGACGGCGTGGAACAGGCGCCCGTAGTCCCCGGTGTCGATCCCGTCCAGGGCCGAGTAGAGCACCTGGCCGTCAGGGCCGAGCCGGTCGGGCCCGGTGGCGTTGTTGCCCAGCAGCGGGCCGACCAGGATGGTGCGGCTGACCCGCTCCTGGTAGGCGCGGGTGGTGACCAGTCCGCCGATCACCGCGCCGATTCCCCCGATCTTCTCCACCGCCTCATGCGTGATATGTACGACGTTCATCCGTGTCCTTTCTGACTCATGCCCGCCGACAGGCCGCCGCAATCGCTTCGGCGCCCGGGGTATACATCGGCACCCCCGGGGGGAAAACTGAGTACCGCCCCGGGGATCGTCGCCCGCGGGGGCGGTTTTTGCCTGTACGGGACACGATGGGCGGCCTACAATCCGTTACAATCATACGTTATAGGTCTTGCGGCGCCCGCGGCGCCTGGAAAGTGCTGGATCGTGAGCGATATTCATATTCTCTGCATCGGTGATGTGGTCGGCAAGCCCGGCCGCGACGTTCTGGCCGACCATCTTCCCGCCCTGATCGAGGCCCGCCGCATCGGCCTGGTCGTCTGCAACGCCGAGAACGCCGCCGGCGGATCGGGGCTGACCCCGGAGATCTTCAAGAAACTCCTGGCCGCCGGCGTGGACGTGGTGACCCTGGGCGATCACGCCTACCGCAAGAAGCAGATCATCCCCACCCTCGAGACCAGCGACCGGATCGTCCGCCCGGCCAACCTGGCGGTGGCGGCGGCGGGCAAGCGGTGGACCGCCGTGCCGACCAGGGACGGCTCGGACCAGGCGGCCGTCGCGCTGGTGCTGGGCCAGATGTACATGAAGCCCGCCGATTCGCCCTGGGCCGCCGTCGAGCGCCTCCTCAAGGAGATCCCCGCCGACGTCCGCCTGAGGATCATCGACGTGCACGCCGAGGCCTCCAGCGAGAAGATCGCCATGGGCTGGAACCTCGACGGGCGGGCCACCCTCGTCTTCGGCACCCACACCCACGTGCCGACGGCCGACGCGTGCATCCTGCCCGGCGGAACCGCCTACATCAGCGACGTCGGCATGACCGGCCCCTACGACGGCGTGCTCGGCCGCCGCAAGGACCGTGTCCTCAAGAGCCTGCTGACCGACATGCCCACCTTCTACGAAATCGCCACCGGCGACGTGCGCCTCTGCGGCGTCCTGGTCACCGCCGACACCCGCACCGGACGCGCCTCGGCCATCGAACGCATCGAGATCCGCGGCCAGGCCCGGCCCGGTCGGCCGTACGACAAGGACGACGGCATGGGACAGAACGCGTAGGCCGCGGGCCCGAGGCGCCGCCGTCAGACCTCCAGCCTCGCGCCTTCGGTGATCCCGTACTTCCGCATCTTCTTGTACAGCGTCGTCCGGTTGATCTGCAGCTCCTCGGCGGTCGCGGCGCGGTTGCCGCCGTTGCGCTTGAGGGCCGCCTCGATGATCTCCCGCTCCGGGGTCGCCAGGGCCTCTGCCAGACTCATCGGGCGATCCTCGTTGACAGCCGCCGCGACGGGCGGGGCATTGTGGGAGGCGGCGACGGCGTCGGGCAGATCGGCGCGGCCGATGCGGCCGGCGCGGCAGAGCAGGACGGCCCGCTCGATGCAGTTCTCCAACTCCCGGACGTTGCCCGGCCACGGGTGGCGATGGAGGCACTCGATCGCCTCGGCGTCGAACCCGGCGATCTCCTTGCCCGCCTCGGCGGCGTAGACCCCCAGGAAGTGCCGCGCCAGCAGCGGGATGTCCGCCGGCCGCTCGCGCAGCGGCGGCAACTCGATGTTGATGACGTTCACCCGGTAGTACAGGTCCTGGCGGAACCGCCCCGCCGCCACCTCGGCCTGGAGGTCGGAGTTGGTCGCCAGCACGACCCGCACGTCGACGCTGCGGGTCTGGTTCGAACCGACCGGCTCGAACTGACGCTCCTGCAGCACCCGCAGCAGCTTGACCTGCAGTGCCGGCGAGGCGGTGGCGATCTCGTCCAGGAAGATCGTCCCGGTGTCCGCGGCGGCGAACTTGCCCTCCTTGGCCCCCACGGCCCCGGTGAACGCGCCGGCGGCGTAGCCGAACAGCTCGCTCTCCAGCAGCGTCTCGGGCAGCGAGCCGCACGCCACCTCGACGAACGGACCGGCGGCGCGGCTGCTGTGGGCGTGGATCGCCCGCGCGACGAGGCTCTTGCCCGTGCCGCTCTCCCCGGTCATCAGCACCGTCGAGCGGCTGTCGGCGACGGCGGCGATCAGCTCGAAGATCCTGAGCATCCGGTGGTCGCCGCCGATGATGTTGTCGAAGCTGTACCGCGTCGCCAACTGCTCGCGCAGCCGCCGGTTCTCGGCGATCAGCTTCTGCTGCTGGCAGGCCCGGCGGACGCACCAGCGGACGTCGTCGTCGATCACCGGCTTGGTGAGGTAGTCGTACGCCCCCAGCTTGATCGCCTCGACCGCCGACTCGATCGTGCCGTACCCGGTGATCAGGACCATCACCACGTCGCCGTGATTCTTGCGGACGTAGCGCAGCAGGTCCAGCCCGCCGGCGCGGGGCATCGACACATCCGAGATCACCAGCTCGAACGCGTCGCCCGAGAGCGCCTGTACCGCCGCGGCGACGGACTCGGCGGCGACGACCTCGTAGCCTTCCTCGCGCAGGAACGCCCCCAGCGAGTCGAGGATGATCGGGTCGTCGTCGACCAGCAGAATACGCTCGCAGGGCGCGGCGGGGGCTTCATCCATGCCGGGTCTCCTCGGCGCCGGCGGTCCGGTGCGGCAGCGTGATCGTCACCACCGCCCCGCCGGCGGCCCCGTTGGCCAGGGCGATCGTCCCGCCGGCGCGGGTGACGATGTCGCGGCAGATGCCCAGGCCCAGGCCGGTGCCCCGGCCGAGCCCCTTGGTGGAGTAGAACGGCTCGAAGGCTCTCTCCCCGGCCAGGGCCTCGGGGGGGAAGCCCGGTCCGGTATCGGACACGATGATCGTCTCACGCCCTTCGGCGCAGTGGGCCGCGAGGGTCAGCCGCCCGCCGCCGGCCATGGCGTCGACGGCGTTTCGGACGAGGTTGCACAGGACCTGGAACATCTCGCCGGCAACGAGGCACCGGTCGGTCGCGACCAGATCGCACACGACGACGACGTTGCCGGCCTCGATGGCCGGGGCCATCACATCCAGCGCCTGCTCGATGGCCGTCCGCACCGGCTGGAGGTGGCCCTCGCGCCCGGCCGACCGCGAGGCCTCCAGCAGGCCGGCGACGATCCGGCCCATCCGGTCCAGCCCGCCGCGGGCCTTGGCGATGTGCGCCAGGGCCTTGTCGTCTTCGCCGGCGGCGACCGCCCGGGCCGCCAGGCCCAGGAACCGCCCGATGCCGTCCAGGGGGTTGTTCAACTCGTGCGCGACGTTAGCGGCCAGCTTGCCGACGGCGGCCATCCGCTCCGTGGCGGCCAGCCGCCGCTGAACGCTCAACTGGTCGCTCACGTCGGCGACCATCACCGCCGTGATCGGCGATGCGCCGTCCAGCCGGCGGAGGTGGACCTCCACCGATCGCACGGCACCGTCAGGGGTCTTCAGGCGCAGCCCTCCCTGCCGCACGGCCGCCGTCCCGCCGAGCCCGGCGATCCGGGCCGACCAGTCGACCGGCCCGGCATCGTCGTCAATCGCCGCCAGGGCGGGCACCAGCCTGTGGGCATCCGGCAGCCACTGCGACGCCAGAGAATTGCGCCACCGGATCGCCCCCGACGCATCCGCGACGAGCACCGCCACGGATAACGTCTCCAGCACCGCTTCGGCGAGTTGGCGCGGTCGCGTCTCCATCCCCAGTGGTATCGGCGTTTTCCGCGCGGATGTTTCCCAAAGTCAACACCGTTGCCGAAAAGCAACACGCGGCGAGGGAGAGGCTTGACCGGAGGCGCAAGCCTCACGCTTCCAAAGGCTTGAGCACCATTCCCGTCGCCAGCTTCGGATAGAAGAACGTGCTCTTGTGCGGCATGACGGTCCTGGCCAGGGCCACGTCGATCACCGACTGCAGCGGCGTGCCGCGAAGGATGGCGGCCAGGCTGTAGCGGCCGCTGGCCAGCCCTTCCATGACCTCGGCGCCGCGGGCGGTGTAGCCCAGGTGGGTGTCGGCGGGGGCGTGCTGGAGGATGTGCTGTTCGAGGAACAGCTTGTGCAGGATCGCGACGTCCAGGTCGCGCCACACCTGCGGCTGGTCGGGCGCCAGGGCGGCCATGACCGACGGATCAGCCAGGCGCGCCACGTGGGCCTGCTCGCCGCCGGCGTCCAGGAACGCCATCGCGCCGGGCCCGAAGGCCGCCAGGGCCTCGTCGGGGGTCTGGATCAGCGCATCGGTCAGCGGGACGGACCGCCACTCGACCGCGTCGGCGGTCTCGGCCATGAGGGCGGCACAGTCGTAGCCGTCGGTGATGCCCCCCACCAGGCGGTGCGTGGGCAGGATGAGCAGGCCGGGATCGTCGGCGGGCACGAGGGTGAACAGGACGAAG
Organism: Planctomycetota bacterium; assembly: GCA_012514895.1. Lineage (GTDB taxonomy): Bacteria > Planctomycetota > Phycisphaerae > SM23-33 > FEN-1343 > JAAYZK01. Next base: position 3,978 of record JAAYZK010000347.1, on the reverse strand, counting down.
TTGGCCTCATGGTCGTCGTCGATGGCCCCGCGGTCCCTCAGGGCGTTGCGGTAGTTCAGGGCCGTGGTATAGCGGTGGTGGCCGTCGGCGATGAAGACGGGCACCTCGGCCATGGCGGCGCGGACGGCGGCGATGACGTCGGGGTCGGTGACGGCCCAGATGGCCTCGTCGACGCCCCGCAGGCGTCCCCGGGCGAAGGGCTCGGCCCCCTCGGCCGCGCCCCACAGCGTCGCCGAGACGTCCCCGGGGTCGTTGAACACGCCGAAGATCGGGCTGAGCTGCATCCGCGTCGCCTCGGTGAGCTTCAGCCGGTCGGCCTTGGGGCCCGGGAAGGTCTTCTCGTGCGGCCAGACGCCTTCGTAGAGCTCGGTCGCCCGCACGCCGCACATCATTGCCCGGCGGGTGTAGGTCCGCCCGGCCCAGGTGTAGGTCTGGCTGTAGGCGTACAGGGCCGGCCGGTCGTCGCGGACGAGCGTCCCGGCCGCCTTCATCGCCTTCAACCTGGCCGCGGCGGCGTCATAGAGGGCGTCGGGGCCGACGCCCACGGGCGGCACGTGGGGCAGATCGACGGCGACGATGTTGTCGGCGCAGCCATCCAGCAGGGCCGCCTTATCGGACGGCTGGAGGATGTCGTAGGGCGGCGCGATGCGTCGGCTGACGTCGCCGGTGTAATGCCATCCGCGGAACGGCCGAAGGTCCATCTTCATCATGCTCACCTCGGGCGAGGCTGATCCCGGTGTCCCGCCGCCGGAGGCCCCCGCGGCGCCAGCGGCGGAACACGAAGCGGGGGATGCTACCCGATGCGCCCCCGCTTGCCAAGACCCCAATCGCCGCAAAGGCCGCCGGCCTTGAACACCGCCCACCCCGCGGGCGTACCGCCGGCAGAGGCCGTCGCGCTTGCCGTTGCCCGTCCAGTCGCTATCATCGTTGCAGGCCGTCTCCAGCGGACGGCCCTATGAGAGAGGTTCCGCCCATGAATACCGAACGCGTCGAACAACTCATCCACGATCTGCTTATCGAACTGGGCGAGGATCCCGACCGCGAGGGCCTCCGCAGGACCCCCGCCCGCGTCGCCGAGGCGTGGAAGTTCCTCACGCAGGGCTACCGCGCCGACAAGAGCAAGGTCATCAACGAGGCCATCTTCCGCTCCGAGGCCAACAACATGGTGATCGCCCGCGACATCGAGGTCTACAGCCTCTGCGAGCATCACATGCTGCCGTTCTTCGGCCGCTGCCACATCGGCTACATCGCCCGCGACAGCGTCATCGGCGTCAGCAAGCTGGCCCGGATCGTCGACTTCTACGGCCGCCGCCTCCAGATCCAGGAGCGCCTGACCGCCCAGATCGCCCGCGAGATCATGGACACGATCCACCCGCTGGGCGTCGGGGTCGTCATGGAGTGCCAGCACCTGTGCATGATGATGCGGGGCGTCGAGAAGCAGAACTCCGTCATGACCACCTCGTCGGTCCTGGGCAGCTTCCACAACGACCAGGCGACGCGCCTGGAGTTCTTCCATCTCATCAACCGCCGGTTGAACTGAGGAGAAGACCGACGATGGATGGTTCCGGTCCGCCGAGGAAGATTGTTGTCGGCACGGTCATCCGCGGCTATTACGGCACGGACCCCGAGGGGGCCAGGAACGGCATCGCCGTCGACCTGATCGAGCGGGTCGCCGCCGAGGCCGAACGGAAGTACCCCGGGCGGGGCGCGGACCTGATCGCCCTGCCCGAGAGCGCCGTCAACAGCGGCAAGCGCGGAGCGCCGCCCGTGCGGTCGGTGGAGTTGGAGGGGCCCATCCTGGACACGTTCGGCGGTCTGGCCCGCAAGCACAACACGTACATCGTCCTGCCGATGTCCCTGGCGACGGACCGCAAGCGCGGCATTTACCACAACGCCGCGGTGCTGATCGACCGGACCGGCGGCGTGGCGGGCATCTACCGCAAGGTCCACGTCGTCGCCCACATCATGACCGACATCCTCGAGGGCGGGATGACGCCGGGCGAGGACTTCCCCGTCTTCGACTGCGACTTCGGGCGCCTCGGCATCCAGATCTGCTACGACGTCTGCTACGCCGACGGCTGGGAAGCCCTGGCGGCCAAAGGCGCCGAGGTGGTCGTCTGGCCCACCGCCTCGCCCGCGACGGCCGCCCCGGCCCGCCACGCGGCCCGCGGGGAGTACTTCGTCGTTTCCGCGCCGTGGCGCGACAACGCCACGATCTTCGAGCCCACCGGCCTGATCTCCGCCCAGATCACCCCCCCGGCCGACATCCTCGTCCACGAGATCGACCTGGCCTCGATGGTCCTGCCCTGGTCGGAGTACCTCCGCAACGGCGAGGCCTTCCGCGAGGCCTTCGGCGACCGCGCCGGCTTCCACTACGAGCCCATGGAGGACGTGGGGCTGTTCTGGTCCAACGACCCGACCACCCCCATCTCCGAGATGGCCCGCCGGATCGGCGTCCGCTCTCTCCGCGACGAACTCGAACGCAACCGCAGGCTCCAGGACGCCGCACGCGGCGGGCCCCCGAACGCAGTGTAGCGATCCGGAGCCCGGCGTCTGGGAGTCTCCCCGCTTCGTCCGGCGTGCCCGCCGGCAGCCGGACGGCCCAAATCAGAACCCCGTTCGCGCGTAGAATGCCAATGGACAACCGCGGCGTGGAGAGGTGCACCGGCAGGCGGTTGCCCCCCGCGCCGACGGCCCGGCATCAGGCCGGGCCCCGTCTTGAGGATGCCTGCCATGGCTACGCAGACCACCGTGAACGGCCTGGACACCGACGCCCTGAGGGAGGCGATGCAGACGATGCTGCGGAACCCCGAAACCGGGCGCTTCCGCTTCCGGGCGCACCATCTGTGGATCGACGGCGCCCACAGCCAGACCCAGATCGTCGACTTCCAGGGCCCCGCCGCCGAGGAAAGCGGACATGACCGGCCGTTCCTGCTGGATGCCGACGAACCGGCGGCGCTGCTGGGCACCGACGAAGGCCCCAACGCCACCGAGGCCCTCCTGCACGCCCTGGCGTCGTGCCTGAGCACCACGCTCATCTTCCACGCCGGCTACCGCGGCGTGACCGTCAACAGCCTCCAGCTCGAACTGGAGGGCGACATCGACCTGGCTGGTTTCCTGGGCCTCCGCCAGGACACCCGCAACGGCTACCAGGAGATCCGCGTGGCGTTCATCGTCGACGCCGATGCGCCGGACGAGACGATCGACGATCTGGTCGACCTGGCCCAGCAGCATTCGCCGGTCTTCGACATCGTCACCAACCCGGTTCCCGTCAAGGTCACCTGGGAACGGGCGTAGAACCGCGCAAAAATCCAGGGTAGTCGCTTGACGGCCACCCGGCAGGATGCTAAAAGGCTCAGTCTTGCGACCCAACGGGGCTGTGGCGCAGCTGGGAGCGCGTCTGCATGGCATGCAGAAGGTCCGGGGTTCGAATCCCCGCAGCTCCAGTCGTTCAAGGCCGACCCGCCGAGCGGGCCGGCCTTTTTTCCAGGCCGACCTTCCGGTACACTGCCGTCCATGGCAGCACGATCCAGGCGGTTTCAACGACATGACGGGCGCCGGCCCAACCAGTTGCGGCCGCTGTCCATCGAGGTGAATTTCATCCCGTCGGCGCACGGCAGTTGCCTGATCGCCTTCGGGCGGACGCGGGTGATCTGCACCGCCAGCGTCGCTCCGGGCACACCGGCCTGGCGGGCCGACAGCGGGCTGGGGTGGGTGACGGCCGAGTACGGAATGCTCCCGGCGTCCACCTCGACGCGCAAGGGCCGCCCGATCGGCAAGCCCGACAGCCGCGCCACCGAAATCCAGCGGATCATCGGCCGCGTGATGCGCAGCGTCGTCCGCATGGATCGGCTCGGCGAGAACACGGTTTACCTCGACTGCGACGTCATCGAGGCCGACGGGGGCACGCGAACCGCCTCGATCACCGGGGCGTACGTAGCCCTGGCCCGGGCGGTTGCGGCCGGCGAGTCCCGCGGG
>JAAYZK010000346.1 GCA_012514895.1 Planctomycetota bacterium | reverse complement strand
GGGCTTGCCGCGATCGGGGCCGCTGTCATAGCGTGTCGCGCCGACCAGGCAGAGGAAGCCGTCGGGGCTCAGCGATTCGAGGTCTTCGCGGAGGCGGCCGGAGACGACGCGGAGGGCGGCGTTGGTGTCGATGACGGCCTGGGCGTGGCGCACGGCCTTGGAGGTCGTGGAGAAGATGTACCCCACGCCGGCGATCATCACCACCAGGATGGCCACCGCCACCAGCAGCTCCACCAACGTCATCCCGCGACGCGTCAGGCTGTCATGTGTTCGTCCTTGCATCGCTCACCTGGTCAGTTGAAGGACCGCAGTACCGTCCGGAACGACGACGCCCCGATCGCCGGCGAGGGCGTGCGGAACCCGGCCCCGGGCATCAGCCAGACGCCGCACCGACGCGGGTGGTTCGGGTCCGACGGATCGTCGTCTTCGGCGAAGAGGTCGCCCGACAGGCGGGCCACGAAGGCACTCTGGCCGGTGCGGGGATCGGGCTGGCGGTCCTCGCTGATCTCGACGATCGTCGGGAAGCGCCCCCAATCGGCCTCGTCGATGACCGGAGGGATCGCAGTGTCGACCACCCCGTCGAGAATCACGGGCGACCCGACGGAGACGAACTGGATGGCGTCGGCATTCGCGCTGTCGCAGAAGAAGACGAAGCAGCCAGTGTCATCCTGGCGGATGGTGACGTTGTCGAAAGACCCCGCGCTCAACACGCCCGGCCAGGGGTCGGCGGACACCCTCACCAGGGCCGGGCGGTCCTCGCCGTCGCACCAGGCGACGCCGTTGGGCCAGGTGCCGAAGTCGTCGATGACCTTGCCCGTGTTGCCGGCGTCGGCGTTGTAGTCCATGCCCTCGAACTTGCGGTAGGCGACGACGATGAACTGGTAGTCGTTGTTGTTCACCGGCGAGCTCGGCTTGCCCGTGTACTGGCGCACGAGGGCGACCCATCCCTGGCGGCCGTTGAACTCGTCGAGGTACGGGCCGGAGGGATACCAGCCGTCGTCGGGGTGGATGATGGCGGGGTCGGAGCCGGGGTCATCGCCGAACGGGACGGGCACGAAGGCGGAACGCACGCCGAGCAGTTCGTTGACGTTGCCGTTCGCCCGCCAGTCCACCTCACCCATGGCGGTGCCGAAATCGCCGTTCTCGTGCATGGCCTTCAACTGGAGGATCGTCCGGGCGTTGTCGCATATGAGGATCGCGTGGGTGGTCTTGTCGGCCTCCCGCGTCTGGTACGCGGCGGCGGGGAAGATGGCGGCGATCATGACCATGCCGACGCCCAGGACGCCCAGGGCGAGCATGATCTCGATCAGCGTGAAGCCCGCATTTCGAAGCTGTCCCACAACCCTTCGGCGGACGGGTGTTCTCTTGGGAACTCCGCCGGCCGGGGGGGTTCTGAAACCGCCTCTGAGCCTCTGTCGTTTCATCGCTGCTCCCATCCCGTGCTTCTACTCGGCCGAGGTGTCGATCAGCCCGCCGATGTACGGCGCTATCGGCAGGAACCGGGCGTTGAGGTTCAGGTACCGTTCCAGCGAGCCGTCCTCCGAGCGGGGATCGCCGCCGGTCTCCAGCGCGTCGTAGGCGCCCGCGTCGAACATGCACAGGGCGACGGGGTACACCTGCGGGCGGCTGCAGTTCACGGCGCCCACCATCGTCATGTCCGGCGGCAGGTTCCAGATCTTCGACTGTTCCAGAGGATCCCTGTCGTCCCTGTCGTCCTTGGCGCTGAACAGCCAACTGCAGTAGCGGGTCGGCCCGCTGACCCGGACGAACCGGACCTGCGTGCCGTTCCTGTACTCGCTGACCAGCCGCCCGTCGGGGTCGAACAGGACGGTGAAGGTGGTGAAGGGCGTCTGGTGCCACATGGCGGCCCTGTCATTGACGGGCGGGACATAGTTCCTCACCGTGCCGTAGGCGCCGGTGGGGTCGCCGCCGACGTTGACGCCGCCCCGCATCGCCACGAAGCCCACGCCGATCCCGCCTGGGAGCCTCGCGGGGCGCGTGCCCTCGGCCAGGCGCATCGGCGGGTAGCCGTTGGCGACGTCGGCCAGGACCGTTCCGGGCGGCAGCACGGCGCCGTTGTGCAGGGGCCGGGCGCTCCACGGGCGCACGCCGGGCACGTCGTTGGGGTACGCGGCCGGGTCGTAGGACGTTTCCTGCAGGACGGCCACCCAGAACTCGCCGGTCTTGTAGTGCCGCTGGAAATGCACGGCGGTGTAGCGCCGGTCGCGGATGGCCAGCCCGCGGGCCGCGCGGAGCTTGGCGTCGATCAGGTTGCGGGCCTGGACGTGGGCCTGGCCCTCGAACAAGGCGCCGACGGCGGGCAGGACGATCATCGTCGCCAGGCCGATGATGGCCACGACGATCAGCAGCTCGATCAGCGTGAAGCCGCCGGGAGGACGGACCCGTCGCCGGCGGGTGCTCGCCCCGGGCTCTTCACTCACGCCGACGCCAAGGCAGGTGTGTCGCTGGCTCATGGTCGCTCCCTACTGGTCGTCGCTCCGCAGGTCGTCGCCGTCGCCCCACTTCACGTTCACCCCGGCGGAGATCACCACGGGCGTCCCGCCCGCGCCGCCGTTGGCCTGGTAGTTCAGCGGCGTGCCCCAGGGGTCCAGCATGTACGTCGCGGTCACTTTCGTGGTGTCGCCGTCCGTGGGGTCGGGGTCGATGGAAGCGTCCTCGACGAACAGCTCGGCGCTCAGTTCGGCCAGGCGCTCGCCGGCGCTGTTCACCCGCCGCAGCCAGTGGACCAGCGTGCCCGTGTTCGCCATCGCGCACTGGTTGGGCAGCGGGGGCAGCGGGTCGTAGTTCCGCCAGGTGACCACGTGGTTCGGCACGGTCCTGTACGTATCGGCATAGGCCTCGATCGCGCCCTGGACGGCCTTGAGGACGGCGCGGGTCTGGTTCTCGGCGGCCTTGGCGCGGACGGCCGAGCCGACGGAGACGACCAGCG
>JAAYZK010000345.1 GCA_012514895.1 Planctomycetota bacterium | reverse complement strand
GAGGCCTACTCGTTCCCGCCTCCGTCGACGTTGTCCTAGGGCCCGGGAGTACCCATGTCTGATCCGCGCGTCGTCAGGAGTGTTGCAGTTCTGAATCGGCCATAGTAGTGCCGTGAACATCGGCCCCAGTGGAAGGATGACTGGATGAAGCAGGTTTTACAGAATCTTCGTTCCGGCGAGACGGTTGTCGAGGACGTTCCGGCGCCGGGTCTTGGCCGTACGGGCGTGTTGATCCGGACGCGTGCGTCGTTGATTTCGGCGGGGACGGAGCGGATGCTGGTGGAGTTCGGCAAGGCGTCGCTGCTCGCCAAGGCGCGGAGCCAGCCGGACAAGGTCAAGCAGGTGCTCGACAAGATCCGCACCGACGGGCTGATGCCCACGCTGGAGGCGGTCTTCCGCAAGCTCGACGAGCCCATGCCCCTGGGCTACTGCAACGCCGGCGAGGTCCTCCAGGTCGCCCCGGGCGTCACGGCCTTCCAGGCCGGCGACCGCGTGGTCTCCAACGGGCCCCACGCCGAGATCGTCGCCGTGCCGGCCAACCTGTGCGCGAAGATCCCCGACGCCGTGACGGACGAGCAGGCGGCGTTCACCGTCATCAGCTCGATCGGCCTGCAGGGCATCCGCCTGACGGCCCCGACGTTCGGCGAGAAGATCGTCGTGTACGGCCTGGGACTCATCGGCGTGCTGTGCGTGCAGATGCTCCGCGCCAACGGCTGCGCGGTCCTGGGCATCGACGTCAACGCCGACCGCCTCGCCCTGGCCGAGAAGTTCGGCGCGGCGGTCGTCGACGCGCGATCGGCCGACCCCGTCACCGCCGCGGCGTCGTGGACCGCCGGCAAGGGCGTCGACGGCGTGATCATCACCGCGGCGGCCAAGACCGACGACATCGTCCACAACGCCGCCGCGATGTGCCGCAAACGCGGCAGGATCGTCCTGGTCGGCGTCGTCGGGCTCAACCTGAGACGGTCGGACTTCTACGACAAGGAACTGACCTTCCAGGTCTCCTGCAGCTACGGCCCCGGCCGCTACGACGAGGCGTACGAGCAGGGCGGGCAGGACTACCCCAGGGGCTTCGTCCGCTGGACCGAGCAGCGGAACTTCGAGGCGGTGCTGGATGCGATGGCGTCGGGGCAGATGCGCGTCGACGAGTTGATCACGCATCATTTCCCGATCGACCGGGCCGGCGAGGCGTACGCGAAGGTGTCGGACGATCCGACGGCCCTGGGGGTGGTGCTGACGTATGCGGACGGACCGCCCCCCGTGGAGAAGGCCGTGAAGGTGGCCCAGGTGCCCGCCGCGGCGGCCGGGCGGGCGTGCGTGGGCGTGATCGGCGCGGGGGCGTTCTCGACCAGCACGCTGCTGCCGTCCCTGGCGAAGACCGGGGCGCAGATCGCGTACGTCGCCGACCTCAACGGCGCGGCGGCGAAGCACGCGGCGGCGAAGTACGGCATCGGCCAGGCGGTGAGCGATTACCGGCTGATCCTGGACGATCCGGCCGTCGACGCGGTCCTGATCGCCGTCGGCCACAACCTGCACGCGCGGTTCGTCTGCGAGGCCCTCGCCGCCGGCAAGCACGCGTTCGTCGAAAAGCCGCTGGCGATGAACGACGAGGAGATCGAGCAGATCCGCCAGGCCGCCGCGTCGCGGCCGGACCGGCACGTGATGGTGGGCTTCAACCGGCGGTTCAGCCCCCACACGCGGAAGATCCGCGAGCTGTTGCGGGGGCGGTCGGAGCCGCTGTGCATGAGCTTCATGGCCAACGCCGGGATCATCCCCCCCGAGCACTGGGTGCACGATCCGGTCCGCGGGGGCGGGCGGATCGTCGGCGAGGCGTGCCACTACATCGACCTGCTCAGCGACATCGCCGACAGCCCCGTCCGCACGGTGGCGGCGGCGAGGGTGGGCGAGGGCGTGGCGGTCCGCGACGACAAGATGTCGATCGTGCTGACGTTCGAGGATGGGTCGGTCGGCACGGTGAACTACTTCGCCAACGGCGCTAAGAGTTATCCCAAGGAGACCGCCGAGATCTACTCCGAGGGGCGGGTTCTGCGGCTGGAGAACTTCCGGCGGACGACCGGGTACGGCTTCGGCGGGTTCCGCCGGTTCAGGACCGCCAGCCAGGACAAGGGCCACGCCGCCGAGTTCCAGGCGTTCGTCGACCGCGTCGCCGCCGGCGGCGAGCCGCTCATTCCGCTGGAGCGGCTGATCAACGTCGCGCGGGCGAGCCTGGCCGCCGTGGAGGCCGCCCGGACCGCCGGGGTGATCACGCTGTAGGGCAGGCATGGACACGGAGTTCACAGGTTCGCCGCTGCTTCTGCGACTGCACGAGATCCGCGCGATGGGCGGGCCGGGCGTGGTGTGGTGGCGCCTGGGCTACGAGCTCCGCAAGCGCCTGGGGCGGCTGAAGCGGCCCGAGCCGCTGGACGTGGGCGACGCCGCGGCGGTGCTGGCGCTGTTCGACGCGCCGCCCGCCGACGCCGAGGGGCTGCGCGACCGGCTGCGCGGCGGCCGGACCTTTCTCGGCCGCGCGCCCCTGGCGGCGTATGCCCAGGCCGTCCGCGACCGCTGCGACGCCGACGCGACGCTCCGGGCGGCCGATGACGCCGCCGCCGGCCGTCTGGCGTTCATGGGCTACCGCTACGACTTCCAGGGGCGCGACATCGACTGGCACCACGACCCGCCCTCGGGCCGGTCGTGGGAGCGGAAGCCCTGGACCCAGGTCGACATCCGCTCGCCGGGGCGCCTGGGCGACGTGAAATTCGTCTGGGAGCTCAACCGCTGCCAGTTCTGGCCGACGCTCGGGCGGGCCTACGCCCTGACCGGCGATGAGACTTACGTCCGCGCGTGGGTGCGGCAGTTCGACGCGTGGTGCGAGCAGAACCCCCCCGAGATCGGCGTGAACTGGGCCAGCAACCTCGAACACGCCCTGCGGCTGGTGAGCTGGTGGACCGCCGCGCGGCTCATGGCCGACAGCGAATCGCTGCCGGCCGACCGGCTGGTCCGCCTGGTGGGGCTGCTGGCGGCCAAGTGCCGCCACATCGTGGCCGACCTGGACTACTCGATCGTCAACATGGCCAACAACCACCTCGTCGGCGACGTGATGGGGCTGGCCTTCGTCGCCTGGGTGCTGCCGGGCCTGCGGGAGAGCGCCGGCTGGCTGGAGTTGGCCCTGCCCCTGCTGTGGAAGGCTGCCCGCGAGCAGATCCACGCGGACGGGTCGAGCTTCGAGTGTGCCGCCAGCTACCACCGCTTCGTGCTGCACTTCTACCTGCTGACGCTCATCATGGCCGAGCTGAACGGCGTGGAGGTCCCCACCGACATCCGCAAGCGGGTCGAGGGGCTCGCCGAGTTCGTCCAGGCGGCGATCCGCCCCGACGGGACCGTCCCGCAATTCGGCGACTGGGACAGCGGCCTGGGCTACAGGCTCAACGACGCGCCCGTGCAGGACTTCCGCCCCGTGCTCAGCACCGCCGCCGTCCTCTTCGGCCGCGGGGACTTCGCCGCCTCGGCCGGCGGGCGGATCGACCAGGAGACGATCTGGCTGCTGGGGCCCGCCGCCGCCGACGCCTTCGACGCCCTGCCGGCGGCCGAGACGCCCCGCGGGACGATCGTGTTCCCCATCGGCGGGTACGTCTTCGCCCGCGGCGCCGACGAGCATCTGTTCATCCAGAACACCCGCTTCACCAGCCACACCCACGCCGACCTGCTGAGCCTCGCCTGGCACCTGCACGGGCGGCCCGTGCTGGTCGACTCGGGCACGTACACCTACAACGGCGACTGGGCCTGGCGGACCTGGTTCCGCCAGAGCGCCGCCCACAACACCGTCACCGTCGACGGCCGCGGGCAGGCGACGGCCCACCGGGCCTTCCGCTGGCTGGCCCGGCCCCAAGCCCGCAACCATGCCGTCGCCTTCGACGGCCCGCTGGTCTTCGACGGCGAGCACGACGGCTACCGCGCGGCCGGCGCGGCTCACCGGCGGGTCCTGCTGGCGCTGGAGGACCAGGCGTGGCTGTGCCTGGACCTCATCGACGGTCGCGGCTCGCACCGCGTGTGCGTCCACTGGCACCTCGCGCCGGACCTGGCGGTCGGCCCGGTCACCGACGGGCCGGCGCTGGCGGTCCTGCGCGATGGCAACGGCGTCTGCACGCTGGCGGCGGCGTCGACCAGCCCGCTGGCGGTCGACCTGCCCCGCGGGCGGACCGACCCGCCCGACGGGTGGGTCTCGGACGGCTACGGGCAGAAGGAGCCCGCCTGGGCCATCGCCATGAGCACGACCGCCGAACTGCCCGTGACGGTCGCCACCGTTTTCGCCGCCGCCGGCAAGGCGGTCCGCCCCGCGGCGGTGTCCCGCACGGACGGGGACGTTGTCGTCGATCTGGACGCCGGCGGCGGGGCGATGACGGTGCGCTACCACCTCGCCGCCGCCCGCGGGCGGCCGCGCCAGGATGTCGAGGTCGGCCGCATCGAGACGCCCGGCGGGCCGCCCCGCACGATCCGCGCCACGGGGTGGGAAGGCTGAGGCCATGCACATTCTGCTGGTGCACCAATACTTCCTGGGGCGCAACGACGCGGGCGGCTCGCGGTGGAACCAGTTCGCCAAGTACTGGGCCGCCGCCGGCCACGAGGTGACCGTCCTGGCCGGGACCGTCCACTACGCCAAGGGCGTCAAGGAGCCGCAGTACAAGGGGAGGTTCGCCGTCCGCGAGGCTGAGAGCCCGGGCGTGACGGTCTGGCGCTGCCACGTGTCGGAGGCCTACAACCGCTCGTTCCTGGGGCGCCTGTGGGCGTACGGGAGCTTCACCCTCTCCTCGACGCTGGTGGGGCTGTGCCGCGTGAAGCGCCCCGACGTCATCGTCGCGACCAGCCCGCCCCTGACGGTCGCCCCGACGCTGCGGCTGCTGGCGGGGCGGTACCGCGTGCCGGGCGTCTTCGAGGTGCGCGACCTGTGGCCCGAGAGCGCCATCGACACCGGCGTGCTGACCAGCCGCCCGCTCATCAAGGCCAGCTACCGCATGGAGGCGATGGGCTACCGGGCCGCCTCGCTGATCAACGTCCTGACCCCGGCGTTCCGCGAGGCGCTGATCGCGACCAAGGGCGTCGAGCCGGAGCGGCTGATCATGATCCCCAACGGGGCCGACCTGGACATCATGCGCCCCGGGCCGAAGGACAACGAGGTGCGCCGGCGGCTGGGCCTGACGGACAAGTACGTCGTCAGCTACTTCGGCGCCCACGGGCGGGCCAACCGCGTCGGCCAGTTGCTCGACGTGGCCGCGCGGATCAGGGATACGCACCCCGACGTCCGCCTCATGCTCGTCGGGGACGGGATGGAGAAGCCCGACCTGGTGGCCGACGCGACCAGGCGCGGGCTGGACAACGTCGTCTTTGTCGACTCGGTCCCCAAGGACCGGGTCTGCGACTACATCAACGCCTCGGACGTCTGCACCGCGGTGCTGATGAGGAACGAGACATTCAAGACGGTCTACCCCAACAAGGTCTTCGACTACATGTCGTGCCGTCGGCCGATCATCATCGGCATCGACGGCGTGGCGCGTCAGTTCGTCGCCGACGCCGGCGCCGGGCTGTACGCCGAGCCGGAGAACACCGACGCGTTCGTGGCCGCCCTCGATCAACTCCGCGCCGACCCCGCCGCCGCCGAGCGGATGGGGGCGGCGGGCCTGGCTTATGTCCGCGAACACTACGACCGCCGCGTGCTGGCCGAGCGGTATCTCGCCCACCTCGAAGCGGTCGTGCAGGAAGGACGCCGCCGCCGATGAAGATCCTGATTCTCTCACAGTATTTCCCGCCCGAGATGGGCGCCCCGCAGGCGCGGCTGTACGAGCTGGCCGGGCGGATGAAGGACGCCGGCCACCGGGTCACCGTCCTGACGGCCATGCCCAACTACCCCACCGGCAAGGTCTTCAAGGGCTACCGCTGGAAGCTGCGGATGACCGAGGACATGGAAGGGCTGAAGGTCGTCCGGACGTGGATCGCCCCGTCCAAGTCCGCCAGCCTGCTCAAGCGGACGGTGGCGTTCATGTCGTTCATGGTCTCCAGCGTGATGCTGGGCGTGTGGGGGATCGGCCGGCAGGACATCCTGCTGTTCGAGAGCCCGCCGCTGTTCTCGGTGCCCTCGGCGATCATCCTCAAGACGCTGCTGCGGGCCAAGGCCGTCATGTACGTCGCCGACGTCTGGCCCGACATCATCCTGCGGATGGGCAAGGCCGACAGGGGCTTGGGCGTCAAGCTGATGTTCTGGTTGGAGAAGCTGGGCTACCGCCACAGCACCGTGGTGGCCCTGACCACCCCCGGCGCCCGCGCCCAGGTGCGGCAGCGCTTCCCCGACATCCGCACGACGGTCCTGTCCAACGGGGCCGATACCGCCTTCTTCCGCCCCGAGCTTCGCAGCCAGGCGGTCCGCGACCGTTTCGGCGTCGGGCGCGACGACTTCATGGTCGGCTACATCGGCCTGCACGGCCTGGCTCAGGGCATCGAGGCGATCCTCGACGCCGCCGAACGACTCAAGGACAACCCCCGCGTCAAGTTCGTCATGATCGGCGACGGCGTCGAGAAGGGCAAACTGACGGCCCTGGCCGAGCGGAAGGGCCTGACCAACATGCGGTTCGAGCCGGCCATGCCCCGCACGGAGATCCCGCCGATCCTGGCGTCCTGCGACGTGAGCGTCGTGCCGCTGGTCACCCGGCTGCCCGGGACGATGCCCTCGAAGGTCTACGAGGCCCTGGCGGCCGGCGTGCCCGTGGCGGTGGTCAAGCACTGCGAGGGCGAGGCGCTGGTCAACCAGTACAACCTCGGACGGACCTTCGAGCCCCTCAGCGGCGAGGAACTGGCCGCGGCCCTGACCGAGCTGGCCGGCGATCCGGCCGAGCACGCGCGGATCCGCGCCAACTGCCTGGCGATCGCCCCCCGCTTCGACCGGGCCGTCCTGGCCCAGCGGACGCTGGATGTGCTGGCGGCGATCCACGAGAATCGCGAACTGCCCGAACTGCCCTGGTAGACAGGAGCCATGACGATGGCCGACAAGACCGCGTTCGTCACCGGCGCCGGCGGCTGCGTCGGGCGCCAACTGCTGGCCGGGCTGCTCGCCGACGGCTGGGCCGTCACCGCCCTGCTGATGGAGGCCGAGGCCGCGACCTTCGCCTTCCGCGACGAGGCGCGCGTCACGCCGGTCGTTGGAACGCTCAACGACGTCCAGCCCGCGTCGATCCCCCCCGGCGCCGCCGTCTTCCACCTGGCGGCCCAGGTCCACACGGTGCCCAGGACGGCCGAGCAGCGGCAGCGGTTCTTCGTCGTCAACCGCGACGGCACCGCCCGCCTGGCCGACGCCGCCCGAAAGCGCGGCGCGGGGGCCTTCGTGTTCGTCTCGACGATCGCCGTCTACGGCGACCGGCTCGCCGCGCAGGCCTGCGACGAGCAGACGCCCCCCGAGCCGACGACGCCGTACGGCCAGTCGAAGCTCGAGGCCGAGCGGGCGCTGGCCGAGACCCTGCGCGGCGCGGTGCCGTATGTCATCCTGCGCCCGGCGGTCATCTACGGCCCGGGCGATCGCGGCAACTTCCTGCGGCTGATCACCGCCGTCCTGGGCGGGCGCTTCCCCGTCGTCGACGGGGGAAAGGCCCTCAAGAACACGCTCTACGTGGGCAACCTCGCGCGGACGCTGGCTTTCTTCGGCGCCAACGCCGCACGCTTCGACGGGGAGGTCTTCAACGTTGCCGATCCCGAGGTCCACTCGATGCGCCGGATCGCCGAGACCGTCGCGGCCGTCGCCGGCGTGGACCTGCGCCTCCCCAACCTCTCCAGTGCGCTGCTCAAACCCTTCGCGCTGGCCGGCGACGCGCTGGGCGCGCTCCTGCGCCGCGAGCTGCCCCTCAGCTCCCGCCGCCTTCGGGTCATGACCGCCGACAGCGTCGTCCGCACCGACAGGCTCCAGGCGGCCCTGGGCGGCGCGGTGACCTTCCTGACGCTGGAAGAAGGCCTCCGCGCCTACCTCAAGGGCTCCGACGCGCCGGCCGTCCGTTGATCACGATGCTTTGACCGCACACCCCCGACGCGGTACCATTCCCGCCTGGTTTCGGCCCGGGGCAGGCCTGATGCCTGTCCGCGATGGCGGCGCCATGTTGATTGCGGGACCGCGATGGGCCGCCGATGAAGGAGCATGCCATGGCGACGGTGCTGACGATCGACCCGGACGGGATGCGTTTCCGGATCAACGGCCGTCCGGTCTTCCTGCTGGGCGCCAGCTACTACGGCGGACTCGGCGCCTCGGACGGCTTCATCGCGGCCGATCTGGCGGACCTGCGGGGGCTGGGGTTCAACTGGATCCGCGTGTGGTGCACGTGGGGGGCCTTCGGGCGCGACGTCAGCGCGGTGGGTCGCTCCGGCGAGGCGAGCGAGCCGGGGATGTCTCGCCTGGCGGCCCTGTGCGAGCGGGCCGACGGGCTGGGGATGGTCGTGGACGTGACGTTCTCCCGGGGCAACGGCGTGGTCAACCCGCCGCTGCACGGGCAGAGCTCCCACCTCGCCGCCCTGCGGGCCGTCGCCGAACGGCTCAAGCCGTACCGCAACGTGTACCTCGACATGGGCAACGAACGCAACATCCTCGACCGCCGCTTCGTGCGGTTCGAAGACCTCGCCGAGCTGCGCAGAGCGATCCGGGACATCGACCCCGACCGCCTGGCGACGGCGTCGGCGTCCGAGGACATCCCGCTCACCGACGTGTCGCGCTACCTGCTGCTGGCGGGGGTGGACTTCCTCGCCCCGCACCGCCCGCGCTCCGCCGGTTCGCCGGCCCAGACCGCCGCCAGGACGCGGGAGTACCTTGACGAGGCGCGGCGGGTGCTGGGGCATCCCGTGCCGGTGCACTACCAGGAGCCCTTCCGCCGCGACTGGCGGGCGTGGCAGCCGGCGGCCGAAGATTTCGTCGCCGACCTGCGCGGGGCGATCGAAAGCGGCGCCGCCGGCTGGTGCTTCCACAACGGCGACGCCCAGGGCCGCGACGACGGCCGTCCGCGCCGGTCGTTCGACATGAGCGACGACGAGGGCCGCCTGTTCGACCAGCTCGACGACGAGGAGCGCCGCTCGATCGAGCGG
>JAAYZK010000344.1 GCA_012514895.1 Planctomycetota bacterium | reverse complement strand
CGGCGCGCCCAGGTCGTCCACGGTGATCTTGGGCTTGGTGATCGTGATGGTGGCGGTGTCGGTGCCGCCCTGGCCGTCCGTGATGGTGTAGGTGAAGCTGTCGTTGCCGGCGAAGTAGCTGCCCAGCGTGTAGGTGAACGTCCCGTTGCCGTTGTGGACGACCGAGCCGTGCGACGGCTGGGTGAAGCTCAGGATGGACAGCGTGCCGCCGTCCGTGTCGTAGTCGTTGGCCAGGACGTTGGTGGTGGTGAACGGGGCGTTGCGGTCGGTGGTGTAGCTGTTGTTGCTGGCGACCGGGGGCGCGTTGGGCACGACGTGGTTGACGGTGACGCTCACCGTGGCGGTGGCGCTGCCGCCCTGGCCGTCCGCGACGGTGTAGGTAAAGCTGTCGGCGCCGTAGTATCCCGCGTCGGGGATGTAGGTGAAGGTGCCGTCGCCGTGGTTGACGACGGTGCCATGGGCGGCCTGGGTGAAGCTGTCGATGGTGAGCGGCTGGCCCTCGGGATCATGGTCGTTGGCCAGCACGTTGCCGGTGGTGACCGCCTCGTCCTCGTCGGTCGTCGCGGTGTCGTCCAGGGCGATCGGGTCGTCGTTGATGTCCTGCCCGACGGTCAGCGAGAAGGGGATCGACGGGTTGGCGCCCTGGACCGCCGAGCCGGTGACGGTGACCTCGTCGCTGTCGCGGGCGACGAACTGGAAGAACGCGTAGGACTCGCCCGGGATGGCGGCGGGATTGACGTCCAGCACCTGGAATTCGAACGTGCCCATCCCGGCGACGCCGGCGCCGAAATCCCCGCCGGTGGGGTTCGTGCCGTCGTTGCTCTCGCTGTCGCCGAAGCTCATGACCTGCTGGAAGATCGAGAACAGCACGTGCGTGTCGAGATCCGTCCAGTCGGCCTCCAGGCCCAGAGTGCCCGAGGTCGTCTCCGGCCCGGCCATCGGCCACACCTGGTGGACGTTGCTGATCGCGTTGATGGTGAACATGCTGAACGGGTCTTCCCCGCCGGGTACCGTGGCGCGGACCTGCCAGACCCGCCAGCCCTCGAGGGTCTGGCCGTTGAGGCTGGGGGCGCCCAGGTCGTCCAGGGTGATGCCGGGCTTGGTGATCGTGACGGTGGCGGTGTCGGTCCCGCCGCGGCCGTCGGAGACGGTGTAGGTGAAGCTGTCGTCGCCGACGAAATGGCTGGTCAGCGTGTAGGTGAACGTCCCGTCGCCGTTGTGGACGACGATGCCGTGCGCCGGCTGCGTGAAGCCGACGACGGCCAGGGCGTCGCCGTTGGGGTCGGTGTCGTCGGCCAGCACGCTGGCGGTGGTGTACGGGGCGTTGCGGTCGGTGGTGAAGCTGTCGTCGCCGGCGGTGGGGGCGGCGTTGACGGTGGTGACGGTGATCGTCACGGTGCCCGTGGCGGTGCCGCCGAAGCCGTCCGCGACGGTGTAGGTGAAGGTGTCGTTGCCGGTGAAGACCCCGTTGGGGGTGTAGGTGAAGGTGTTGTCGCCGTTGTCGACGACGGCGCCGTTGGCGGCCTGGGTGAAGCCGGTGATCGTCAGCGCGTCGCCGTCGGGGTCGACGTCGTTGGCCAGGACGTTGCCGGTGGTGACGGGCGTGGCCAGGTCGGTGGTGGCGCTGTCGCCGGCGGGCAGGGGGAGGGCGTTGCTGGCCTGGACGGTGATGTTCACGGTGCCGACGGCGGTGCCGCCGTGGCCGTCGCTGGCCGTGTAGGTGAACGACGTGGGGCCGGTGAACGTGCCGTTGGGCGTGTAGGTGAAGCTGCCGCCGCCGTTGTGGACGACCGAGCCGAACGCCGGCTGGGTGAAGCCGGTGATGGTCAGCGCGTCGGCGTCGACGTCGGTGTCGTTGGCCAGGACGTTGATCAGCGTCACCGGCGCCGTGCGGGTGGTGGCGGCGCTGTCGTCGCCGGCGGCGGGGGCGTCGTTGACGGCGGCGACGGTGACGGTGACGGCCGCCGTGGCGGTGCCGCCGCGGCCGTCGGAGACGGTGTACGTGAACGTGTCGATCCCGTGGAAGTCGGCGTCGGGGGTGTAGGTGAACGTCCCGTCGCCGTTGTGGACGACGGCGCCGTGGGCGCCCTGGGTGACGGCCGCGACCGTCAGCGGGTCGTTGTTGAGGTCGAAATCGTTGGCCAGCACGTTGCCGGTGGTGACCGCCGCGTCCTCGTCGGTGGCGACGGCCTCGCCGACCGCCCGGGGAGCGTTGTTGTAGCCCGGCACGACGACGGCGAAGTCACCCGTGTCGGCGGGCCAGGACGGCGTGCCCCAGCGGTAGGCCCGGCGCCCGTCACGCAGGATGAGGCTGCCGAGGCTGTCGCCGACGGCGATGCCGAAGGGGTCCTCGTTCTCCGTGGCCGCCGACGCCAGCACAGCGCGGCCGAGCCTGCCGGCGGCGACGGTGGAATCCTCGAACAGTTCGCCCCCGATGCCCCTGCCGCCGCGGATGGACAGGGCGTTGAGCGTGGGAACGACCCCGCCGACCGCGCCGGCGAAGGCGTCGGCGCCCCGGGGCAGGTCGATCACGCCGTCGGCGTCGGCGTCGGTGGCGTAGTCGCCGGCGACGCCGACCAGCACGGCGCTGTCGAGCATCGCCCCGGCGGTCAGGGCGTTGAGGTGGCCGCTGGTGCGCAGGGTGCTGCCGGTCATCCGTACGGCGACCAGGATGTTGCCGGCGCTGCCGTCGACGGTCCAGTCGGCGCCGATCAGGTTGCCGGCGATCCGTGCGCCGCCGAGGGCGGGGCGCCCGGCCAGGACGCCCGCACCGTCCAGCGCCAGGTCGATGCCGACGTCGCCGCCGGCCCCGCGCCCGCCCGTGACCAGCGCCGCCAGCCCCCCGGCCTGGAGGGAGCCGCTGTGCCACTGGCTGACGCGCACCTGGCCGATCAGGCCGGGCACGTCAAGCGTCGTCCCGCCGGCGTCGCCGGCGGTGACGGCCGCGATGGAGAACCCGCGGGCATCCGCGCCCTCGGTCGTGACGGCGGCGTTCAGCGCGTTGCGGCTGATGAGCCTGCCGATCCAGGGCGCCGACAGGGCCCCGCCGTTCCAGGCGGTCGTCGTCAGCGACAGGATGGGCAGGTCGGTCACGGTGACCGTCGCATCGGTGATCTGCCCGAACTGGGCGACCAGGGCGGCGCGATCCGCCGCGACGATCGTCGGGTCCGTGTGGAGGCTGATGGCCGACCCGGCGGCGACGTCGCCGAGCACCAGCTTGCCCAGCGTGCCCTCGCTGGTCAGCGTGCCATCCAGCGTCACGCCGCGGGTCACGATGGCCAGGGCCGAGTCCAGGACGCTGACGGCGTCGACGGTCGTGCCCAGCGGGGCGATGATGGACAGCGTGCAGCGGCCGTTGGCCGGGTGCAGTTCGATCGACTCGATGCGGCCGCCGCCGGCATCGCTGGTCTGGATGAGGGCCTCGCCGTTGCTGACGGCGACCTTGACGGGGTTGCCGGCATCGTCGAGGAACTGGACCGCCCGGGTCACCAGGATCTGCCCGCCGAGGGGATCCACGGTCCAGCCCCGGCCGAACCAGAAGCCGTCCTCAGACGCATCCTCAGGAATATCAAGGAGATATCTGTTTGCGAGCACGGGCGCGCCCGCCGGCGCCTCCGGGAAAGGCAGCCCGGCTCCCGGCGCGCCGCTCAGGAGGACTCTGGGTTCCATGGTCTCGAAGGACGGCAGATCCGAGGCACGGACGGGAATCGCGGAGGTCGATCGGCGGGCCGGTTCACTGAGCATCGGTGGTCCTCACTGTATTTCTCGTGGGGTCCGGTCCGGCGAAGGGGCCGGACGAGCGCCCTATAATACCATTTCGGCGAGCTGCGCCAAAGCGCGGTGATGTCCATGCCACGGGTCAGGCCTTCGTAACATCGGCGTTTGGGCGTCGCGTGTTGACTAGGGGCGGTTTCCTCCGTTGACGCCAAGCGATGCTGGGCGAATGAGTTGGGTGCAAGCTTCTGCGGCCGCACAGTTTGCACGTCCGCCGGCCGCCGTGGCGTCCGGGGCAACGGTGCCGGGGGAGCGGCGGGGGCGTCGGACGTGTTTCCAGGGGTTAGGGGCGTCCTGCGCCGGCGCGCATTGAACCTTGACTTTGTTCCCATAAAAGGCTACGTTGAGGGACGCCTTGTTGAGTTGCTTGCCGTAGGGAGGTCGCCTGTGCGGGACCTCACGCCAGCCTAGCTATCCAGCCACAGGAGAAGCAGATGTCTCTGTCCAGCGATGGCCGTGCCAAGGACGCTCATGCCCCTTGCTTCGAGAACCTCGAAGACCGCCTGATGTTGACCACAGTGTACGGGGGGCAGGTGGTGGAATTCGTGCAGCCCCTGGACGGCGAGTGGGAGACCGACGACCCGTTGGGCAGCACGCGCGTCCGCGTCGTCCTGGAAGGCGACGTGGTGGCGGAGTTCCTCGGCGTCGACTTCCGGGGCAATGTCGGCCATCTGCCGATGTCGGTGACGTCGGGCCCCGGCGGTTTCGCCGGCCCGGCGGATCTCTACGGCGGCGCCGGCACGGGGAGCGGGGTGCTGGAGATCGGTCCGACGACCATCATCGACCTGACGGGGCCGACGCTTCCCGTTCTCGATCCGGATACCGAGTTCACCGAGGACTACAACATCAGCGCCCTCGCCAGCGTCAGTTTCCCGCTGATCGGCCCGGACGGGACGAACTATGCCGGGTGGACCTACGGGTTCGACGTGATGCCGCCCCCCGGCGGCGCCCAGGACCAGGGCGGTACCCCGCGGCTGTTGCGCATCAACAACTACACCGGCGAGGCCGTGGTGGTGGCCAGCCTGATGGAACTGCTGCCGTGGGACGAGGAGGAAGTTGATGGCGTTGTCGTCAAAATCTCCACCGCCGTGACGATCACCGCGGCGGACTTCCGCCCGATGGACGGCACGCCCACGGAAGGGCTGCTCTTCTTCGTCGTCCAGACCGACCCCGATGAGGGCGACCCCGATCAGATCCTCTACGCCCTCGACGTCGTCGCGGCCGAGACGGACCGGACTGCATTCGAGAGCCAAGGCCTCCTGCCTGCAAGGGGGATCATGGGCAATGAAGACGATTCGATGACGTCGATCGCCTGGGATCAGACCTCCCCGACGTCCTCCAAATTGTGGGGCGTCCGCCAGGGTGACGGCGGCGACGCGAGCACACGGATTGTGCCGATCAACCAGATGTGCCCCAACTTCATGGTCGACGTCAACCATGCCATCCCGGTGAACTTCCTCCTGCCCAACCCGAACGAGGAGGACGACGACACCGACCTGGAGATCACCGGCATCGAGTTCGTGGCCGACTCGCCGCTGGGCGAAGAGCGCTACCTGTGGGCGGTCGACATCGAGAACGACTGGCTGGTCCGCATCGACCTGCTCGGCGACGAGGACACCGGCGCTGCACCGGGAGATGCGCTGGGCATGGGCTACCTTGTTCCCCA
The DNA here is from genome assembly GCA_012514895.1 of Planctomycetota bacterium. GTDB lineage: Bacteria > Planctomycetota > Phycisphaerae > SM23-33 > FEN-1343 > JAAYZK01. Next base: position 4,522 of record JAAYZK010000344.1, on the reverse strand, counting down.
GGAGGAGGAGGAAGTCCAGACCGAACTCGGCTCCGAGCTGCAGAGTCTGTCATGGAATCCCATGCTGGTCAATCCCTGGACCGGCGGCTACGGCGCCATGATCGCCACCGACGCCGCGACCGGCACCCTGGTCCACGTGCGCACCGGGTCGTCCGAGACGGATCCCGCCTTGCCCATGCTCTGGGGGGCGGCCTCCGCCATGGTCATCCACGTCACCCACGCCGGCCCGGGCGCGAGGATCTCCCTGAGCGCGTTGAACGACCTGGGGGAGGTCGTTCCCTTCGACGGCGCCATCGCCGACATGCTGGTCAACCCGTTCGATGGCGGCGACCCCGACGAACCCCCGACCGTCAGTGGCCCGGACGGCTCGGGCCTGGTGGTGCTCGGCGGCATGGGGGGTCTGAATGAGGAAGTCGACGGCTGGGCCCCCATCATCCTCGGGCGGCTGGTCGGCGAGGTGGGCGCCCGGCCCCGCAACTGGGACGACCTGCCCGCCGACGACAGCAACAACATCTTCGCCGGCATGGTGCTCCCCCAGGACCTGCTGGACTACTTCCGCTCCGGGTCGCTGTCCCAGCGCATGCTGGGCATGAACCTCGACGACATCCGCGAGATGGCCGTCAGCCGTGCCGGACAGATCGTCGTGGCCGACTTCGACGGCTACGACGCCGCCGGCGAGAGTTACTACGATCTCAACGGCGACGGCGTCTGGGATGTTTCGGAGATAGTGCCGGCGGAGATCGGCCTGATCGACTACTGGACCGGCCGCGCGACCGACCTGACCCCCGATGATGATGATGGGAACATGCGTCCGCCGGCCAAGCTCTACGACGCCGATACCGGTCTGGGCATCCGCGGCGTGTGGGGCCTGGACTACGGCGAGCTGGCCATGGACGGCAACGAGGACCTGTACGCCGTCGTCAGCGACATGTGGGGCAACCTGTACCTCGGCTGGATCGACCTGGACGGCTACGACAGCGGCAGTATCGAGTTCCACAGCCGCGTCGACCTGACCGCCCTGGGAATCACCGAAGTGACCGCCATGGCCTTCAGCCCCGGCGCCGGCTCCATCCAGGGCCAGCAGGGCCTGTACCTGGTGGACGGGGACAGCACGGCCTACGAGTTCGACCCGGCGACCGGCGCCATGCTGCGCAACATCGGCCAGATCCTCGGCGTGCAGCACTATCCCGACGGCACGGAAAAGCTCGATCCGGACGGCAATCCGCTGGTGGAGCCGATCCGCGTCGAGTCGATGGACTTCGACGACAACGGCGTCCTGTACGGCCACGACCGCTACAACGGGCGCCTCGTCGACATCAACCTGGACACGCTGACCGCCGGCGAGCAGACCCACACCCCCGTCGGTTCGCTCCGCCCGACGGTCGGGGTGATCAGCTACGACTTCGGCCGCGACGAGTTCCTGGCCGTCGACAACGCCTTCGGCTTCGCCCGCCGCGCCAACGAGGTCGGTTGGGCCGAGAACGACGACGGGATAGGGGCGGACATACGCTCCAACGACTCGTCCGTCCTGATGGTGCTGCGCGGCCGGGAGTCGGATTCGGCCGTCGACCAGACCATCGACACCGTCATGATCGCCGGCACCGTCATGGGCAAGGTCGACATCAGCGGCTCGGTCGAGCTGTTCTATGCCGGCTGGCTGATCACCGGCCACACCGAGGGCCTGGTAGAGGAACAGCCGATTACCTTCGTCGATAACTTCCACGTGGGCGGCGACCTGCGCAACTTCATCACCGTCGGGGCGATCGGCTCTGCCGGGGGGTCCGACGATGATGACGCGGTCAGCTATGTGACCGGCGCCGACTTCCGGGTCGGCGGGAAGGTCGGGCAGATCTTCTCGCTGGACTCGATCTCCACCCTCGTCGACGTCGAGAACCAGGGCAGCACCACCAACTACGGCCGCTGGGATGTCTGGCCGGAGATCGAACTCCAGTCGAACCTCATCCTCGTCGAGGAGGCGCGCCGGGTGAGTGCCTGGTTGCAGTTCCGTCTGCATAGGAACTCGGACTTCTACAACGACAGCTTCGACACCGCCCAGTACCTCGGCACCTCCCGCGGCAGCGCGCCGGACGGGATCGAAGGCGTTACCGTCAACGGCGTCCTCGAGGTTGACGAGGCGCTCGATTATTACGCCCTGTCCCTGATGGCCGGCCAGACGGTGACCGTGTGGTTCATCAACTCCGGCGCCGAGACGGTCAACATCGGCGTGTTCGACCCGGACCGCCGCCTGGTGGCCACCAACACCTCCGACACGGATACCGGCGCCGTGGCGACCACCCCGTTCCGCGTGACGGCCGAACGCGCCGGCATCTACTACTTCGTCGCCGGAGCCCCGCCGTTCGACGGCGCCACGCCCTACGTCGGGGACAACGCCTACCAGCTCAACCTGGCGTTCGAGGACAAGTACAAGAACCTCGGCCTCGGCGCCATCGTCTCCAGAGTGGGCGTCCAAGGTTCGGGCGCCCCGACGTTCCACGTCCAGCGCGGCGACCTCGGCGCGATCGTGGCCGGCGGGGACGTCTACGGCTGCAGCATCCAGACATCCGCCGGCAATGTCCGCGCCATCCAGGGCGTCGGCATCGGCGTCACCGACCCGGAGACCCTTCGGGGCAGCTCGTACCCCTCGATCTACACCTATGGCGGCGGCGTGGGGCTCATCCGCGCGACCGGCGGCGCCAACTGGCTGGGTGTCGAGTACGCCTACATCGAAGGCGACGTGCAGACCATCGACGCGGCCAGTTTCCTGGTTCTGCCTCAACTGCTGGCGTTCGGGGGGATCGGCAACATCCGGGCCGGCAGCATGGCCGACGAACTGCGGGCGAGCGTCATCTACCTGAACATCGACAACTACGGCGGCGACGGCATCATCGACCTGATCGACGTGGACGGCGACTTCGGCGCCCCCCTGCCCGGCGGGCCGTGGATCTACACCGGCCAGGGCGGCAACATCCGCTTCATGCGGATCGGCGGGGAGATCTACCAGCCGCTCGACTACGCCGACAGCACACCGGTGACGGTGAACGGCCAGCCCGGCCAGTCCTTCACGCTGTGGGACGATTCCGGCGCCAAGATCGTCCTGAACCCCGTTCCCGTGACGGTCGACGCCAGGACCGGGGACATCCCCGTCGATCCCCTGACGGGCCTGAACGTGATCGACCCGTCGACCGGGCTGCCCTTCGTCCTGCCGTCGCTGAGCTTCCGCGTGTTCGCGGCGGCCGACGGCGGCGTGGTCCTCGTCGACGTCACCAGCTCCGGCAGCCTCGAAATCGTCACCGACAGCCACCAGAACGGCGCGCCGGCCGAGGTGGGGACCATCACCCTCACCGGCACCGGCCGGGCCGTCCAGATCGACGACCCGATCGCCGGGACGATGTCCCAGGCGCCCAACCCCTACGCCGGGTTCAACACGGACCTGACCGTGCTGGTGCGCAACGAGAACGGCCAGGGCGACGGCCCGCTGGATGTCTGGAACATCGTGGGCGGCGACTTCACGTTCATCCGCAACGAGACCGGCGGCGACATCGTCGGCGTCGACGCCGCCTCGATCGGCCTGCTGGCCTCCCGGGGCGGCCTCGGCGTGACCGCCAACCACACCGGCGCCGAAGTCGACGCCATCAACGTCCTGTCCGACGCCATGCCGTTCTCCCAGCAGACCACCGGCATCGTCAGCGGCAGCATCATCACCGCGTGGGCCGGGCGCGGGCTGGGCAACTTCATCGTCTCCGGGACCGTCGGGGCGCTGACGGCCAACTACGAGGGCGTCGTCAACCACCTCGACGGCGACTACCGCGGGATCGTCGCGCCGGTGCACATCACCGGCGACCTGTACCGGGTGCAGATCGGCGAGGGCATCGCCCCCACCGGCACCGGCGGCTTCGCCCAGGCCGGCATCTTCGTCGAGGGCGAGATCCGCAACGTCACCAACCAGGGCCAGGGCTCCGACATCCACGGCGACATCTTCGGCTCCCTGGGCATCCGCCGGATCGACCTGATTCATGGGTCGATCATCAACGCTGACATCGGCACGCCCATGCCCGAGTATTTCGCCGCTCTGTGTGAGTTCTCCTTCGGCGGCCTCTTCAGCGGCAACATCGGCCAGATCAACCTGACCGGCGTCGGCGGCATCATCGGCTCCCGTTTCCAGGCCGGGCGGATCGGCGGCATCACGGTGAAGAACGGCTTCGGCGTGTTCAACAGCATCATCGGCTCCACCGGCGGCGACGGCACGATCGGTGACGTCGTCGTCGACGGGTTCGGCCTGTACGACGTCGAGTTCACCGGCGGCAGTATCATCCGGTCGATCGTCGCCACCGGCCGCGGGCTGATGGGCGACACGCTGCGGTACACCCCGACCGTCCGCTACTCCGAGCAGCAGACCGACTACGACCCGTTCGGCCGGACCATCACCGACCTGATCGACATCCACGAAATGCTGCTGACCAGCGTGGACTCGCCCCTGTCGACCGAGGGCATGTTCTACAACGTCAAGGCCGGCGGCCAACTG
>JAAYZK010000343.1 GCA_012514895.1 Planctomycetota bacterium | reverse complement strand
GCTTGAGGATGACGAAGTCGTCGAGGTCGACGTCGCCGTCGCCGTCGAAGTCGGCCCGCAGTCCGGCAGGGATAGGGGCCCAGCCGGCGTAGTGGTCGACCGTCATCTCGTTGGGATCGATCGCGACCGACTCGAGCACCACGTTCTTCTCGCCCATTTCGATCGGTTGGCCGCCGACGAAGAACTTGAGGTTCGCGACGGCATCGTTGTTGCGGACGCCGTTCCACATCGCCCACCACGCCCCGCCGTCGGCGGGATTGGGAACCAGCGCGGGCGACTGGCCGTCTTCGCAGAGGTAGTACCGCATGCGGTCGTTCGCCTGGTCGACCTGGATCCACAGTTCCTGCCACGCGCCTGTCGCCTGGCCCATGTCGACGAACCGGTCGCCGCTGGTGCCGTCGCAGGAGCGGAACTCCTCGCCGGCGCTGAGGCGGATGAGCACGCCCATCGCATCGTAGTTGTTGGCGGTCTGCTGGAAATACCGGGAGCTGGCGTCGCCGGTGTCCAGCGTGCCGTAGTCCCAGTGGGCCCAGAGGTCGTTGGTTCCCATGATGGTGTCGTTGGGGCCGTCGGCCTTGAAGCGGAGGTAGATCGTTCCTTCCTGGTAGATGGACAGGGTTCCCAGCGACATGCAGGCGTAGATGGTGTCGACCAGGCCGGTGCGGCCAAGGTTCTTCAGTTCGACCGCCAGGTTCGCCGGGTCCTCCGCCAGCGCCTGGACCGTCACGTAGGTCGTGTCGGCAAGGGTCGAACTGTTCTGCTGCACCGCCCACCGCGCCGTGCCGTACCCGTCGTCGCCCTGCTGGTGGACGGTGCCCAGGTCGTAGTCGTCGAACCCGTTGTCCACCAGCGTCATCTGGCCCTGCGACAGGGCCGCCGACAATGCGACGATCAACCCCACTGCCAGTACGCTCCTCATTGCTGTCTCCTTCACGCGGATGTGTGTTTCTCTCTGCATCGGTTGCTAGTTGCCGAACGTCTGCTTGAGGATCACGAAGTCGTCGAGGTCGACGTCTCCGTCGCCGTTGAAATCGCCCTGGTTCCAGGAGGCGTTGGCGGCGCCGAAGTTCTGCTTGAGGATCACGAAGTCGTCAAGGTCGACCTGCCCATCCAGGTTGGCGTCGCCGCCGAGGGGCGCGCCGCCGGCGGGGACGACGTAGATGTGCACGTCATGGACGTCGAACGTGTCCTCGAAGTACCCCGCCTCGCTGGTGATCGCGCGATCCTCGCCGTAGACGGCGATCGCGGTTCCCGCCGGCAGGCCCTCCACGTCGAAGCGGGCCGTGAAGCTGCCTTGGGGGATGTTGAAGTAGGCCGTGCTGGTGTCTTCGGGGTCCGGCCAGATGTACACCGGATCGCCCCAGTCGCGGACCTCGCCGGAGAAGACGTACAGATTCTCCTGGTCGTCCAGCCGCGTCATGATGTCGACGCGGTAGCCGTCGGCCGGCGTGACCGACACGCCCGTCGTGACGTCCTCGCCGGCCGAGAGGATGACCGGCGTGAGGTCGGTGATCCACGCGACGGTCTCCTGCATGGCCGACAGGTTCGGCCTGGGGTCGTTGGTGACCCACTCGAAGTGGTGGAACCAGCTCAGCACCTTGACTTCATGGATCAGCGTCAGCCAGACGAGGTTCTTCACCTGCGGGCCTGTCGGCGGCGGCGACCACGTGCGGCTGCCCAGGCGGGGATTGCCGGGGGCGGCCTCGTCGCAGGGCTGGATGAAGCTGGCCGTGGGCACCAGGTCGTAGTTCCACGCCCGCAGGCGGTCGATCGCCAGCAGGTAGTCCGAGAGGTTGCAGAAGTCGTAATGCGTGGAATACTCGTGCGGGTAATAGTCCAGGCCCACAATGTCGGCCATCAGCGTCCGTTCGCCGAGGAGGGGCTCGTTATACAGGTAGCAGTATTCCTTGGCGCGGTTGTTGGACCATCCCTGGTCGCCATGGGTGAAGTTGTAGCCCACGAGGTTCACCCAGGTCGGATGGTTAGTGTCGTACTGGTGGGTGGTCTCGTGCAGCAGCCGCGTGCCGGCGGCGTTGTCGGCATACAGGTCCGGCTCGTCGTCCCAGAACCACGTCAGCAGGGCGGGGTGATCCTTCGTGGCGGCCACGTAGGCGGCCAGGGAGTCCAGGTCGCTGTCGATGACGTGGCCGGAGGCCTTGCCCGCCCAGGAGCCCGGGCCGGCCGCGTACCAGCCCTGGGCCTGCCCGCGGCCGAGGTAGTCCTGCCAGTTGGGCAGGTTCACCTCCGGATACCAGCCCACGCTCAACAGGGTGTTGATCGTGGTCGAGAGGGGGTCGGAGAACCTGTCCTTGTCGAACATCCAGGAGGTGATGGGCAGGTAGGGCTCCCCGTCGATGCACAGGGCATTGTTGACGTTGATGCCCACGTGCGGCACGCCGTTGTGCAGCGTGGTCCAGGTGCGGACAGACTGGCCGCGCACCGTCCGGTCGGGGGCGACCACGCGGACGGCGAGGGTGTGCTCGCCGGCGGTGAGGTTTGAGTAGTCGGCCGTGAACATCTCCTCGGCCTGGACCTGCGAACCGCTCCTGGAGAAGATCACCGCCCCGTCCAGCACGGCCTCCAGCGTGTCGTCGTCGTTCACGTTGAAGGTGCGGCAGTAGATCTTCTGGCCGATGCGGACCTCCGGGTCGGCCATGAGCAGGTCCACCTTGGCTTCGCCGCCGGTATAGGTGACCTCCAGGATGGGGGCGGAGGAATGGTCGCCGTAGTCCCACTGGTAGGCGACCTTGTAGGAGCCGCTGACGTTGGAGCCCCGGATGCCGATGTGATGGCCGAACTGGTAGCCGGGCCGGTCGATGAAGTCCTGGACCAGGGCGCTGAGGTCCGGCGAGGCGTACCAGGCGTCGGCCGTCCACGCGCCGGGCAGGACCCAGTCCACGTAGAGCGGGGTCACGGCATAGGTGAACGGGTTGGGCGTGCTCAGCAGCGGGCAGTCGTCCCGGTCCACGACCTGCAGCCGCACCGTGGCGGGGCTCGCATCCCCCTTGCCGCCGTTGGAGCACAGCTTCAGACGGGCCTCGGTGATGACCGCCCCGGCGGGGATCTGGCAACTGAAGCGGGCGAAGGGCAGCCGGTCGTTGTTGCGGTAGGGCCAGTAGCTGGTCGCGTTCGAGTACAGGCTTTCGCTGCTCATGGCGAAGGTGTCGTCGCCGCTGGCCTGGGGGCGGAACTCCACCGTCACGCCCGCCCGGGCCGCCGAAGCCGCCGCCGCGGCCAGAACGACCGCCAGCAGCCCCAGCCTCAACTGTCTGACGCGATTCATCGCAACCTCCATCAGGGGCGCTCCCGGCCGCCGGACAGCGGGGGAGCGTGTTGCCCATTTCCAACTTTCCAGGAACTGGCTCCCTCCTGAACGCCCGGGAGCCTCGCGGGATACACCGCCCGCCTTTTACTTGAGATATACAGCATGGCGGCCGTTACGTCTTCACCGTCAATGACATCTTCTTGTACACATTTGATCTTTTCGCGCCTTGGCCTCCCTGGGAAGGCGCTGTATCATGTCACCATGAGGCTCGAGCACTACACCACGGACTATGCCACGGGAAAGAGGGAGTTCCGGGTCTCCAATTCCCAGGCGAACACCACCTGCATCAACAACCACTTCTACTATGGGCCGCACCAGCACAGCGGCTACTTCGACTGGCTCTACGTCGTCGAGGGCGAGATCCACGAGACGATCAACGGCAAGCGGTATGTCTTCACCCCCGGCGACATCCTCTGGGCGCGCCCCGGCGACTGGCACGAGGAGTCGGCCCAGGACATGCGGTTCTACGCGCTGGTGGGGACCTCGATCTGGCTGGAGGGGGTCATGGAGTTTCTTCGGGCGATGGACGCCTACCAGGCGCTGTGCGGCCAGCCGGACCCGCCGATCTGCAACGTGCCGCCGGATCAGCGCGAGTCGCTCAGTCGCAAGTGGCTTCGCTGCTGGGAGTTGCATGTCGTCGAGCAGGGTGCCCCGCACGTGATCCAACTGGTCAGCGAGGTTTTTGTGAACTACTTCATGCCGCTGGTCCGCAGCCAGCCGCGTCCCCGGGGGTTCCCCGCGTGGCTGCAGGAAGCGATGCTGTACATTCAGAACCACGCCGGCGAGGACCTGACGTCCGAGCGCCTGGCCGAGGTGTGCGGCAAGAGCCCCGAGCACGTGGCCCGCACGTTCCGCAGGCACCTGGGCTCGACGCCTTCGCAGTACATCAACCTGACCCGCCTGGCCTATGCCGCCCGACTGCTGGCCGCCACCGACAGGCCCATCATCGACATCGCCATGGACGCCGGCTTCGGCACGCTGGGCTACTTCTACAGGCAGTTCAAAACCCGCTACCGCCGTTCGCCGCGGGAGTACCGCCTTTGGAAGCAGAGAGCCTGAGCGGGTCGATCACCCCTTGTCAGGCCTGGTCTGCGCTTCGTTGCGGGCCGCGGCGACCATGGCGTCGACGGTCGTGCGGGCGGCCGCGGTGACGGTGTCGGCGCCGCCGTAGAAGATGACCAGGTCGCCGGCATCGTTGGCCAGGACGCCGTTGGAAAAGACGCACTCGCTGAAGACGCCGTTGCGTTCGTAGGGCTCGACGGGTTCCAGGACGGGCCGGGCCGAGCGGGTCAGGAGCCGCTCGGGGTGGTCCAGGTCGCTGAGCATGGCCCCCAGGCCGTAGCGGCCGTTGGCGTCGGAGGCGTGGTAGATCTCCAGCCAGCCGGCGTCGGTTCGGATGGGGGTGCCGCCGGCGCCGACCCGTTCGGACTCCCAGGTGCCGGGGCTGGGGCGGTGGAGGACGGAATGGTCGCCCCAGCAGAGCAGGTCGGGGGAGAAGGCGGTCCAGATGCACGCGTCGTTGAACTCGGTACGGAAGGGCCGGTGGCGGCAGACGTAGCGGCCGCGGACCTTCTCGGGCAGGAGGCAGACATCCTTGTTGAAGGTGGTGGCGACGATGCCGAGCTTCTCGAAGGCGGCGAAGTCGTCGGTGACGGCGAGCATGACGTTGATGCCCAGGTGGCTGGCGGCGGTGTAGGTGATCCAGTATCGCCCGTCGATGGCGGCGATGCGGGCGTCCTCGCAGCCGTACGTCTCCCATTCGGTGGTGGGGGCGATGGCGGGGGCGTCGTCGATCCGCCAGTGGACCAGGTCGCTGCTGCGTGCGACGCGGAGGTGCGACAGGCTGGTCAGGAGCGTCTTGCCGCGGTAGATGAAGGCCCGGCCATCCTTGGTGGTGAGGTCTGGGTCGTCCAGGCGCAGGCGGCGGACGACGGTTTCGCCGCAGTGGTGGTCGTACACCAGCGTGCTGATGTAGTTGGCCGTGGGGATCGGCCGCTGGCCGACGCGGACCAGCAGCAGGGCCTGCCCGTCGTGCCAGACGGCCCCGGGGTTGATCGTGCAGAGCACCTCCACGTCCGGCCGCGTCGGGGCGATGTCCTGCGGCCGGATGAGCGGATTGGCTTCGAATCGTTCCACGCGCATGACGCCCTCCCGTCTGTAAGGATACGCCGCATGGGCGGCGGACGGCTCCACCTCGAGCGGATCGTCAGAAACTGCCCACGGATGGACGGCGACGGAAGGCTTGAGACTGGAGGAACGGCGACGGCTTCAACGGCAGGCTTCGGGCTGCAGGCTTCGGGCTTCGGGAACGACAAGGTCGCCCGTAGGGGCGGCCTCTGCGCCAGTCCCGTCATAGCCTTGGCGACGACGGATGGCCGCCCTCGAGCGTGGCTCGCCGTGCTCTCTGTGTTGCGTGCGCGTCCCCGGAACTGGCGGCGGAGCACAGACGGATCGCAGGCAAGATGGTGATGGATTGCGTCCATGCTAGCATGGACGTGGTTGGATTTGTTCCAATTTTCGGGGACGCGGTTGATCTGCTTCACACGGGAGTCTATGCTGTCGAGGCAGGCTATTACCACCTGAGAGGCGAGCACGAGAAGGCGGCTATGTCCTGGTTTGGTGCCTGCACCAGCCTGATCAGCACGGTTCCGCTGGTCGGCGACGTC
>JAAYZK010000342.1 GCA_012514895.1 Planctomycetota bacterium | reverse complement strand
AGGCGAAGGCGTATCCAGGGGATACGTCGAGCCTTCGGCGACGCGGCCGGGCGGCAAAAGAACCGCTTGCAGCCCAAATGAGGTTATGAAACAGCTTCTTAGCGCACTGTTGCTCTTGGCCCAACGCCATCGGCGCTCCGCCATGGGCGGGTCAGCGGCTGCTGATCCGCCCATGAGGCTTCTCCCCCTCGTCCGCCGGCGTCAAATCGCTGGTTGACTTGCCGCAACGCACTCCTTACATTCCCCGCTTGGTCTGGACGGTGACGCTGCGCGCCGGACCGGGCCGCCAACACCAACGAGGAGCAGGATGGTGGGTTACAACTGTGTAGTACTCGTCAAGCAAGTGCCTGACACAAAAAGGATTACCGGGGATGCCATGAAGGAGGACGGCACGGTCAACCGCGCGGCCCTCCCGGGGATCTTCAATCCCGAAGACCTTCACGCCCTGGAAATGGCGCTGGGGGTGCGCGATCGGTGCGGCGGGACGGTGACCGCGGTGGTCATGGGCCCGCCGGCGGCGTGTGAAGTGCTCCGCGACTGCCTCGGCCGCGGGGCTGACCGGGCCATCCTGGTGACCGACCGCAAGGCCGCCGCCAGCGACACGCTGGCCACCAGTTACATCCTCAGTTGTGCCGTCCGCAAGCTGGGCGACGTGGACCTGGTCTTCTGCGGGCGGCAGGCCATCGACGGCGACACCGCGCAAGTGGGGCCCCAGTTGGCCGAGAAGCTCGATCTGCCGCAGATCACCTATGCCGAGTCGGTCGAGGCGGTCGCCGACGGGACGATCACCGTGCGCCGCAACGTCGGCAACGGCTACGAGGTCGTCCGTGCGGCCCTGCCGGTGTTGCTGACGGCAACGGACACGGCGGCGGCGGCGCGTCCGCCGGCGGTGCGGAAGGTGATGAAGAGCAAGAAGGCCCGCGCCCGCGTGGAGTTGGCGGCCGCGATCGCCGAGGCGATGCCGGACGCCGACGAGGCGGCCCGGGCCGCCGAGGTGGACCGGCGTGCGGCCGACCTGGCCGGGCGGGGGCTGCTGATCGACCAGTGGAGCCTGGCCGACATCGACGCCGACCTCGCCTGGTGCGGCCGCGACGGCAGCCCGACCAAGGTGCACCGCATCCAGGCGGTCGTGCTGACGGGCAAGGGCCACAAGACGGTCGAGCCGACCGACGAGGGCCTGGCCGCCCTGGTGGGCGAGTTGATTGAAGATCACACGATTGGGTAGAGCGAGCATGATCGAGATAAACAGAAATGGCGAAGTCTGGGTGTTTGCCGAGCAGGAAGGCGGCGCCCTGTCGGATGTGCCCCTGGAGCTGCTGAGCAAAGCCCGCGAGCTGGCCGACGCGCTGGGCGTCAAGGTCGGTGCCGTGCTGCTGGGATCGGACGTCAAGGCCCTGGCCGCGAAGCTGATCGCCCACGGCGCCGACCGGGTGTACGTCGCCCAGGACGGGCGGCTGGCCCATTACCAGACCAACGGGTACGCCAAGGTGCTGTGCGATCTCATCGGGCGGCACGCCCCGCAGATCTGCCTGTTCGGCGCCACGCCGATCGGGCGCGACCTGGCCCCCCGCGTGGCCTCGGCCATGCGGTGCGGGCTGACGGCCGACTGCACGGACCTGCAGATCGGCGACCACAAGCTGCCCGACGGGACGGTCCACGAGAACCTGCTGCTGCAGATTCGCCCGGCGTTCGGCGGGAACATCATCGCCACGATCATCAACTATGACCGCTGGCCGCAGATGGCGACCGTCCGCGAGGGCGTCATGCCCATGACCGAGCCGGATGCCGCCCGGCGGGGCGAGGTGGTGCAGTGCGACGCGGGGCTCAACGGCTTCGTGCTGCCGCTGGAGATCCTCGAGTCGGTCCGCCGCCAGAGGAAGGTCAACCTCAAGGCCGCCCGCGTCATCGTCGCCGGCGGGGCCGGCGTCGGCTCGCGGGAGAACTTCAAGCTCCTGTGGGACCTGGCCAACTGCCTCGGCGCCGCCGTCGGCGGCTCCCGCGCCGCCGTCGACCTGGGCTACATCGACCGCGACCACCAGGTCGGCCAGACCGGCACCACCGTCCGGCCCGCCCTCTACATCGCCGCCGGCCTCAGCGGCGCCATCCAGCACCGCGCCGGCATGGAAGAGTCGGCCAAGATCATCGCCATCAACACCGACCCCAACGCGCCGATCTTCGACGTCGCCCATTACGGCATCGTCGGCGATCTGAATGTCGTGATTCCCAAGATGATCAAGGCGATTCGTTCAGGGGGGAAGTGAACGGCGAATATCCAATAGCCAACAAGGAATGTCCAACATCCAAGTGACGGAGAACGGCTGGAATTCGGCCAACCGGGACGGGGAACGCGATGGCGGAGACGCGGCACAGACAGTTCGATCTGGAGGATCGGATGCTGGAGTTCGCTTCGCGTGTGATGGATGTCGTGGACGCTTTGCCGCGGAGGACCGCCGGCAGGCACATTGGTGCACAGTTGATGCGAAGCGGAACCGCACCGGCGGCTCTCTACGCGGAGGCCCAAGGCGCCGAGTCGCGCCAGGACTTCGTCCACAAGATGAGACTTGCGCTGAAGGAACTGCGGGAAACGAAGGTCTGGCTGAAGCTGCTGCAGCGGCGATCGCTGGTCGGGTCGCCGGAAAGACTGGCCCCGCTCGCGGCGGAAGCCGACGAACTGGTCGCCATCTTCGTCACGAGCATCGCCACAGCCGCGCAGAACATGAAACGAAGGATGAAGCGAAACACAGGAAGTGAGACCGTACCGTCGGGGCGGCGTCTCGATGAGGCGCCAGCCCCCTTGGATGTTGGGTGTTCATTGTTGGATGTTGGATGTTCGCCGTCAACACCAGCCGGCAGAACCCTGGAAGCGCAGAACAGTACCGTCGGGGCGGCGTCTCGATGAGGCTCCAGCCCCCCTTGGATGTCGGTTGTTCCCTGTTGGGTATTATTGGATACTCGCCGTTCATTGCGGAGTAGTCTCAGATGCCGAATTTCTATGCTGACAACGAAGACATCAAGTTCCTCTTCCGCCACATGGACCTCGGCCGCACCGCCGACATCATGGAGGAAGGCTACCGGTTCGCCGGGGAGTTCGACTTCGCGCCGGCCGACACGGCCGACGCGGTGGACAACTACGAGCGGATCCTCGACATCGTCGGCCAGATTGCCGGCGACGTCGTCGCCCCGACGTCGGAGAACACCGACCGGGTCGGCAACGTGCTGGAGACGGACGGGCGGGTCACCTACGCCCCCGGCATCGCCGAGGCGATCCGACGGCTCGGCCAGGCCGACCTGATGGGCATGACCCTGCCGTACCGCTTCGGCGGGCTGAACTGCTCGAACCTGCTGTACACGATGGCCAACGAGATCATCAGCCGCGCCGACGCGGCCCTGATGAACATCTTCGGCCTGCAGGGCATCGCCGAGACGATCAACGCCTTCGCCAGTGAGGAGATCAAGCAGGACTACCTGCCGAGGATGGCCTCGGGCGAGTGGACGGGCGCCATGGTGCTCACCGAGCCGGACGCCGGCAGCGACCTGCAGGCGGTCAAGGTGACCGCCGGCCAGGACGAGCAGGGCACCTGGCGGATCAACGGCGTCAAGCGGTTCATCACCAACGGCTGCGGCGAGGTCCTGCTGGTGCTGGCCCGCAGCGAGCCGGAGGTTACCGACGGGCGCGGGCTGAGCCTGTTCGTCGTCGACCGCGGGCCGTGGGTCCGGGTCCGGCGCCTCGAGGACAAGCTGGGCATCCACGGCTCGCCGACGTGCGAGCTGATCTTCAAGGACGCCCCCGGCCGCCTGGTCGGCGAGCGGCAGCGCGGGCTGATCACCTACGTGATGAGCCTGATGAACGGCGCCCGCGTGGGGATCGCCGCCCAGAGCCTGGGCATCGGCGAGGCGGCCTACCGCGTCGCCCGCAATTACGCCGCCAGCCGCAGGCAGTTCGGCACCGCCATCGAGAACTTCCCGGCCGTGCGGGACCTGCTGGTGGAGATGGCCCTGGACGTGCAGGCGGCCCGGACGCTGACGTACTGGACGTGCTTCTTCGTCGATCACGAGAACGGCGCCCTGCGGACGCTCGAGTCCGGGCGGGTGACCGACAAGGACGCGCTGAAGGCCGCCAAGGAGACATCCCGCAAGTTGAAGCGCCGTAACGGGATGCTCACGCCGATGAGCAAGTACTACGCCTCTGAGATGTCGATGCGGGTCGCCATGGACAGTGTGGCGGTCCTGGGCGGGTCGGGGTACATGAAGGACTACGCCGTCGAGCGCCACCTGCGGGACAGCCGCATCACGACGATCTACGAGGGCACCTCGCAGTTGCAGGTCGTCGCGGCGGTCCGCGGGGTCGTCAGCGGCGCCGCCGAGGCGCTGCTGGCCGAGCTGGCCGAACGCGACTGGCCGCAGTGGGCTGCGCCGCTGGTCGAGTCGCTCGGCAAGCACGTGCCGCTGCTGACCGAGGCGATCGCCTTCACGAAGGCCCAGGGCGGCACGGAGTACATGGACCTGGTCGGCCGCAAGCTGGTGGACATGGCCATCGCCCTGCTGGTGGGCTACTGGTTCTGCCTGCAGGGCCTCGAATCGGACGCGAAGAAGGCGGTCGCGCGGCGGTGGGTGGTCACCCGCATGCCCGAGGTGGCCAAGTGCCACGCGATGATCCTCAGCGGCGACCGCAGCACGATGACCGATTTCGACACCCTGGCCGCCCCGGTGCCCGCCGCGTCGTGAGTCCCGCGGCGGCCTTGCCTGGGGCGCGGGCGGACACGATGATCGGAACCGGCGCGGCGATTGGCGGTCGGCGATGGCGATGATCCAGTGCACATGCGGGCGGAGCTTTATCGGCGACGCCCATCATACGGCCATCCGCTGCCCGGCGTGCGGGACCTCGATCGTGGTCATTGCGGGCGACCCGGAGGCCGTCAGCAGCCTGCGGCTGCCCGTGGTCCTGTGGCTGATGGCTGCCTTGGGCGCGGTCCTGCTTCCGGTCTGGATGCGCGTCGAGGGGACCGGCTGCCTGGAGATCCGCAACCAGTTCGTCCCCATCCCCCTGCTGTCGGGGGTGCGTGCGATGTTCAATCCCTGGCTGCCGGCGGCGCTGGCGCTGCTGCTGAGCGTTCGCGCCGGCGCGGTCAACCTGAGCGTCTGGGGCTGCAGCGCCCTGGGGGCGGTGGTGTTCTTGGTCCTGGCGGCGGCGGGGCTGCCGCTGGCGGCGGCCCTGGCTCTGGCGGCGCTGGCCGGCGGGGCGGTGGGGGCCCTGCAGGCCTCTCTGTGCCGTACCCTCCACGCGCCCGTCTGGCTCGTGACGGCGGTGGTCGGTGTGGCGGTCATGAACCTCGCCCGCTGGCCCGCCTCGCAAGTGGCGGTACTGGGCCCCGGCTCGCTGGACGGCTTCAGCGACACGCTGTCGAGGCTGATCCTCGTCATCCTGCTCTACGTCGGTGCGGTTCTGGGCACGGGGCGCGCCCGCCGGGCCATGGAGCGCAGGGGCGCCGCCGCGCCGTCGTCCCTGGGGCTGCTGGCCCTGGGCGTCGGCGGGGCGCTGGCGGCGGCGGGGGGGAGCACGATGATCCTGGCGTCGGGGCGGTTCGCCCCCGGGGGGTGGTTGTGGGGCGATCTTCGCGTGGTGGCGGCGGTGCTCCTGTGCGGTGGCTGGATGTGGCGCAGCCGCTCCACCGCGGCGCTTTCGTGCGCGCTGTTGCCGGTGGCGATGGGAGTAGCGACAATGTGGATGCAGACCGTGGGGCTGTGGCTGCCCAGCCTGCGCGGCTCGTGGTCGCTGGCGTGGCTGATTGTCCTGGTGGCCGGCACGCAGTGGGCGTCGCGCGGCCGCGGCCACCGCGTCTGGCGCCTCGTCGCGGGATGGGCCGCGGCCGGGGGGACCGTCCTGGCCGCCCTGGGGGCGTACTGGCCGGTCAGCCCCGTGTCGATCCGCCTGGCGATCCTCGGAACGGCGTGCTGGGCAATGGGGATGGCCGCCGCCCTGGTGCGGCGGCGTCTGGCGAGGGCGGCCGTCACCGCCCAGCGGGGCGTCGAGGTGGAGGTCGACGCCAACGTCCGCGCGTCCTGACAGTTAGGGTAATACTCTTAACCGCCCTGTCTTTTTCCGTCCGCCGTACGGGAGTCCGAGGGAGCAACGGACCGTGTGCGCACGGCAGTTCATGCCGCCTCAGTAGGATTCTCCAGGAGAACTGCGGCATTGCGGCGGGCGTACTTGTGCGTTATGAACGGCTTACAGAGGCTCGGCAAAAAAGGTGGTCGAAACGGGGGATCGAGTGCGGGATGTTGACGGCTCTTGTTTGTATACTGGGGATTTTGACGCATGGGCGCCATGGCTGATGCGCCCGGCCGGTTGGCAGGGACGGCGCAGCAGATTGGACCTGGGACACGAGTTACGCCGAAAAGAGGACCAACGGAGTACGCCCGCGACCGCTGTGGACGGGGGGAAGGGCCCTCATTCGGATAGCACGACTACCTTCACTGAGGTGACGACGGTGAGACGCACGAGCCTGATGCTGATGAGCCTGCCGGTCCTGGTCGCGATCGCGGCCGTCGCCCAGCCTGCTGGGGCCGAGCCGATGGACTGGCCCACACGACCCTCGGACATGCGGCAGTTGTCCTTCACGCGCCCCGGGCGGATCGCCGAGGTGCTCGTGGAGGAAGGCGACACCGTCGAGGCGGGGGCCGTGCTGGTGCGGCAGGATGACCGCCTCGAACGCGAGGAACTGAAGATCCTGAAGGTGCAGGCGGAAGACATGACGCGGATCACTTTCGCCGAGGCGGCCCTGGAAAAGGCGGCGCTGGACCTGGAGATCGCCCGCGGACTGGCCCCCGGGAACAACGTGACCCCCTATGAGCTCCGCGAGGCCGAGCTGGAGCACAAGCTCAAGCAGGCCTCGCTGGAGATCGCCCGCATCGAGCAGCGGCAGGCCATTGCCGACTACGAGCAGATGCTCATCCGCCTGGACCAGATGCAGTTGGCGGCGCCCGTGCACGGACGGGTCGAACGCATCTACATGCGCCAGGGCGAAGCGTCCGACGCGCTGGAGAAGGTGATCGTCGTCGTTCAGACCGACCCGCTGTGGGTGGATCTGCCCGTGGCGATGTCCGAGGCGGCGGCCCTGAAGCTCGGGCAGCAGGCCCAGGTGCAGTTCGTCAACGAGACCGGCGCCGTCGACGACACCAAGGCGGCGGGGAAGGTCGTCTATATGGCCTCGGTCGCCGACGCCGGCAGCGGCACGCTGACCATCCGGGTGGAGATTCCCAATCCCGGCCGGCGCCCCGCCGGCGGGCACGTACGCGTAACGTTTGAGCCGCGCCCCGAACAGGCCGCGGAGAAGTCATCCCCCACGGGGGACGGAAAGTCCAGCTTGTGACATCAGATAGGAGCAGACATGGCAGACGAGACGAACGCGAACAACGAAGGGTCGATCGAGCAGCAGGCGACGCAGCAGACCGGCCAGCAGCAGGTGCGCCTGCGGGTGGATGAGCGGAACATGCAGACCACCTACAGCAACGCCTTCCGCACGAACGGCACGGCGGAGGAAGTGATGCTGGACTTCGGCCTCAACCTGGTGGGCCCCGGTTCCGGTCAGCAGAACCAGCCGGAGATCCTCTTCCAGATCAACCAGCGCGTCATCATGAACTACTACTCGGCCAAGCGGCTGGCCATCACGCTCAGCCAGCTCATCCGCCGCCACGAGGAGCAGTTCGGCGAGCTGGAGATGAACGTGGCGAACCGGCGCAAGGACGCGAAGTAGGGCGAATTCCTCATCAGCTTGGGTGATTGGTCATGGCACCGCAGGTAACACAGACGACGTCGGGCCCGTCGCAGCAGCAGCCCTCGGCGGCTGATCTGATCGATCGGCTCAGCCGGTTCGACGGGCCCCCGGAGATGTTCCTGGTGAACTTGCTGGCCGTCCAGTGCCACCTGGCCGCCGCCGCCGGCGGGGCGATTCTGCGCCCCGGCCCGGACGGCAAGCCGGAAGTCCTGGCGGTCTACCCGCAGTTGACACAGGGTGCCACGGCGCCGGTGTGGCTGGCGTCGGCCGTCGAAGCCGCCCCCCAGGTCGCCCAGGCCGGTCAGACCGCGGTGCGGCCCCTGCACAATCCCGAGGATCTGTACGGGGCCGCACCGAAGCATTACCTGATCTTCGTGCCCCTGCGCAGCACCCAGGGCGTGCGGGGCATCGCCGCATTCACGTGCGAGCCCTCCAGCCCCGCGGCCCTGAAGGCCGCCCGCGAACGCGTCGAGATCACCGTCAGCCTGCTGAGCCTCTACGAGATGCGGCTCACCCTCCAGCGGCGCAACCTGGACCTCCAGCGCGTCCGCATGGCCACCGAGACGCTGGCGGGGATCAACGAGCACGGCCGCAGCGCCGGCGCGTCGATGGCCCTGTGCAACGAGCTGGCCTCCCGCTGGCAGGCCGACCGCGTCAGCGTGGGCTTCCTGAAGGGCCGGTATGTCCATCTCAAGGCGATGAGCCATACCGAGAAGTTCTCCCGCAAGATGAAGCTCGTCCAGGACATCGAGGCGGCGATGGAGGAGTGCCTCGACCAGGACGTCGAGGTCGCCTACCCGGCGGCGGCGGAAGACACCTACGTGGCCCGCGCCACGGGGGACCTGTCCAAGCGGCACGGGCCGACGTCCGTGCTGTCGCTGCCGCTGCGGCAGAGCGGGCAGGTGCGCGGCGTCCTGACGCTCGAACGGCCCGTCGAGGAACCCTTCGACCTGGAGGACGTCGAGGCCCTTCGCCTGACGGCCGAGCTGTGCACCCCCACGCTGGTGACGCTCCACGAGACCGACCGCTGGTTCGGCGCCCGCTGGGCCGGCAAGGCCCGCAAGGGCCTGGCGACCTTCCTGGGGCCCAAGCACACCTGGGCGAAGCTGGCGGCGATCGGCGCGTTCTGCGCCATCGTGTTCCTGACGTTCGCCAAGGGACAGTACCGCGTCGAGGCCCCGTTCGTCTTCGAGGCCACCAGCCGCCGCGTGGCGCCGGCCCCGTTCGACGGGCAGCTCAAGGAGGTGCTCGTCCAGTCCGGCCAGCAGGTCGAGGCGGGCACCGTGTTGGCGCGCCTGGAGACGTTCGACCTGCAGAAGGAACTGGCCCGTGCCGAGGCCGGCTGGCGCCGGGGCCTCAACGAGGCCGCCGACGCCCGCGCCCAGGGCGAAACCGCCAAGGCGATGATGGCCGAGGAGCAGGCCCGCCAGTTCAAGGCCGAGATGGACCTCTACCGCCAGCGGATCGCCGACGCCGAGATCGTCGCCCCCGTGGCCGGCAGGATCCTCACCCCGGACCTGGACAAGCTGGTCGGCGGGCCGGTCGAGCGCGGCAAGGTGCTGTTCGAGCTGGCGCCGCTGAACCTCATGTGGGCCGAGCTGTCGGTCGACGAGGACCAGATCGGCGACGTCAAGGAGGGTCAGCGGGGCGAACTGGCCGCCGTCGGGCGGCCCGGGGACCGGATCGCCTTCCGCGTCGAGCGGATCACCCCGCTGGCCGAGGTCGTCGACCAGCGCAACGTCTTCAAGGTCCGCGTCGAACTGGAAGGCATGGACCTCGAAGGCAGGCACCGGGGCATCTATCCCGGCGCCGAGGGCATTGCCAAGATCGACGTCGACAAGCGCCATTACGCCTGGATCTGGACCCGAAAGCTGGTCAATTGGGTCCGCATGAAGCTGTGGTGGTGACCCATGCCCGTTGATCGCCCGACATTCAGCGAGTCGTGGTATCGCGTCGCGGCCCTGCGGCCGCGGCTGCGGTCCACGGTGCAGATCCACCGCCAGCACTACCGCGGGCAGATGTGGTACGTGCTGCAGGATCCCTCCAACAACCAGTTCTACCGCCAGAACGAGTCGGCCTACCACTTCGTGGCGATGCTCGACGGGCATCGGACCGTCGGCGAGGCCTGGCAACTGTGCAACGAGCAGCTCGGCGACTCGGCCCCCACCCAGGGCGAGGCCATCCAGTTGCTCGGGCAGCTCTACACCTCCAACCTGATCCAGTGCGAACTGCCCCCCGACGCCCAGGGGCTGTTCAACCGGTTCCAGAAGCGCATCCACCGCGAGGTGAAGGGCTACCTGTCCAACCTGCTGTTCATCCGCCTGCCGCTGTTCGACCCCGACCGGCTCCTGGACCGCTGGGTGAAGGTGGTCGGGCGCATCTTCAGCGTGTGGGGCGCGCTGCTGTGGATGATCGTGGTCGGCTTCGGCCTGTTCGCCGTGATCAACCGCATCCCGGCTCTGCGAAGCCAGGGCAACGCGGTCCTGGACCTGGAAAACCTGCCGCTGCTGTACCTGAGCTTCATCTTCATCAAGGTGATCCACGAATTCGGCCACGCCTTCGCGTGCAAGAAATTCGGCCAGTACAGCGGAGGCGGGGAAGTCCACGTCATGGGCGTGATGTTCCTGGTGTTCACGCCCCTGCCGTACGTCGACGCCTCCAGCAGTTGGGCCTTCCGCAGCAAGTGGCACCGCGTCATCGTCGGCGCCGGCGGCATGCTCGTGGAGCTCTTCGTGGCCGCCATCGCGGCCGTCGTCTGGGCCAGGACGCCCGACGGGACGACCCTCCACGCCATCGCCTACAACGTCATGTTCATCGCGTCGGTCTCGACGCTGCTGTTCAACGCCAACCCGCTGCTCCGCTACGACGGGTACTACATCCTGTCGGACCTGCTGGAACTGCCCAACCTCTCCCAGCGGGCCAAGCAGTACCTCTACTACCTCGTCCGCAAGTACGTCTACGGCGTGCGCAACCCCCGCAGCCCGGCGCACTCGGGCGGCGAGCGGGCGTGGTTCGTGTTCTACGGCATTGCCTCGACGATCTACCGTGTGTTCATCTGCACGCGGATCCTGATGTTTGTGGCCGACAAGTTCTTCTTCGTCGGCTTCGGCCTGGGCATCGCGGCGATCGTGGCGTGGGTGGTGGTGCCGTTCGTGAAGTTCCTGCACTACCTGGCCACCAGCGGCGAACTGATGCGGGTCCGCGGGCGGGCCGTCGGCTCGACCGCCGCGGCGCTGGCGCTGGTCGTCGGGCTGGTTGGGCTGGTGCGGATGCCCGATCGCTACCGCTTCGAGGGCGTTGTCGAGCCGGTGACCGTTGTCGGCGTGTATGCCGGGACGGAAGGGCGGGTCACCGAACTGCTGGCCAACCGCACTGACGTCCAAGCCGGCGACACGATCCTCCAACTGGTCAACGAGGAACTCCAGGCCGAGCTGGACAAGGCTCTCGCCGAGCGGCGGGCCAAGGCGGTCGAACGGCAGTTGGCGATCCGCGACCGCAAGCTCGCCGAGGCCAACTCCCTGGCCGAGGAGCTCGCCGCCTACGACGAGAAGATCGCCAATCTCGAAGAGCAACTGGACCGCCTGACGGTTCGCGCCGAGGTGAGCGGGACGTGGATCTCCCCGAAGATCGACCGCGTGGAGGGCGCCTACCTCGACCGCATGGCCCGTGTCGGGCTGGTGGCCGACCTGTCGGAAGTGATGATCCGCTGCACGACCGGCCAGAACGAGTCGGCCGAACTGCTGGAGCACATCGACCGCAGCGGCAGCGTGCGCGCGGAGATCCGCGTGAAGGGCCGCCCCGACGACTACCTGGAAGGCGTGACCACGCCGAAGGACATCGTGCCGGCCGGGCAGAAGCACCTGCCCTCCCAGGCGCTGAGCTACACCGCCGGCGGATCGGTGGCCACGGTCCAGGATGAGCAGGGCCAGGTGCAGGCGATGGAGAACTTCCTGGAGATCCACATCCACCCCGACGGCCAGGGCCGCCTGGCGGACGGCCGGTCCCTGCTGCCGGGCCAGCGGGTCGCCGTGCGGGTGGACATGCCCTCCAAGCCCCTGATCTCCCAGTGGGTGCGCAAGCTGCGGCAGATGTTCCAGCGGAGGTTCCGGATCTGACGTGAGTGCGCTGCCCGGCACAACCTGGCGGATGCTTGCCCAGCGCGCCGCCACCGGCGAACTGCCCAAGGGGGCCGACGCCGCGTGGGACGCCGCCGTGGGCTACCTGGGACGCTTCAAGCCCCGCTGCAGGATCTTCCTCCGCCGCGCCGAAGAGGTCCTGGCATTGGAGAAGCGATTCATCGACCTCGCCGACGAGGCGCTGCAGGAGAAGGCCCGCGAACTGCGGGCCGTCTTCCTCCGCGGCCGCGAGACCGGCGAGATCCTGCGGGAGGCCTTCGCTGTCATCCGCGAGGTGGCCTTCCGCCAGTTGGGCATGCGCCCCTTCCTGGTGCAGGTGGCCGGGGCGATGGCGATGGAGGCCGGCTGCATCGCCGAGATGGCCACCGGCGAGGGCAAGACGCTCACCGCCACGATGCCCGCCGTCATCGGCGGCTGGCGGGGGCGGGGCTGCCACGTCATCACCGTCAACGACTACCTCGCCCGGCGCGACGCCGAGTGGATGAGCAAGGTCTACGCCTTCTGCGGGCTCAAGACGGCCTACATCGACGGGCCGATGGAGCCGCCGGCGCGGAAGGAGGCCTACCAGGCCGACATCACCTACTGCACGAACAAGGAAGTGACCGCCGACTACCTCCGCGACCGCCTCTCCCTGGGCCGCCTGCGCGGGTTGCCATCGGCGCTGCTGGCCAGGATCATCGACGGCACCGGCAGCGGCACCGACCGCGTGGTCCAGCGGGGGTTGGCCTATGCGATCGTCGACGAGGCCGACTCGGTGCTCATTGACGAGGCGGTCACGCCGCTGATCATCTCCGGCCAGGCCCCCAACCCCGAGCAGGTCGACGCGTTCAAGCAGGCTGCCGACATCGCCTCCCAGTTGGAGCGCGGGAAACACTACAAAACCAGCGAGCGCTACCGCGAAGCGGACCTGACGGCGGCCGGCAAGAAGACCCTGACCGACTGGGCCGCCTCCCTGGGGGGCATCTGGGCCGGCACCCGCCGGCGGGAAGAACTGGTCGTCCAGGCCCTGACGGCCAAGGAGTTCTACCAGCTCGGCAAGCAGTACGTGATCCAGGAAGACAAGGTCGTTATCGTCGACGAGTTCACCGGCCGCCTCATGCCCGACCGCGAATGGCGCGACGGGCTCCACCAGGCGGTCTCGGCCAAGGAGAAGGTCGCCGTTGAGTCGCCCAAGGACACCTACGCCCGCGTGAGCTTCCAGCGCTATTTCCGCCTCTACCGCAGGCTGTCGGGCATGACGGGCACCGCCATGGAAGGCGCCGCGGAGTTCTGGCAGATCTACCATCGGCCGACGGTCCGCATCCCCACCAACCGCCCGTGCATCCGCGTCAGGACGCCCGACCGCGTCTACGCCACCGCCGACGCCAAGTGGCGCGCTATCGTCCACGAGATCGAGCGCCTCCACGCGCGGCGGGTGCCGGTGCTGGTCGGCACCCGCAGCGTCGGCGCCAGCCAGCGCCTCAGCCAGTTGCTCCAGGTCAAGGGGCTGGAGCACAGCGTCCTGAACGCCATCAACGAGGCCGAGGAGGCCGAAATCGTCGCCGAGGCCGGCAAGCCCGGCCACATCACCGTCGCGACGAACATGGCCGGCCGCGGCACGGACATCAAGCTGGGCGACGGCGTGGCCGACCTGGGCGGGATGCACGTCATCGCCACCGAACGCCACGAGGCCGGGCGGATCGACCGCCAGCTCTTCGGACGCGCCGGCCGCCAGGGCGACCCCGGCCACGCCCAGGCCATCGTCAGCCTCGAGGACGAGCTGGTCATCCGCCACGCGCCGTCCCTGTCGGGCTCCCTCCGCAGACGCTTCGGAAAGACCGATCGCGAAGTCTCCGGCCGCCTGACCCGCCGGGTCTTCGACATCGCCCAGCGTCGCGCCGAACGCCTCGCCCTGCGCCAACGCAAGGGCGTGCTCCGCACCGACGACTGGCTCGACGAATACCTCGGCTTCGCCGGCAGCGAGAAGTGACCGGCCGGTGCCCCCGCGGCAGTGCTCAAGTCCTCCCCGCGCGCGGCCGATCCTGAAGACGGGCCCGGGCTCCAGGATATCCTTGCGCGGATCGGCCTGTGTGCGGCCGATCGGTTCCCCGGGAGTATGAGGACGCGCGTCCATGAGGATTCTCGTCGCCGAGGACGACCCGATCTCCCGCCGCGTTCTGACATCGATGCTGGGCAAGTGGGGCTTCGAGGTCATCGAGACGTCCGACGGCCTGGGCGCCCATGCCATCCTCTCCCGCGACGACACGCCCCGCCTGGCCATCCTGGACTGGATGATGCCCGGCATCGACGGGCTGGAAGTGACGCGGCGGCTCCGCCGGCACGACCGCCAGGATTACGTGTACGTGATCCTGCTGACCGCCAGGGACCGCCAGGAGGACATCGTCGCCGGCCTGGAGGCCGGGGCCGACGATTACGTCGTCAAGCCCTTCGACGCGGGCGAACTGAAGGTCCGGCTCCGGGCCGCCCAGCGCATCGTCACGCTCCAGACCGAACTGCTGGCGGCCCGCGATTCGCTGCACTACCAGGCCACCCGCGATGCGCTGACGGGCCTGTGGAACCGCCGGGCGATCCTCGAACTGCTCGGCGATGAACTCCAGCGGGCCGCACGCGACGGGCACCCGGTGGCGGTGATCATGGGCGACCTGGACTACTTCAAGGGCATCAACGACTCGCACGGCCACGCCGCCGGCGACGAGGTGCTCCGCCAGGCGGCGGTCCGCATGAGCGGGGTGTTGCGCCCCTACGACCGGCTGGGGCGCTACGGGGGGGAGGAGTTCCTCGTGGTGCTCCCGGGCTGCCGCGACGCCGACGCCCTGCAACTGGGCGAGCGCATCCGCGACGCCGTCGCCGCCGAGCCAGTCGGCTGGGAGGGGCTCAGCCTGCCCTTCACCGTCAGCCTGGGCATCGCCGCGACCGAGAGGGCCGGCGACCTGGACGCCGAGGCGCTGGTCCGTCGGGCCGACGCGGCCCTGTACCGCGCCAAGCGGACCGGGCGCAACCGCGTCGCGTGCGCCGCCGCGTCAGTGTGAGGACCGCCCGCAGGCGGCCTGGCTCTCGTGGCGGGCCAGTTCCGCCCGCATGCCCTGGATCAGCCGGAGGAACTCATCGCGGTT
>JAAYZK010000341.1 GCA_012514895.1 Planctomycetota bacterium | reverse complement strand
TGCGTGGTGGTCTACAAGGTCGACCGCCTCAGCCGCTCGCTGCTGGACTTCGCCAGGCTGATCGACCTGTTCGACGAGCACAAGGTCAGCTTCGTCTCGGTAACCCAGCAGTTCAACACGACCACGTCCATGGGCCGCCTGACGCTGAACATCCTGCTGTCGTTCGCCCAGTTCGAGCGGGAGATCATCGGCGAACGCATCCGCGACAAAAAGCTCGCCACCGCCCAGCAGGGCAAGTACACCGGCGGCGGGCCGATCCTGGGCCTGGACGTCGTCGAACGGCGGTACGTCGTCAATCCCGACGAGGCCGAGCTGGTCCGGCGCATCTTCAACCTGTTCGAGACGCTCCAGTCCTGCCGTAAGGTCGCCATCGCGCTGAACGCCGAGGGCATCCTCACCAAGCGGGTCACCTCGAAGAACGGCCACGCCCGCGGCGGCAAGCGATGGACGCAGAAGGGCGTGCACGGCCTGCTGACCAACCCCAGGTACACCGGCCAGACCACCCACAAGGGCAAGGTCTACCCCGGCGAGCACGACGCGATCCTCTCGGTCGAGCAGTTCGAACGGGTCCAGGCCCTGCTGGCCGCCAACAAGGTCTACACGCACAACCACCAGGTCCGCCGCTTCGCCCTGCTGCGCCGGATGATCCGGTGCGGCCACTGCGGCGGGCGGATCATGCCGAACTGGACGAAATCCCGCGGCCGCGAATACAACTACTACACCTGCACTCGCAAGGTCACCGAAGGCTACGGCGAGTGTCCGCTGCCGGTCCTGCCCGCCGGCGAGATCGAGACGGTGGTGGTCGACCAGCTCCGGGCGCTGCTTCGCCACCCCGACGTGATCGCCAGAACGTACCGCGAGGTGTCCGGGGACGCTCCACCAGAGCCGGACGCGGCGACGGTCGCACGCCTGGCCGACCTCCGCAGACGCCGCGAGCAGACCGAAAAATCCATCCGGGCGGTCCTGAACGTTGTCGACCGCGACGAGGGCTTCATGGCCAGCGAGCTCAAGCGGCTCAACGCCGAGCTGACGTCGCTAACCAAGAGCATCGCCGACCTGGAGGCCCAGGCCAAGGGCGACCAGCCCGTCGAACTGGACCGCGTCGGCCAGGCCCTGCGGGCCGTCGACCCCGTCTGGGACGTGCTCTTCCCGCAGGAGCAGCAGCGGATCATCCGCCTGCTGATCGAGACCATCACCATCAGCACCAGCGGGATCGACATCCGCTTCCGCACGAACGGCATCGAACAGATCGTCCAGGAATTGTTGCCGATCGAGGACCGCACCCATGCATGAAACGACCCGCATCGAAACCGAGCAGCAGAAGACCTACCCCGGCCTCCGCGTCCGTCGCGACGGCGACGCCGTCGTGGTCCACATCCCCATGCGCTTCTACCGGCGAAACGGCAGGAACATGATACTGACCGAGGGCGATGCCGAGGCCGTGCCGACGCGGCCCACCTCGAACCCGGCGAACCAGACCCTGGTCGAGGCGATCGCCAAGGGCCATCGCTGGCAGGCCCAACTCGAGTCCGGCGAGTACGCGAGCCTCGACGACCTGGCCCAGGCAGCGGGCGTCGATCGAACGTATGTGGGCCGGATGATCCGCCTGACGGGCCTCGCGCCGGACCTCATCGAGGCGATCCTGCGTGGCCGCGAGCCGGAGGGCATGAGCCTGGAGAAGCTGAGGAAGGATCTGCCGGTC
>JAAYZK010000340.1 GCA_012514895.1 Planctomycetota bacterium | reverse complement strand
CCCCGCAGCTCGGGACGGTGCCGGGGGCCGGCGGGTGGGGGAACAGGTCGCGCAGGTCGGTGCCGACGAACCCCGCCGGCGGGGCGGCCCAGAACACCGACACCTGCGCCTGGGTGCGGTAGACCGACGCCCACACGTACGGCAGGCCCAACGCGGCACAGGCGTCGTTGACCGCGTAGCGGGTCTCGAAGTTGTCGGTGCCGTCCAGCACCAGGTCCGCGCCGGCGAACAGTTCGGCGGCATTCCCCGGCACCAACCGGATGCCGTGCGTCACGACCTCGACCGTCGGGTTCAGTGCGCGGACGGCGGCGGCGGCGGAGTCGACCTTCGGCGTCCCCACGGCCGCGTCGGGGTGGATCACCTGACGGTGCAGGTTGGTGACGTCGACGGTGTCGTCGTCGATGATCGTCAGCTTCCCGACGCCGGCGGCGGCCAGGTACAGCAGGGCGGGCGAACCCAGCCCTCCCGCCCCCATCACGGCCACGTGGGCGTTGCGCAGCCGCCGTTGGCCGACCTCCCCGATCGCGGGGACGAGCAGGTGGCGGGCGTACCGATGCGTCTCGTCCCGGGTCAGCGGCGGACCCGGCTCGACGAGCGGGCTCAAGGTGGTCACCTGCACACCCTAGTTGGTCCCCCCGGGGGCGGCGTGAGTGGCAACAACGAGTCAATCGCAAGCGTGAGGGTTCCGTGACAACTACGCTTTGTCGGAGAGTCATTTCCTGATCGGCAAGGGGTGCCCCATGAGTGAATCGTCGTCACGGACGACCGGAGTGTTGCCGCTGAGCCGGCGCCGGTTCCTGCAGTGGAGCGCGGTGGCCGGCGGTGCGGCGGGCGCGATGGGCCTGGGCGGGTGCGGGCTGCAGCCCCGTGAGGAGACCGGGTCGGCGCCCACCGAGGACGCGATGGTCTGGAGCGCCTGCACGGTGAACTGCGGCAGCCGCTGCCCGCTGCGCCTGGCGGTCAAGGACGGCACGATCGTCCGCGTCGACCCCGACAACACGGGCGACGACGAGATCGGCAGCCAGCGCATCCGGGCCTGCGTGCGCGGGCGCTCGATCCGGCAGCGCATCTACGCGCCCGAGCGGCTCAAGAAGCCCCTCAAGCGGGTCGGAAAGCGCGGCGAGGGCAAGTGGGAGGAGATCTCCTGGGACGAGGCCTTCACGCTCATCGCCGACAAGCTCAAGGCGCTCATCGCCGAGTACGGGAACGAGTCGATCTACCTCAACTACGGCACCGGCGTCCTCGGCGCGACCGTCGCAACGTCCTGGCCGCCCCGCGCGACCGCCGTCTCGCGGCTGATGAACTGCATCGGTGGCTACCTCGACCACTACAACGACCACTCCGCCGGCAGCATCGAGGCGGCCGTCGACTTCCACTACGGCTCCTGGCAGGGGTCGAACAGCAACGACGACACCCGCAATTCCAAGCTCGTCGTCATGTTCTCCAACAACCCGCACGAGACGCGCATGAGCGGGGGCGGCGAGGTGTTCGTCACGCAGAAGGCCAAGCAGGAGTCCGGCCACCGTGTCATCATCATCGACCCGCGCCTGTCGGACACCGCGGCGAACCTGGCCGACGAGTGGGTCCCGATCCGTCCCGGCACCGACGCCGCGTTCGTGGCCGGCATGGCGCACGTCATGATCAAGGAGAACCTCCAGGACCAGGCGTTCCTCGACACGTACTGCGTCGGGTGGGACGAGGAGCACATGCCCGCGGGCGCCCCGGCCGGGAACTCCTACCGCTCCTACGTGCTCGGGCTCGGCCCGGACGGCGTCGAGAAGACCCCCGAGTGGGCCGCGCGCATCACCGGCATCCCGGCCGCGACGATCGTCCGGCTGGCCCGCGAGATCGCCACGACGAAGCCCTGCGCGGTCAACGCCGGCTGGGGCCTCCAGCGGCACAGCAACGGCGAGAACCAGTCCCGGGCGCCCATGGTGCTGGCCAACATGATCGGCGCCAACGGCATCGCCGGCGGCGGCACGGGCGAGCGCGAGAGTTCCGCCAACCTCGGCATGGCCGCGTTCCCCGTCCTGGAGAACCCCGTCCGCCCGGTCATCTCGCACTACCAGTGGCCCGAGGCGATCCTGCACGGCAAGGGCTGGACGTACAAGGACGGCGTCCGCGACCTGAAGAACCTGAACAGCAACGCGAACGTCAAGCACGACATCGTCCTGAACAGCAACATCAAGTTCATCTGGAACTACGGCTCCAACGCGCTGGTCAACCAGCACGGCGAGATCAACCGGCTCCTGGAGATCATCACCGACGACACGCTCGTCGAGATGATCGTCGTGATCGACAACCAGATGACGGTGTCGGCCCGCTACGCCGACCTCGTGCTGCCGGACGTGACCACGGCCGAGCAGGTCGACCTAGCCGCTCAGGGCAGCGCCGGCATCCTTGGCTACACGATCATGGCCGACAAGGCGATCGAGCCGCTGTTCGACTCGATGCCGATCTACGAGCAGCTGTCCGGCATCGCCGAGAAGCTGGGCGTCAAGGACAAGTTCACTGAAGGGCGCACCCAGGAGGAATGGGTGCGGTGGATCTACGACGAGAGCCGTAAGACCATCCCCGACCTGCCGCCGTTCGAGGAGTTCCGCCAGCAGGGCATCTTCAAGAAGAAGCTCGAGCCGGTGATCGGCATGAAGAAGTTCCGCGAGGACCCTGTCGCGAACCCGCTGGGCACGCCGTCGGGGAAGATCGAGATCTTCAGCTCCAACCTCTACGCCATGAGCCAGGACTGGCCGGTCGACGGCGGCAACGCCATCGACCCGCTGCCCATCTACCGGGCCACCCGTGAGGCCCCCGGCGACGCCCTGCAGGAGAAGTACCCGCTGCAGTGCATCGGCCACCACTACAAGCAGCGGACCCACTCCAGCTACGGCAACAGCCCGTGGCTCAAGGAGGCGCACCCGCAGCAGGTGTGGATCAACGACTTGGACGCCGCACAGCGCGGCATCGAGAACGGCGACAGCGTCGTGGTGTTCAACGACCGCGGCCAGATCAAGCTCCCGGCGTACGTGACGCCCCGCATCATGCCGGGCGTCGCCTCCGTGCCCCAGGGCGCGTGGTACTCGCCGGACAAGCCCGGCGGCCTCGACGTCGGCGGCTCGGTCAACACCCTGACGTCGATGAAGACCACCTCGTACGCGAAGGCGAACGGCGTCCACTCCGCGCTCGTCGAGATCAGGAAGGCGTGACGACATGGCCCCGTTCAAGCAACTGGCCTTCTGGTTCGACCAGAGCAAGTGCACCGGCTGCAAGGCCTGCTCCATCGCGTGCAAGGACAAGCACGACCTCCCGGTCGGCGTGACCTGGCGGCGCGTCGCCGAGTACACCGGCGGCACTTGGGTGGCGGACGAGCACGCCGGCTCGTTCACCAACAACGTGTTCGCCTACTACACGTCCATCTCCTGCAACCACTGCGAGGACCCGATCTGCGTCTCGGTGTGCCCCTCGACCGCCATGCACAAGGGGGAGAACGGCGTCGTCAGCGTCGATCCCAACGTGTGCATCGGCTGCCGCTACTGCGAGATGGCCTGCCCCTACAGCGCGCCGCAGTTCAACCCGGACAAGGGCGTCATGACGAAGTGTGACTTCTGCGCCGACCGCATCGCGGCGGGGGAGGACCCCGCCTGTGTGGCCGCCTGCCCGTCCCGGGCCCTGGGATACGGGGAGGCCGACGACGTCCGCGCGCTGCTCGGCACCCAGAACGCCGTGGAGCCCCTGCCCGACCCGTCCATCACCCACCCGAACCTGGTCGTCATCGCCCACCCGAAGGCGCAGCCGTCGGGCCGTGGCACCGGGCGCATCGCCAACCGCGAGGAGTTGTGAGCCATGTTGCATGAGCTTCCCCTGGTGATCTTCACCATCGCCGCGCAGATGTCGGCCGGCTCGTTCATCGTCCTTGGCCTGATCAACCTCTTGGGGATCGGCGTCAAGCAGGAGACGATGGAGAAGGTCACGAACCCCGCCCTGTACGCCATCGGCCCGCTGATGGTCCTGGGCTTCGTCGCCTCCGCCACGCACCTGGGGCACCCACTGAACGCGCTGAACGCGGTGCGGCACTTCCCCACCTCGCCGCTCTCGTTGGAGGTCGTGCTGGGCTCGGCGTTCCTTGGCGCCGGCGCCCTGTTCGCCGTCCTGCAGTGGTTCAAGGTGGGCTCCTTCCGCCTTCGTCAGGCGGTGGCGGTCGTGGCCGCGGCGCTCGGTGTGGCGCTGGTCTGGGCGATCTCGCAGGTGTACTCGCTGAGCACCGTCCCGGCGTGGGCCACCTACCACACCCCGATGCGTTTCTTCCTCACCGCCTTCCTGCTCGGTGGCCTGGCCGTCGGCGCCGCGCTGGTGATCGCGGCCGGCATCCGCGCCCGGCGCTCGGCCGAGGTCGACCCGGCCGCGACGACGGTCGTCACCCGATCGGTGCGTGGCATCGCCTTCGGCGGGATCCTGGCGTTGGGGGCGAAGTTCATGGGGCTGCCCGCCTACATCGGCTACCTGGGCGCACATCCGTCGCCCGCCGCGGCCGAGTCGCTGCACCGGCTGACCGACACCTACGGCCTCTTCTCCGCAGCCCAGACGTTCCTCGTGTTCGCGGGCATCGCCCTGCTCGGCTACCTCCTGTACCGGATGTCCGGCAAGGAGGGCGCCGGCGCACGCCTGCTGTCGTCGATCGCCGTGTTGGCCTTCCTGCTGGTGCTGGCCGGTGAGGTCATCGGCCGGATGCTGTTCTACGCCAGCATGGTCCGCGTCGGCATGTGACGGTGGCGAACAGCGACGAACTGGACGCGGTGGCGTCCGCGTGCGCCTTCCTCGCGCACCTGTTCCTGCGCAAGGAGGCCGGCGGCGCCACCGTCGCCCATCTGACCGCCGAGCACGCGGCCGACTGGCCGCTCGCCGGCCGGGCCGAGGGTGACCCCGACACCGCGCGGGGCGTCGCCCTGCTGTTGCGGGCCGTCACCGATCCCGCCCCCGAGGCGGACGTGGTGGCCGACTTCACCCGGCTCTTCATCGGGCCGGGCCGGATGCTGGCCGTGCCGTGGGAGTCCGTCCACCGTTCTGAGGAGGGGCTCACCTTCGAGGCCGAGACCCTGCAGGTGCGTCACGCGTACGCGGCGGCCGGCTTCGAGGCCCCCGCCCTGAACCGGGAGCCGGACGACCACATCGGCCTCGAACTCGCCTTCGTGGGGGAGTTGGCCGTGGCCGCCCTGGAGTCCGTCGAACGCGGCGACGCGGAGGCGGCGATGGACGCCATGGCCGCGGCTGGCGCGTTCGTCCGCGACCACCTGGGCGTCTGGGGTCCGGGCTTCGCCGACCTCGTCATCGAGCACGCCGCCACGGACCTTTACCGAGCCGCCGGCCACCTGCTGCGCGGGGCGCTCCCCGTCTTCGAGTCCGTCTTGGCCTGATATGTAGGGGTTTTTTGTCAAGTGGCAGGGTCAAGCGCCGCCAGAGTGGATCTCTGGCGGCGCTTGTTCGTTGGCTGGTCCGGGTGGGGTGGGCGGCGTGTCTGTCGACGCGTGTCAGT
>JAAYZK010000339.1 GCA_012514895.1 Planctomycetota bacterium | reverse complement strand
TCCCGCGTCTCCTTCGTCAGCCTCGTCGTCCCCACCCTCCTGCAGCGGCTGCTGGACGCCGGGCCGTAGGATGGCGTGCAGGCGGCCGTGCGGGATTGACCCCGCCGCCATGGGCGGCTACGCTGCAGATCGTCGTCGGGAGCGGCTGTGTCTGCTGCGTCCGCGACGGAGTGTGCCGCGAGTGAAAGGACCATCCATGCATGCCGCCCGTCCCCGTCTGTCCGTGGTGATCACCCTCCTGGTCGCGATCGTCGCCCCGGCCGTCGCGGCGACGCCGACGACCCAGCCGGACCCCCGCAAGATCCTGCGCGATGCGCTGGCGAACGGGCAGTTAAGGATCAGCGGGACGGGCGAGCAGTTCTGCTGGCACGCGGCGTCCAGCGCGAGCGTCTTCCTCGACGCGTACGAAGCGTACGGCAACCCCGAGTGGCTGGCGGCGGCGACGGAGTACTACGCGTTCTACATCGCCAAGCTGCAGAAAGACCCCGACGGTTACGAGGGCTGGATCGGCGACCCCATCGGCTCCGAAGGCCGCCAACTGTCGACCGATGCCGTCGTCGGCGACGCGATCCTCTGCGAGCCGCTGGCGCGGTTCGCGTGGATCGTCCTGAAGAAGGACCCGCACCTCCAAGCGCGCTTCGGCGCCGTCGCTGAGCAGTACGTCCGCCTGGTCACGCGGATCTGCTGGGAGAAGTGGAACCATCGCGGCTGCTACTACCAGGACGCCTCGGGCTGGGGCAGCTACCACACGTATCCCAAGCTGGTCGATCTGGAGGCCAACGCCTGGGTCGATGCCCCCAGCCGCCTCATCAGCGACAACCTCAACAAGCACTATGCCATCACCCACGTGCTGCTGCGGCTGTGGCGGATCACCGACAACGAGCAGTACAAGCAGCGGGTCAAGGCCGTGTACGGTCGCGCCAAGACGATGTGGCGGTACTATCCCGAAGACGACCGCATCGTGTGGAACTTCTGGATGCCGCACGGCCCGTACGATATGAATGGCCGGGCCCCGGCCAGTTGGGTGGCCGTCCATCCAAGCCGCGCGGGCTACCAGGCCGGCGAGGTCGCCGACTGGGTGGAGGTCTACGATTCCGGCCTGGTGTTCACCGCCGAGGACCTGCGGCGGATCGTCCGCACCAACCACTGGATGATGCCCGCCGGCGGCCGCGGCTGGCGCAATGCGGACGGCACCACGGACGCCGGCACGCTGTGGGGCGCCCTGGCCCGTTTCGACGACGGCATCCTCGCCGAGGTGGAGCGGCAACTCAACGCCCAGGACACCGACCGCAACCGCATCGCGATGGCATACCTCAAGAACGTCACCGAGAAGAATCTCGGCTTCCAGCGGCTGTACTGCCCCGATGAGTCGAAGGCCGAAACCGTCGACGTGCCGCTGCAGCCGGGGCGGAACATCGTCATGAGCGTGATCATCCCGGACTCGGTGGAACTGGTCAACGACGCCCCGGTGCAACTGGCCTGCCAGACGCGGACGGCCGGCGAGCTGCAGATCGACCTGCTCGACGAGGCCGGCCAGGTGGTACTCGGCCGTCTGCACACGATCCAGGTCGGCGACGGCGCGCCGTACAACGCCCCGTTTTTCGACGGGACCAATCCGGCGACCGGCGAGAAGACGCCCGGACGGTACACGGTCCGCTGGACCCTCGGCGGCGAGAGCCGCACGCAGCCGGTCTACGTCGTCCAGGGCGTCAGGCGGGAGCGGACGGGTCCGGCGGACCTGGCGGCGGGGGAGAGGATCCTCGAGCGGTTCGAGGGCGAGCTGGACGCGCGGTGGCGGCTGGAGCAGTGCGAGGTCACGACCGAGAAGGCGCGCAGCGGAAAACACAGTCTGAAGGTCGACAGCCAGGCGGTCCTGACATTCGGCCGCACGGCGGACCTGCCCGTCCGCATCACGCTGTATGTCTGGGACGCCGGCGCGAAGAAGGGCACCGGCTCGGCCAACGGGCCGGGATGGGGCGTCGCCACGGCCCTGGGCGACACCTTCGCGGTACGGCAGATGTGGCGTCCCTACCTCGCCGGAGATCGCGAGTACATGTGGCTGAACACGGGCGAGAACCAGTGGTTCAACCCCCACCCCTCCGGCGTCGTGCGCAAGGAGGGGTGGAACAAGTGGGTGTTCGACTTCACGAACCCGGACGCCGTGCGGATCACCGGCAACGACCAGCCCGTGCAGCGCCTGCTGCCTGCCTTCACGCCCGGCGGCGCCGTCGCTCTCCAGTTGTTCGCCGGCGACAGCGGCGGACCGCTGTACGTGGACGACGTTCTCGTCGAGAGGCGCCGGTGAGCCCGCGCCGCCGTCGGGGCGGGGCGGCCGGAGAAGGAGCGTGCGATGAGGCGACAGAATGAACGGCCGTCGGTGTGGACGGCCGTCGGCGTGGCGGCGCTGCTGTTGAGCGCCGCCGGGTGCGGCGGGGCCGGCGCGGCGGCCGACTGGGGGCGGATCGAGGTGCGGGAGGGCGAGGCGGTCCTCGAGAACTCGGTATTCGTCTGCCGCCTGGGCTCGAAGGTGTGCGGCAAGGGCGAAGGCGGGGCCGACGCGTGGAACGACGTCATCACGGAGCTGACGCGCAAGGACGTCGGGATCGACCAGGCCGGGGCGCAATTGGACGGGGTCTGGATGGCGTTCGGCCGCGGGCGTGGGGAGCTGGTCGAGATGAAGGTCACCGCGGACGGCCCGGACCGCAGGACGCTGCACGTGGAGTGGCGCAACGAATTCGGCCCCGTGGTGCAGGACTACACGATCTACCCCGACAGCCCGGTGCTGCGGATCGATTACCACAGCTACGGCGTGAACGTCGTGGACATCGGCCGTCCCGGGGGAGCCCGCAAGGGCACGTACGTGTTCCACGGCGCCGAGGCGTGGCGGGACTATCGCCGGACCATCACCGAGCCCGCCTGGCGCGAGCATGAAAACCCGCACGAGCGGCTGACCGACGAGCTCTACCCGGCCTATCCGTTCCCCATCCACAACGCCCGCATCTGGAAGGGGCTGGACGTCAGCCCGCTGACGTACAAGGGGTTCTTCATCATGGGGATCTACGACGCCGACACCGGCGCGGGCTACGGCCGCGTTGCCCCCGCTGCGAGCATCGACACGCTGAAGCTGCTGTTCGACGCCGGATTCGAGCTGTTTCCCTGTTTCGGCCGCCCGCACGAACCCTACACGCAGTACCTGTTCACCGTGACCGGCGGAGCCGGGGAGATCCTGTCGCTCGGCAAGCGGATCGCCGACGCCGCCGCCGCAGGCGCCCCGGTGCCCCGGGCGGCCCCGCCGCAGGGCGACGAGGCCCGCTGACCGCCGGCGGCCTGCGCAGAATGCCCGCCGTACAAGGAGGCGACTGGACCGTGACCATCGAGATGACAGGCAATCCGCTGCTGCCCGGACGGGGCGTGACGGATCCCCACGTGCGGATCTTCGGCGACCGGGCGTACATGTACGCGACGCACGACAGGTCGCCGGACAATGACCGGTTCATCATGGACGACTGGTGGGTCTGGTCCTCGCCGGACCTGGTGCACTGGCGGTGCGAGTGTACGCTGCGGCCGGCGGACATCCACGTCGGGCCGGGCTTCACGGGCTGCTGGGCGACGGACGCGGCCGAGCGGAACGGGCGGTACTACTGGTACTTCTCCGAGAGCGCGCAGGTCGGCGTCGTCGTCGGCGACTCGCCCGTCGGGCCGTGGCGCGACGTGCTGGGCCGGCCGATGATTCCCGCCGGCCTCGTGCCGGTCAAGGCCTACGATCCCGGGATCCTCATCGACGACGACGGGGCGGCCTACATCGTCTTCGGCGTCTGGGACTTCTACCTCGCGCGGCTCGCCGAGGACATGATCTCCCTGGCCGAGCCGCCGCGGAAACTCGCCATCCACAACCCCGAGGGCCCCTACGGCCGCGGCAGGACCGACGATAAGGCCTACCTGCACAGGCGGGGCGGGATCTACTACCTGTCCTGGGGCTGCTACTACGCCGTGAGCGACAACGTCTACGGGCCCTACGAGTGCCGCGGGTCGATCCTGGTCGAGGAGAACGTCGATCCCCCGCTTCGCTACCGCGACAGCGGTTGCCCGCTGGATGCCTGGCGGCGCTTCGGGGGCGCCGACGCCCCCAAGGCGCTCTATGACGAACGCGTCATCACCTTCGACCGCCACGGCTCGTTCTTCCAGTGGCACGCCCAGTGGTACTACATCTGTAACGACATGAGCCGCAGCCGCAACCCGTTCTTCCGCGACTCGGCGATCGCCACTATCTCTTACCGCGCTAATGGCGATATCGAGCCGGTCCGCCTGGAGACGGCCGGCGTGTGCGCGGCGGGGCGCTGATTGCGTCGAGGCCTGTTCCCGCCGCCGTCGAACGCTTCCGCTGTCCCGGCGCCCCGGGGGATACCGGCCGCCGGGGGCGGAGCGCCCGGAGCCTCGTCCTGGACCTCGATCGCGACCCCGGACCGGCGGCCGCCGGGACCTCGCGCCCGATAGCTCGGATCGAGATTCTGCCTTTATTCTTGCGTCGGCGATGCAGGGGGGCTATCCTGTCCCGACTGCACTATGAAAAGGAGACGCCATGGTGTTCAAACGGACAGCCGCGGTCGTTTATGTCATCATCGCCATGCTGGGCGGATGGGCGGCCTGGGCGGGCGCCCAGCCCGCGGCGGCCGATTCACAGGCCATCGCCTCGCTCAAGCAGCTCGTCAAGGACAAGGCCCCCGCCTCGGCGCCCGTGCTGCGGGCGGCCCTGGGCGACGCTGATCCGATCGCCAGGCGTCTGGCGGTCTACGGCCTGCAGCGGATCGGCGACGCCGCCAACGCCGCGTCGATCCGGCCGCTGCTGGCCGATCCGGACGTCTGGGTCCGCCGCACGGCGGCCACGGCGCTGGGCAAGCTGCGGGACGCCGGTTCGGTCGACGCGCTGATCGGCGCGCTGAGCGACGAGGACGTGCTGGTCCGCCATGACGCCTTCGTCGCCCTGGGGCGGATCGGCGCGCCGGCCCGGCAGACCCAGATCATCGCGGCCATGAAAGACCGGCGGCTCTGGCTGGAGCTGCCGCCGTGGCAACAGATCGGCGTGCTCAATACGCTGGCGCGGCCGTGGTTCACCGATCCGGCCGGGGCGGGCCTGCTGCGGGACATGCTCTCGTACGCCCAATGGGACCATCCCCGCCTGGCCGGCCTGGAACCCGAGCGCCGGGAGGCGGCCAGCCTGCTGATCACCAACCGCATCGCGCAGATCCTGGCCCTCCGTTACCGCGATGCCTCGGGCATGAAGTACCTGATCGCCGGCCTGAGCAGCGATGACTACATGCAGCAGATGTCGGCGGAGGCCGCCGGCGCCGCCGGCAGCAGCGAGGCCGTCGATGCCCTGGTGGCGATGCTCAACCGCAGCCGCTGGCCGGCCAACCGCCGCCGGGCCCTGGAGGCCCTGGGCAGCATCGGCGCCCAGGGCGGCCTGGAGGCCGTGACCGCCTGCCTGGCCGACAAAGACGTCAGGATCCGCCGCGGCGCCGCGGGGGCCTTCTACAGGATCACCGGCGAGATGCCCGCGGTCGACCTCTCCGAGCCGGCGGCCGCCGAAATCCCCCAGATCGACCCGGCCGACCTGAACACCCCCGGCGGCAAGCACCCGCCGCAGTTCATCGTCCTGGGCGTCGACGACTGCGCGGACATCGAGGGGCTCGAAGCCATGGTCGACATCGTCGAGACGCTCCGCGCGCACGGCAGTGCGGCGGTGTTCACGATGTGGCTGGCGCCCCTGCAGGGCGACTTCGAGAGCCGCGACATGCTCAAGCAGAAGCTGCTTCTGCAGTGGCTGTTCGACGAGGGCTGCGAGATCGCCCACCACACACTGCACCACGATCCCGGCGGGCGCAACTGGAACTCGCTGCCCTTCGAGATCCAGATCGAGGAGATCGAGGGCTGCACCCAGTGGTACCGCGACAACATCACCGGCTTCAGCACCCGGCCGTTCTCCCACAAGGGCGGCGGCGGTGGGGCCGGGGAGATCCTCGATCGGGAGTTCACCCGGCAACTGCTGGCCAGGCAGAACTTCATCTACGGCGGCGGCCGCGGCCGCCATCCCAATGAGCAGACCTGGGCCGTCCCGACCACCGAAGGCATGATGCGCATCCCCGGCGGCTGCCTGGACGCCGGCGCCCCGCCCGTCCACGCCGTCATCACCGACCAGATCCACTCCGACTACAGCGGCATGTTCGACTACGAGATCGAAGACGGCGTGGCCATGCTGATGGGCAACCTCGACTATCACTACAACCACCCGCGGCGCCCGCTGATCACGGTCAACGGCTTCCACGACTGGGGCTTCAAGAGCGCCGACGATTCGTGCGGCTTCACCAGCCACCACAACCAGGCGGCGATCGTCAAGGCGTTCCTCATGGAGGTCCTGGTCCACCAGAAGGACAAGTACCCCGACACCCATTGCGTGACGTTCCGCCAGATCTACGAGTACGTCAACACCGCCGGCGACCTCGAGCGCACGCTGGCCATCGGCAACGGCCAGGACGGCCGCAACCCGCTGGTCGCGGAAATCGTGGCGGCAGAACGGGCGGCCGCCTCCAGGTGACGTTCAGGCAGGCGGACTGATTTCCACGGGCAACGCGCCGCCCCGTCGGGACCGGCGCGTTGCCCTTTTTCACGCGCGGCCGAAGGGGCGCCGAGCCCGTCTTGCCTCTGTCAAGCGCAGTTAGGAATGTCCGGTAGTTGCGGCAGGTAGAATAGTCCGGTTGGTCTTCTTGGTCTTCATGCGTTTGTAGGATTGCCTCCAGGGGTGGTCTGGGGATGGACCCGACCCTGGGGTC
>JAAYZK010000338.1 GCA_012514895.1 Planctomycetota bacterium | reverse complement strand
TTCTCGGTGTCGAAGTCCTCCTGCCGCAGCGACGGGCGGAGGATGTCGCCCAGCAGGTCGACCGCGCGGGCCTGGAATTCCGGCAGGACCGCCGCGTAGAAGACGGTGTTTTCCTCGTTGGTGAAGGCGTTGTAGTTGGCGCCCATCTCGTCGAACTCGCGGTTGACGTCGAAGGCCGACCGGCGGTCGGTGCCCTTGAACATCATGTGTTCGAGGAAATGGCTGACGCCGTGCTCGGCGTCGGACTCGTCGCGGCTGCCGGTGCGGGCGAAGAACCCCACGGCCATGCTGGCGGTCTCGGGCGCTGCCTCGGCGACCAGCGTCAGGCCGTTGTCCAGGGTGGTGTGCTTGAACTCCACGGTGTGCTTATCCTTCCAGGCCGTCTGTGTTCAACGGCTGCGGTCCGATGAAATATCCGGTGAACGCCTCGGGCGGATACGCCTTCAGGCAGGCGCCGACCTGCTCGACGCTGACGGCGTCGACGGCGGCGGCGATCTCCTCGAGGCTCCGCAGGCGGCCCAGCAGGTGCCAGTCGCCCACCAGCCCGCCGGCGCGGGCGCTGGTGCGTTCGCCCTGCATGATCAGGGCGCTCTTGAGCTGCGTCTTGCCGGTGGTGAGTTCCTGCTCGGTGATGCCGTCCGCGGCCAGGCGCTTCAGTTCGCCGACGGTCACGTCGAGGGTCTGCTGGGCCCGCTGGGGGGTGGTGCCGGCGTAGACGAACATGCCGGCGGCGCCCTTGACGGCCCGGTAGCGGGCGCTGACGCTGTAGACCAGCCCGCGCTTCTCGCGGACCTCGGTGAACAGCCGTCCGCTCATCCCGCCACTGAGGACCATCTCGGCCAGGCGGGCGGGGTAGTAGTGCTCGCTGTCGATGGTGGGGGCGTCGTAGGCCAGGGCGATCTGCACCTGGGCGGTGTCCCGCGTCTCCTGGGCGATCCCCCCGGCCGCCGCCGTCGTCGCCGGCGGC
The DNA here is from genome assembly GCA_012514895.1 of Planctomycetota bacterium. Taxonomy (GTDB): domain Bacteria; phylum Planctomycetota; class Phycisphaerae; order SM23-33; family FEN-1343; genus JAAYZK01. Next base: position 844 of record JAAYZK010000338.1, on the reverse strand, counting down.
TCGAAGGCCGCCCCGGTCCAGCCGCCGAAGATCTCCTCCGCCCAGCCGACCAGGGCGTCCCAGTCCACCTGCCCGGCTACCGCCAGGATCGTCCCTTCGGGGGCCAGCCACCGCCGGGCGTGACGGCGGCAGGCGTCGTCGGTCATGGCGGCCAGGGCCTCGCTGCTGCCCAGGGGGCTGGCGCCCAGCGGGGCGGGGTAGAATCGCTCCACCAGCTCCAGCATGCACTTGCGCGAGGGCTGGTCCGGCAGACCCGCCAGCTCCTGCAGGGCCAGGTCGCGGCAGGGCTCGAACGTCTCGGCGCCCAGCCGCGGACGGCGGACGATGTCGCCGTACAGGTTCAGCACGTCGCGGAGGTTCTGGTGGATCTGGGCGGCCGACAGGTGGAGCCACTCGCTGTGGACCGACTCGTCGTGCTGGCAGCCCAGGTGGTCCAGCGCCTCGTTGAGCTGACGGCTGTCCCGCCGCCCGGCGCCGCGGAGGAGCCACTCGCTGATCAGGGCGGCGGCCCCGGCCAGCTCCCGCCCATCCCGCGCCGCCCCCAGCGGCACCGCCAGGTCCATCGCCGCCGACACGACGTGCGCCATCCGCTCGCACACGAGCGTCAGGCCGTTGCTAAGTCGATGAACGAAAAACAGTTCCTTCACGTTGGCCTCGTCGAGTTCGTGATATCGTTCCGTCCTGCCGGACCATTGTAGTGAGACGGCACGCTGGAGGCTAGACTGGAGACTGGAGGCAACGGCAACGGCCGAAACGGCAGGCTTCGGGCTTCGGGCACGGCAAGGAACGGCAGGCTTCGGGCTTCAGGCTTCGGGCTTCGGGCTTCAGGCTTCGGGCTTCGGGC
>JAAYZK010000337.1 GCA_012514895.1 Planctomycetota bacterium | reverse complement strand
AGCAGGAGCGTCCCGTACCAATCTTCGAGACGATTCTCGCCCACGATCCGGAGCTGTTCCTGATGATCGGCGACAACATCTACGCCGACACGCACGACATCGACCTGATGCGGGCCAAGTACGCCCGCCTCGGAGCGGTGGCAGGCTACCAGAAGCTGCGGCAGACCTGTCCGGTGCTGGCGACATGGGACGACCACGACTACGGCGTCAACGACGGCGGCGCCGACTACCCGCAGCGCGAGGCCTCGCAGCAGGCGTTCTTCGATTTCTTTCAGGTGCCGGCCGACTCGCCCCTGCGCGGGCGGCCCGGCGTGTACGACGCCCGCACCTTCGGTCCTGAGGGGCGTCGCGTGCAGGTGATTCCGCTGGACACACGCTACTTCCGCTCGCCGCTCAAGCCGGGCGAGAAGCGTCTCGGCGGCTCGTGGGTCCCGGACGACGATCCCGCCAAGACGATGCTCGGCGAGGCGCAGTGGATGTGGCTCGAGGAGCAATTGAAGCAACCTGCCGAGGTGCGGCTCCTGGTCTCGAGCATCCAGTGCCTGCCGGATGCGGTCGGTCAGGAGACCTGGAGCAACCTGCCCCACGAACGCCAGCGACTGTTTCGCCTGATCGACTCAACCGGCGCCGAAGGGATCGTGATCCTCAGCGGCGATCGGCACTGGGCCGAACTGTCGCGCATCGACGAGGGGGTGCCTTATCCGCTGTACGATCTGACCTCCAGCAGCCTCAATCAGCTTCACCCCCGCGGGACGCCGACCCAGAACTCCCGCCGCGCGATCCCCGAGACGTTCCACCGCGAGAATTTCGGCGTGGTCGCAATTGACTGGGACCAGCCGGACCCCACGATCCGACTGGAGATCCGCGACCTGGAGGACGCGGTCCGGCTGACAAAGACCCTCCGGCTAAGTGAACTGCGCCCCTGACCTCACCCCAGGAACAGCATGGTCGTCATTCCCAGTGCCTATTGCCTCCCCAGCGCGGCCCGGATCGCCTGCTGGGGGTCGACCAGGTGATCCGAGTTGTCGGGATCGTCGGCAATCGACAACTGCACTCCTTTGACTTCGCCGTTGAAGTGGTTGCCGATGGGGCCGTAGTCGGGGGAGACCGCCGCCCCCGAATCCTCGCCGACGTCGCAGCCATCGTCGGCCGAGAAGACGAATGCCAGCGTCGCCCCGACCTGGCCTTGGCCGACCTGCTTGCCGTCGACGTAAAGCGTCGCTGTTCCTCCCTTGCCCAGGCCGCCGCCGGCGTAGTCAAATTCCATCCGCACCTGGTGCTCGCCCGCCGTCAGGCGCTCGGCCGATTCCACGAAGAAGTTCTCGAAGCCGCCCCAGTTGTAGCAATACTTGAGTCTCCCCTCGTGGGCGTACAGGCTCCAGCCGCCGATGTTCGCCCCCTGCGAGATGATCACCCCCTGGGCGCCGTCTTCGGGCACGACGATCGCGGCCGTTACCGAGTGCGACTTGTTCTTGATGTTCAGGACGCAATTCTCCAGCAGCCGTCCCATCCCCTGAAACAGCAGTTGCGTGTCCCCCTT
>JAAYZK010000336.1 GCA_012514895.1 Planctomycetota bacterium | reverse complement strand
GTCGTCCCCATCGAGAACAGCATCGGCGGGGGCATCGTCGACACGCTCGATTCGTTCGTCTCGGCCGACGTGTGCGTCGTCGCCGAGGTGATGGTCGAGATCCACCACAACCTGCTGGCCAACTGCCCGCCCGAGCAGATTACCATGGTGGCCTCCAAGCCCGAGGTTTTCGCCCAGTGCCGCAACTGGCTGGGCGGGCAGTTCCACAAGGTGGACCTGATCCCCGTCGCCTCCAGTTCCAAGGCCGCCGACATGGCCGCCAAGCAGCACGCCCTGGCCGCCATCGGCTCGGCCCTGGCCGCCGAGCTGTACAACCTGAAGATCGTCTTCGCCAACATCGAGGACAACCCCGACAACCAGACCCGCTTCTTCGTCATCGGCACCAAGCCCACCGGCCCGACCGGCGACGACAAGACGGCGCTGATGTTCAACACGGCCCACAAACCCGGGGCGCTGGTGGAGGTCCTCGACGTGTTCCGGCGCCACGGGATCAACATGACCAACATCGACACCCGCCCCAGCAAGCGGCGGAATTGGGAATATACCTTCTTCGTCGACTGCGACGGCCACAGCGGCAGCGAGAACTTCCGCACCGCCATCGCCGAAGCCAGGGAACACTGCCTCGCCTTCAACGTCCTGGGCAGCTTTCCCAAGGCCAAGGAAGCCATCTGACCGGCGTGGAAAACGGCACGGCAGCAGGACTGAGCCGCGATAGAACGCCCTGGGCGGTTGCCCAAGGCCAAGGAAGCCATCTGACATGATCGTCGTCATGGAACATGGGGCCACGCAGGCCCAGATCGACCACGTCCGCGACCGCATCGTCGCGCTGGGGCTGTCGGCGCACCTCAGCCAGGGCGAGTTCCGCGCGATCATCGGGGCCGTCGGCGACAAGCAGCCCGAGCACCAGGCCATCCTGGAGGCCATGGAGGGCGTCGAGCGGGTCGTGCCGATCATGAAGCCCTACAAGCTCGCCAGCCGGGAGTTCCACGAGGCCGACTCGGTCGTCGACGTCGGCGGCGTTCCCATCGGCAGCGGGGTGACGCTCATCGCCGGGCCCTGCGCGATCGAGTCGCGCGAGTCGCTGTGGCGGATCGCCGAGGCGGTCCGCGCCCGCGGGGCCGCCATCCTCCGCGGGGGGGCCTTCAAGCCCCGGACGAGCCCCTACTCGTTCCAGGGGCTCGGCGTCGAGGGGCTCAAGCTGCTCCGCGCCGCCGGCGACGCGTTCGGCATGCCGGTGGTGACCGAGGTGATGAGCATCGCCGACGTCGACGTCGTCGCCCAGTACGCCGACATGATCCAGATCGGCGCCCGCAACGTGCAGAACTTCAACCTGCTGGCCGCCGTCGGCGAGACGCGCCGGCCCGTGCTGCTCAAGCGGGGCTTCGCCACGACGGTGGCCGAGTTCCTCATGAGCGCCGAGTACGTCCTGAGCCGCGGCAACCGCTCGCTGGTGCTCTGCGAGCGCGGGATCAAGACCTTCGAGACCGAACTGCGCTACACCTTCGACGTCGCGGCGGTGCCGCTGATCAAGCACAACACGCACCTGCCGGTGATCGTCGACCCCTCGCACGCCTGCGGGCGCCGCGAGTACGTCACCGCCCTGGCCCTGGCGGGCGTCGCCGCCGGCGCCGACGGGGTCGTCGTCGAGGTCCACGATTGCCCCGAAGCGGCCCTGTGCGACGGGCCCCAGGCCCTGCTGCCGGACATGTTCGCCGAGATGACCCGGCAGGTCGGCGCCGTGGCGAAGGCCCTGGGACGCGAACTCGTGCCGGCGAGAACGACAAGACTGTAGGCTTCAGGCTGTTGGCTGTAGGAACGGGAACGGCATAGGCCGGAACACACAGGACACGGAGAAACCATGGCCCGTAAGCTTTTCATCGCAGGCAACTGGAAGATGAACACGTCGGCCGCCGAGGCGGCCGCCCTGGCGACCGATCTGGTCGGCCGGCTGGGCGCCGAAGCGAAGGTCGACCTGGCGGTCTGCCCGCCGTCGGTGTACCTGACGACGGTGCGGGACGTTCTCAAGGGGTCCGCCATCGCCCTGGGGGCCCAGAACGCCTGGTACGAGGACAACGGCGCCTACACCGGCGAACTGTCCACCGCCATGCTCGCCGACGTCGGCTGCGCCTATGTCATCGTCGGCCACAGCGAGCGACGGCACATCCTCGGCGAGACCGACGCCATGATCAACCGCAAGGTGCTCAAGGTGCTCGCCGGCGGGCTCAAACCCATCCTGTGCGTCGGCGAACTGCTCGAACAGCGCAAGGCCGACCAGACCGACGACGTGGTCGCCCGCCAGGTGAAGCTGGGCCTGAAGGGCGTCGCCCCGACCGACATGGCCCGCGTCACCATCGCCTATGAACCGGTCTGGGCGATCGGCACCGGCGAAGTGGCCACCCCCCAGCAGGCCCAGGCCGTCCACGCCATGATCCGCGACCTGCTGGCGGACCTGTTCGGCAAAACCATCGCCGACGCGACCCGTATCCAGTATGGCGGCTCCGTCAAGGCCTCCAACGCCGGCGACCTGCTGGCCTGCAAGGACATCGACGGCGCCCTGGTGGGCGGCGCATCACTGAAGGCCGCCGAGTTCGCGGGCATCGTCGCCGCCGGCGCCAAGCTGTAAGAGACAATTGGATAAGAACCGTTAACGAGCGAGACCTACGATGGATATTGTTCTGGCGATCCTGTTCATCCTGATCTGCATCCTCCTGATCGGCGTGGTCCTGCTGCAGAAGGGCCGCGGCGGCGGCCTGAGCGGCGCCTTCGGCGGCGTCGGCGGCCACTCGGCCTTCGGCAGCCGCACCGGCGACATGTTCACCTGGATCACCGTCGTCCTGGTGACGCTGTTCCTGCTGATCACCGTCGTCACCGTCTGGAAGTACCGCACGCCGGCCCCGACTGCCCCGACGGCGCAGAACGCCCCGGCCGAGCCCCCGGCCCCCGGCGACCAGGACGATCAACCCGCCGGCGATGACCAGGCGCCCGCCGATGACGCGGCTCCGACGGGCGACCAGGTGCCCGCCGGCGATGACCAGGCGCCCGCCGATGACGCGGCGCCGACGGGCGACCAGGTGCCCGCCGCCGATGACCAGGCCCCCGCCGATGACCAGGCGCCCGCCGACGCGACGCCTCCGGCGCAGGACGGCGCCGGCGAGGGCGGGGCCAACGAGTAGGTCGCGATCCGGACGGATCACGGCCGAGGAGAACGCATGTTGCGCTCCATGACGGGCTACGGCAGCGCCCAGGTGCTCGCGGAGGGCGTCGATTACGGCGTCGAACTCCGCAGCGTCAACGGGCGCTACTTCAAGGCCTCCATCCGCCTGCCGGAGATCTGGGCCGCCGGCGAGGCCGACATCGAGAAACGCCTGCGCGAGCGGCTCGTCCGCGGCTCGGTGCAGTTGACGGTCCGCATGCGCGTCAAGAGCGCCGCGGCGGCCTATACCGTCAACGCCGAAGCGCTGGGGCGCTACCTCGAACAGGGCCGCGCCATCCTCGGCGAGGACGCACCGGCCGACATCGGCACCCTGCTGGGCCTGCCGGGCGTCTGCGAGCCCCCGGCCCCCGACGAGATCTGCCAGACCACCGGCGACGCCCTCTTCGGCGCCATCGACCGGGCGATCGACGCCCTGCTGGCCATGCGGCGGAGCGAGGGCGAGGCCCTCCAGGCCGACCTGCTCGGCCAGTGCCGCGCCATCGAAACCCAGCTCGCCCGCATCGAGCCGCGCACCGGCCAGGTCGTGGCCGACTATCACCAGCGGCTGCTGGGGCGGGTGAACGAACTGGTCAACGCCGCCAAGCTGAAGGTCAACGAGGCGGACCTGATGCGGGAAGTGGCGGTCTTCGCCGAACGCAGCGACATCAACGAGGAAATCGCCCGCCTCCGCAGCCACCTGGACCAGTTCCGCCAGGCGGCCGAGGGGGAGGAGGCCGCCGGACGCAAGCTGGACTTCATCAGCCAGGAGATGCTCCGCGAGGCCAACACCATGGGCTCCAAGGCCAACGACGCCGAAATCGCCCGGGCGATCGTCGAGATCAAGACCGCCATCGACCGGATCAAGGAACAGGTGCAGAACGTAGAGTGACATGGCCGACGGCAAGGCAACAACGACGCCGGGCCGCCTGGTGGTCATCAGCGGCCCGTCCGGGGTGGGCAAGGGCACGATCGTCCGGCGGGTGCTCCAGCAGGTGCCCCAGGCCGTCCTCAGCGTGTCGCTGACGACCCGCCGGCCCCGGCCCGGCGAGCGGGACGGGATCGATTACCGGTTCGTCAGCGCCGAGACGTTCGGGCGGATGGCCGACGACGGGGCCCTGCTGGAATGGGCCGAGGTGCACGGCAACCGCTACGGCACGGAGGCGGCGGCGGTGGATGAGGCCGCGGCGGCCGGGAAGATCGTGATCCTGGAGATCGACGTCCAGGGCGGGCTGCAGATCGCCCGGCGCCGCCCGTCGGCGCGGCTGATCCTGATCGCCCCGCCGGACGACGCCGAACTCCGCCGGCGCCTGGAAGGGCGCGGCACCGACGCGCCGGACGTGATCGAGCGACGGCTCGCCAAGGCGCACGAGGAAATGCGAATGGCCCGCGACAGCGGGTGTTACAATGATGAAGTGGTCAACGACGACCTCGACGTCGCGGTGCGACGGGTCGTCCAGTTGATCCGACAGGAGAACACACAGCATGATTGAAGCCCTGCGGCATGAAGAACTGATCGACAAGGTCGGCGGAAGGTTCCGCCTGACGGCCCTCATCCAGCGCCGCATGGTGGAGCTGCTGGAAGGCGCCCGCCCGCTGGTCGACCGCAAACCGGGCATGACCGACATGGAACTGGTGATCGAAGAAATCCTGGCCGACAAGATCTCCATCGATTACAGCAAGTCGGACATCCCCCAACCCGTGTACTATCCGCCCAAGTCATGAACGCCCCGATGACACTGGACGGCCACGAGGTCCTGCTGGCGGTGACCGGCGGGATCGCCTGCTACAAGGCCGCCGCCCTGGCCTCGCAGCTCACGCAGGCCGGCGCGGGCGTCACCGTCGCGATGACGGACGCCGCGACGCGGTTCGTCACGCCGCTGACCTTCCAGAGCCTCACTGGCCGTCCGGTCTACACGAGCCTGTGGGAGTCCGTCGAGCGGTACGACCCCCAGCACATCGCCCTGGTGGACCGCGCTGAGGCGATGGTGATCGCCCCGGCGACCGCCAACATCATCGGCAAGATGGCCTCGGGCATCGCCGACGACCTGGTCAGCACGCTGGCGATGACCGCCATGGCGTCCACTCGGATCCTGCTGGCCCCGGCGATGAACACGAACATGTGGAACAACCCCGTCGTGCTTTCCAACGTCGCGCGCCTGACCGAGCTGGGCGTCGACACGATCGGCCCCAACGAGGGCCGCCTGGCCTGCGGGACGGTCGGGGCCGGGCGGATGGCCGAGCCCGACGAGATCTTCGGGGCGGTCGTCGCCCTGCTGACGGAGTAACCGATGTCCGGCGCGGCACACGATCGGCGGCGGGTCCTGGTGACGGCCGGGCCGACCCGCGAACCGATCGATTCAGTCCGCTTCATCACCAACGCCTCCAGCGGCCGGATGGGCTACGCCGTCGCCGCCGCCGCCGCGGGGCGGGGCCATGACGTGACGCTCCTGGCCGGCCCGGTCGCCCTGCCCCCCCCGCCGGGCGTCGACGTCGTCCCCTTCGTCACCGTCGCCGACCTGGCCGCGGCGCTGGACGCCCACTTCGACCGCTGCGACGTCCTGGTCATGGCCGCCGCCGTCGGCGACTTCACGGTCGCCCGCCCCGCCGCCACCAAGCTTCGCCGCGGTGCCGGTCCGCTCACGCTGGAACTGATCCCCACGACCGACCTCCTGGCCGGCCTGGCCGCCCGCCGCCGTCCCGGTCAGGTGCTCATCGGCTTCGCCGTCGCCGACGTCGACCCCGACGCCGTCGCCCGCGAAAAGCTCGCGGCCAAGCGCCTGGACTACATCGTCGTCAATACCCCCGCCGCCATGGGCACAGACGCCAGCCGTGCGGCGATCCTCTCGCCGTACGGCTTCGCCCTGCCGTGGGCCGCCCGGACCAAGACGGAACTGGCCGAGGCGATCGTCGGGCTGTTCTGAACGGCCAGGCTGGAGGCTGGAGGCTGCAGGAACGGCAACGGCGAGCGGGTGACATGAGGGGTGCCGCGGTAAGCGCAGTCCCGATCTGTCCGCCGTCCTGTCCTCCGCAGCCTCGGCGCAGGAGGAAGCCCGGGCGAAGGAGGAAGGGACGCAACACCCGTGCCGCACACCGCCGGTCTTCGGCACGGCTTTTCAAGCCGTGGCGGGGACACCCCCTCAGGCTGACCCACACAGGCCGACACCTTCTTTGACAACCGCTTCGTTCAGTCGTTCAGCGCACGCGCACGGCCCCCGCCGTTGTTTCTACCCGTTCGCCTCAAGATCATCGAGTTGCAGGCGTGTCCCTCCGGCCTTCCTGGCGACTCCGCCAGTCTTCCGCCTCGGGAACCAACGACTCCGCCCGTTCCCAGGAGACGCGATGCGCCCTCCCCTCAGCTTCCGCCGCACGCAGGGCCGCCATCGTTCGCTGAGCGCTGAGATAGACTCCGCCGACGTAGACGTAGTGGTCTCCAAGAATGGTGTAGTCGTGGGCGCCCCCCTCCTTTCCGATGAGCACAAGCCAGTTGTCGTCGGAGATCCCGACATGTACGCCTTCGAGGGCCACGATCTTCACATCCTCGGCCAACGCGCTTCTCACGCGATTCACAGTCTCGGCGTCTTCGATGACAAAGGGCTCGAAGTCCCCCGTCTCAAGGCACCGGCTGAGCCACACGATGCACGCCGCCTCCGCAGGCACAGCAACCTTCGGAACAGGCGCCCCGCTCTTGCCGCAGCTGCCCAGCACGCAGACGGCAGCGGCCATACACAGGGCGAGTGAGCGCATGATCACAGTTTCCTACACGCTCATCGGTTCGCCATCGAGGGCGTTGGAGCCGGACTGGTCGGCGTCGATGCCGGCTTTGAGGGCGTGCCAGTCTTCGAGGGTCATCATGACCTCGCGGGCCTGGGAGCCCTTGAACTCGCCGAGGATGCCGGCTTCGGCCATCTGGTCGACGATGCGGCTGGCGCGGGTGTAGCCGATGGCCAGGCGGCGCTGCAGCAGGCTCACCGAGCCGCGCTGGACCTGCAGGATGATTTCGACGGCCTTGTCGAACAGGTCGTCGCGTTCCCCGTCGCCCTCCCCGTCGACGCCGGCGGGCTTGATGGAGACCAGTTCGGGGCTGAACTGCGGCTCGCCGATGGTGGCGAGGTAGTCGACGGCGCCCTGGATCTCGCAGTCGTCCATGTAGGTGCCCTGGGCGCGGACGAGGTTGCTGGTGCCGGGCTGGAGGAAGAGCATGTCGCCCTGGCCGAGCAGGACCTCGGCGCCGTTCTGGTCCAGGACGATGCGGCTTTCCTGGCGGCTGGCGACGCGGAAGCTGATGCGGCAGGGCATATTCGACTTGATCAGGCCGGTCACCACGTTGGCGCTGGGCCGCTGGGTGGCCAGGATGAGGTGGATGCCCACGGCGCGGGCCTTCTGGGCGATGCGGATGATGTAGTCCTCGACCTCCTTGGCGCTGGTCATGATCAGGTCGGCCAGCTCGTCGACGATGATGACGTAGTACGGCATCTTGGTCTGGACGGCCGATTTCTCCTCGTCGGTCTCGGCGCCGAGGCGTTTGCAGACCTTGTCGGCCCCCAAGGCGTTGTAGCCGGCGATGTTCTTGACCCCGGCGTCCTTGAGCAGTTCGTAGCGCTCATCCATCTTCATGGCGGCCCATTCGAGGATGCTCTCGGCCTTGCGCATGTCGTTGACGATCGGGCACAGCAGGTGGGGGATCCGCTCGAAGGCGGCCATCTCGACCATCTTGGGGTCCACCAGGATCAGCCGCACGTCGTCGGGGCGCCGGGTCATGAGCATCGACAGGATGATCGTGTTGATGCACACGCTCTTGCCCGACCCGGTCGTGCCGGCGATGAGCATGTGGGGCATCCGCGACAGGTCGGCCACGATGGGGTCCCCGCCGGCGTCCTTGCCGAGGTAGAGCGGCAGCTTGTACCTGTCGGCGGCGGCGGTGTCGAGCTGCATGAGCTGCTTGAGGCGGACGGTCTCCTTCTCGGCGTTGGGCACCTCGATGCCGATGGTGTCCTTGCCGGGGATCGGGCTGACGATCCGCACGGACGGCGCGGCCAGCGCCCGGGCGATGTCACCGGCCAGCGAGGCGATCTGCGAGACCTTCACGCCCGGCGCCAGGCTCAGCTCGAACATCGTGATCACCGGCCCGGTCATGTGCCCCACCACGCGGGCGTCGACGTTGAAGTCCTCCAGCGTCTGCTGCAGGACGGAGCGCTTCAGCTCCACCTGCACCTGCTGGCTGGCGATGTAGCCTTCCTCGGCGTCGATCAGCAGGTCCATCCCCGGCAGCGGGTAGCCGTCCGCGGCCTCGCGCCTGGCGGCGGGGGGCGCGGCGGGCCGTGCCGGGGGCTTGGGCAGGGCCTTGGGCGGGGCCTTCGGCCTGGACTCGGCCTTGGCCGTCGCGGCGTTGACGAGGCTCTTGAGCTTCTCCGTCAGCGCCGCCGCGGGCGCGGCCGGCGGCTCGGCAGGCTCGTCCTCTTCCTCCTGCGGCTGGGGCTTCTGCATGATGCTCACGCGGGTCTTGGGCTCGGGCGCGGGGGCGGGCTGGGGTTCGGGAGCGGCCTTGGGTTCGCGCCGGGCCTTGGGCTGCGAGCGGGCGGCCGGCGCGTCGGGCGCGTCGGCGGACTTCGGCGCCGCCAGGGCCGCCGCCATCTGCAGCAGGTGCCGGCGACGGGCCAGAAGGCGGCCGGTCAGGTGGGGCATGCGCAGGACCAGTTCGTCGGCCGTCAGCACCAGCCCTACCAGCAGGCTCACCAGGACGATGCACCAACTGAACGCCCCGAAGTGCGCCTGGAGGAAGAACCCGCACGCGGCCCCCAGCACGCCGCCCCCGCCCACCAGGTGGTTGCCGGGGGCGTAGGGCGACACCAGGAACACCGCCGCGGACGTCGCCGCCACCAGCAGGGCGGTCCCGACGATCCGCAGGCCCAGGTCCTTCAGCCGCTGGCCGGCGATCATCATTCCCGCCGCGACCGACCCGAACAGCAGGGCCATGTACACGCCCTTGCCGAGCCATTCGAAGACGTAGTAGCTGAACGCCGCCCCGGCCGAGCCGGCCCAGTTGTGCACCGTTTCCGGCCGCGGGGCGATCTGCGTATTGGGCGGGTCGGCCAGGTGGTGCGACAGGCAGGCCACCCAGCCCAGGGCCAGCAGCCCCGCCAGGGCCAGTCCCACGCAGGTTCGCAGCATGCGATGCCGCACGGGCGGGGTCTGCTCGTCCGGCGCCGTCGTCCTGGAGGTCTTCGTTCGTGCCATCGTTTCACACGCCGGTGTGGCCGAACCCACCGGCCCCTCGCGTCGTCTCGGGCAGCTCGTCGACCCGCTCGATGCCCGCCTGCATCACCGGGGCGATCACCATCTGGGCGACCCGCATCCCTCGCGTGACGACAAACGGCTCGGCGCCGATGTTGCCCAGAATCACACACACTTCGCCGCGATAGTCGGCGTCGATCGTCCCAGGCGCGTTGGGCAGGACGATCCCGTGCTTCAGCGCCAGCCCGCTGCGCGGCCGCATCTGGGCCTCGTAGCCGACCGGCACCGCCATGTAGAACCCGCACGGCACCAGCCTGATCTCGCCCGGCGCGATGACGATCTCGCCCTCGCACGCGGCGCACACATCCATCCCCGCCGCGTGGCGACTCATGTACCGCGGGACGGGGACGTCCTCACAACCGGCTTTCTGACGTATCGGTATACTTATCGGACCTCTCATGAACTCCGCTCCAGGGGAAGTCGGGCGGCGGCGGCCGGCCGGCGGTCTACACCATCGGCCGCACCCGCCGGGCCAGTTGGATCGCCAGGCCCCACGGGTCGCGGACCATGGCGACCCGGTCGCCGGCGGCGGTTGGGCCGGGAGGGTCGACGGGCGTCGCGCCGGCGGCCAGGAGGCGCCGCCAGTCGGCTTCGACGTCGTCGCTGACCAGGGCCAGGTGCAGCACGATCGGGTCGATGGCCGTGTAGTCGGGCACCGCGGCGGCGGGGTTGCAGTAGAACTCGACCATCACCGTCCCGCTCCCGTCGGCCAGGAAATGCCCGTACGGCGGCCCGTCGCCGGCGCGGACGATCGCGAAGCCCAGGTGCTCGACGTACCAGCGCGCCATGGCGACCGGGTCGCCGACGTTGAAAGCCACGTGCTCAATTCTCATGGTGCCCTCCTTACCGCGGAAACCATCGAGGCCTTTTACCCGTTCGGCCCGCGTTCCGCAACCGCCCACCGGGGCGGCGGCTGCCGTGAGCGAGGCGAAAACCTGGCGCCCGCCCTTCCCCAGGTTCGGTCCGCCCTTGAAAGCTGACGGCGGGCTTCAGACTTCGGGCTTCGGGCTTCGGGCTTCAGGGACGGCAAGGAACTCCTGTTCCCGCAGCCCGAAGCCTGCCGTCGCGGCCGTCGCGGCCGTTGCCGTTGCCGTTGCCGTTGCCGTTCCCGAAGCCTGAAGCCTGAAGCCCGAAGCCTGCCGTGCCAACTTTCGCAGGCACCTGACCTGACGGTGCTCATGGAGTTCTGGAGTGCCAGACCATAACCTCGGTCAGGCGGATGGCGGAGAGTGGATGCCCATCCTCACCACGCTTCCAGTTCGCCCACGATCTCCTCGACGAGATCCTTGAGCGTGACGATCCCGACGAACTGGTCGTGGGCGTCGACGACGACGCCGATGGAGCGGCGGGCCCGCTGGAGCGTCAGCAGCGCCTCGGTCACGTTGAGCGTCGAGGCCAGGCGGATCGGGCCGGTCATGTGGGCGGCCGGCCCGGCGGTCGGGTCGGGATCGAGCAGGACGTCGTAGACGTTGACCACCCCCACCACGTCGGCCTGGGAGGCGCCCCAGACGACCAGCCGCGAGTAGGGATAGTCGCGCAGCACCTCGACGAACAGCTCCCGCGAGCACGCGCTGGAGACGCTGACGACCCTGTGGCGGGGCACCATCACCTCGTCGATCCGCGTCGACCGCAGGGCCACCACCCGCTGGGCGACCTGCGACTGGTAGCCCGACAGCACCCCGTGCGCGTAGCCCTCCGAGAGGATGTGGTGCACCCTTCGTCGCGGCTCCAGGACCGTGGCGTCGTCGGGCGGCTTGCCGGGCATCAGTCGGACGGCAACGCCGCTGACGGCCGAGAGGACCGCCGCCAGGCCCGTCCAGCGGCACAGGGCCGTCAGGACGGCCAGCACCCCGCTCAGGCGGTACGTCAGCGTCTCGCCGGCGACGCGGAAGAGGTTCTTGGGGACGATCTCACCCAGCACGAACATCGTCGGCGTGACGATCAGCGTGGTGATCCCTTCGGCGTTGCCCACGCCGCTTCGCGTCAGCAGGAGCACCGCCAGGGCCGTCACCCAGTAGTGGGCGGCGTTGGTGGCGACCAGCAGGGCCGCCAGCATCGCGCCGGAGCGATCCAGCGCGCGCCGCAGCCGCAGCGCCTGGCGGTCGCCCTTGGCGCAGCGCAGGTCCAGCCGGATCTTGTTCAGCACGTACGTGCCGGTTTCCAGCCCCGAGAAGAGCGCCGAGGCCAGGATGCCGGCGACGAAGCCGGCGGCCGCGAGGATCGGCGTCATCATGGCCGGCCCTCCGGCTCGATCCGCAGGCGCACCCGCCGCACGCGCATTGCCTGCATCGCCTCGACGGTGAAGCGCAGGTTC
>JAAYZK010000335.1 GCA_012514895.1 Planctomycetota bacterium | reverse complement strand
TTTTGCCGATCCGGCAAGGAGCGGAGGCGAAGGCGTATCCAGGGGATACGTCGAGCCTTCGGCGACGCGGCCGGGCGGCAAAAGAACCGCTTGCAGCCCAAATGAGGTTATGAAACAGCTTCTTAGCTGTTGAGGTACTCCCGGATCGCCTGCGCCAGGGTCTGGAAGGTCCACTTGCGCAGCTTGTCGTCGCACTCGAGCAGCGTGACGCGGAAGCCGAGGCGTCTGCAGCAGAAGCCGCTCAGGGGGACGACGCAGATGCCCGTAGCGCCCATGAGGTAGTAGACGAAGCGCTGGTCGGTGGGGACGTTGGGGACCAGGTCCTGGACCATGGTGCGGATGGTGGGCGATTCGATGGGCAGCGTCTGGCGGTCGTTGAGGCGGCCATCCTCGAACAGGACGGTCATGTAGAACGCCCCGTTGGGCAGGTTCACCTGGATGCCCTCGACGTCCTTGAGGATGGCATGGGCCTCCTTGGCGCGGGCTTCGAAGGTGGCGGCCCGACGGGCGAGGTGGTCCCCGTAGCGGCTGTCGCCCATGATGCGGGGGATGGACATCTGCGGGACGGTCGTGGAGCAGACCTCCAGGCGCTTGGACGCCAGCAGGGAGTCGACGTAGCGGCCGAAGACGGGGTCCTGGGCGCGGTTGATCACCTCGATCCACCCGCAGCGGGCGCCCGGCCAGGGGTATTCCTTGGAGATCCCGCGCATGACGATCGCGCAGACCCCGTCGGTCAGCTCCGACAGGTGCAGGGGGGTGAAGCCGTTGTAGACGATGTGGGCGTAGATCTCGTCGCAGATCAGGAACAGGTTGTGCTCGCGGGCGAGGCGGACGATGTCCTCCAGCACGGGCCGGGGGTAGACGGCCCCGGTGGGGTTGTCGGGGTTGATCAGCAGGATGCCGGCGATCGAGTCGTTGTACTTGACCTTCATCCGCAGGTCGTCGATGTCGGGCATCCAGTTGTTGTAGGGGTCCAGTTCGTAGGTCAGGTGCTCGTAGCCGCTGTGGGCCGCCTCGGCCGACGAGTGGGTGCTGTAGGCCGGCGTGGGGCCGATGATGCGGGTCTCCCGTCGCAGGAAGCCGTACACCTTGGCGACGGCGTCGCCGATGCCGTTGAAGAAGATGATGTCGCGGGGGGTGATCTGGGCTCCGCCGCGCTTGTTGACCTCGGCGGCGAGGAACTCCCGCGTCGAGCGGACGCCGGCGGTGTCGCAGTAGCCCCAGGAGGTATCCTCGTCGATGATCTCGTGGAGCGTCTGGCGGATCCAGGGGGCGATGGTTTCGCCCTTCTGGATGGGGTCGCCGATGTTCTCCCACACGATGGGGCGTCCGGCCGCCTCGAAGCGGTGGGCGACCTCGACGATCTCGCGGATCGCATAGGTGAGCGATCCGGCTCCGACGTGCACGATGTTCCTACGCATGGCTGACAACCTTTCGTCGATCGTCAATGCGAGCCGAGGCTCGCGGGGGTTGATACGTTTCACGGAAGGCATCCGCCGTCAGGAAGAGGACGGAGGCCGACGGGGTGGGAGTCGCGCGACCCGTTGCCTTGCGGCTAGCGGGCCGCGCTGGTAGCGATGGCCGCCGCGATGCGGGCGGCGGTGATGCCGTCGAACCGATTGAGACAGGGTCTGGCGTTCATCGTCTCGCTCCAGAAGTTATCCAGTATACCTCATCGGTCTGCACCGGGAAGGGCAAAAAGGAAATCCTGCCCGGCGGCCCGGCGGCAGGCGTGCGGGAGTGCCTCCTGGCTCGCCAGAACTCCATGAGAATCCTCAGGTTGGGTGCCTGTCGAACAGGGGCTTGCGGCTTCGGGCTCCGGGCCTCAGGCACGGCAAAGACAAGGGAAGGCTGGAGGCTGGAGACAGGAGGTACGGCGACGGCCGCAACGCCGGGCTTCAGGCTTCAGGCTTCGGGCCTCAGGCACGGCAAAGAGCTGTTCCCGAAGCCTGAAGTCTGAAGCCTGCCGTTGCGGCCGTTGCGGCCGTTGCTGTTCCCGAAGCCTGAAGCCCGAAGCCTGAAGCCTTTCATTGGCCTTCCCGAGCGGACCGAACCTGGCGAACGGCCGGTTCCAGGTTGCCGTCTCGCGCGCGGCCCGTGGCCGAAAACGTTTGCCTTGGAGAGGGTTTGCGTCTAGCCTAGGGGGCTTGAATGGCCCCGAGGGCCCGGGAGTTGCGATCGATGCCGTCCGCTGACAGTCCTCTGAACCGACGTCGTCGCCTGGTGCGCCGCCTGGCCGGCCGCCGCGCCGATGCCATGCTGGTGACTTCGGCGCCCAACGTGCGGTACCTGTCGGGGTTCGGCGGGGAGGACAGTTGGCTGCTGGTCGGGCGGGGCTGGGCGGTGCTGCTGACCGACAGCCGTTTCGCCGAGCAGGCAACGCTCGACTGCCCCGGCGTCGAGCACGTGATCCGCGACGGGGCGATGGCCGATGCCCTGGCGGGGGCGCTGCGGGGGCGGAAGGTCCGCCGCCTGGCCTTCGAGTCCGAGCACGTGACGGTCGCCGAGCACGCCAAACTCGCCGAGGCGATCGGCGAGCGGCGGCTCACGGGCGTCGAGGCCGCGGCGGCGGGTCTGCGGGCGGTCAAGGACGACGGCGAGGTCGCCGCGATCCGCCGTGCGATCCGCATGGCCGAGCGGGCGTTCGCCGGTCTGATCGCCGGGGGCGCCAAGGCCCTGCTGGGACGGCGCGAGGACGCGGTGGCGGGGGAGCTGGAGTACCGGATGCGTCAGGCGGGGGCCGCGGAGGCGAGTTTCCCCACGATCGTCGCGGCCGGCGCGCACGGCTCGTTACCCCATCACCGGCCGGGCCCTGCGCGCATCCGGGACGGCCAGGCGGTCCTGTTTGACTGGGGGGCGAAGGCGGGGGGGTACTGCAGCGACTTGACGCGTGTGGTCTTTGTCGGTAGAATCCCGCCGCAAATGGGCCGAATCTATGAAGTTGTGCTCAAGGCCCAGAAGGCGTCCATCGAGGCGATTCGTCCGGGCCGCCCGGCGTCGAGCGTCGACGGAGTCGCGCGGCGGCTCATCGCCCAGGCCGGATTTGCGGGTCGGTTCGGTCACGGCCTGGGCCACGGCGTGGGTCTGGAGATCCACGAGTCCCCGGCCCTGTCGCCGCGGAACCAGGCGAGGCTGCGGGCCGGCCAGGTGGTCACCGTGGAGCCGGGCATCTACGTGCCCGGTGTCGGCGGTGTGCGGATCGAGGACGACGTCCTGGTCACGCCGGACGGGGCCCAGGTACTCAGCCGCCTGCCCAAGGCGATCGGGTCGATGGTCCTGCACTAACGCTAACGACGAAAGGTGTCTGCAACGCCCATGGCAACCAGCAAGAAGAAGACCGCCAAACGCCCCCAGCGCGGCTCAAAGCGCCCCGCGAAATCCAGGGCCGCCGGGGAGGACCGGCTGTACACCGCGCAGGTGCGCGACCTGGTGCGGCTGATGGTCGAGAACGACCTGAGCAGCCTGGAGATCGTCAACGGCGACCTGAAGGTGGCGCTGGGCCGGGGTCTGCCCGCCCCGACCGGCGAGCGCCTCGCGGCGGCGGCGCCCTTCCAGGCGCCCCCGGCGGCCCCGGCGCCCGCGGCGCCGCCCGTCGAGGCCGAGAAACTGCTGGAGATCACCAGCCCGATGGTCGGGACGTTCTATGCGGCCCCCAGCCCCGACAGCGAGCCCTACGTGAGGGCCGGCGACCGGGTGACGCCGGATACGGTGGTCTGCATCGTCGAGGCGATGAAGGTCATGAACGAGATCAAGGCCGAGTGCAGCGGCCAGATCGTCGACGTCGCCGTGGCGAACGGCCAGCCCGTGGAGTTCGCCCAGGTCCTGTTCCGCGTCAAGCCCTGAGAGGCGGCTCCAGAACCCCGCCGGTTCGAGAGGCTCCCAGGAAGGTTCGCTCGCGGACGGGGTGTGAAACAGCCAATACGCGGACACCCAAGCACAGAACGGAACCCACGTGTTCAGCCGAATACTCATTGCCAACCGCGGCGAGATTGCGCTGCGGATCATCCGGGCCTGCAAGGAACTCGGGATCGAAACGGTCGTCGTCTTCAGCGAGGCCGACCGCGACGCCGCGTACCTTCGCCTGGCCGACGACCGGATCTGCATCGGCCGGGGGCCCTCGGCCGACAGCTACCTGAACATTCCCCGCATCATCGCCGCCGCTGAGATCGCCGACGTCCAGGCGATCCACCCGGGGTATGGCTTCCTGGCCGAAAACAGCCACTTCGCCGAGATCTGCCGCAGTTGCCGCATCGAGTTCATCGGCCCGTCGGTCGAGACGATGCAGGCCGTCGGCGACAAGATCCAGGCACGCCACATCGCCCGCAAGGCCAAGGTGCCGACGGTGCCCGGCAGCGACGGGCCGGTGGCGACGGCGGAGGAGGCGGTGGCGCTGGCCAAGGAGATCGGCTACCCCATCGGCCTCAAGGCCGCCGCCGGCGGAGGCGGGCGGGGGATCCGCTGCGTGCACAACGAGGCGACCCTCCACAGCGCCTTCAAGCAGGCCCAGACCGAGGCCGACGTGGCCTTCGGCGACGGACGGCTGTACGTGGAGAAGTGGGTCGAGTCGATGCGCCACGTCGAGGTCCAGGTGCTCGGCGACACGCACGGGCACCTGGTGCACCTGTACGAGCGGGACTGCACCGTCCAGCGCCGCCGCCAGAAGCTCGTCGAGGAGGCGCCCTCCCCGGCCCTGTCCCAGAGCCTCCGCCAGGAGATCTGCCAGGCCGCCGTCCGGGTCTGCGCCCAGGCGAACTACCACGGCGCCGGCACCGTCGAGTTCATCCTCGACGGGGACAGGTTCTACTTCATGGAGGTCAACGCCCGCATCCAGGTGGAGCACCCGGTCACCGAGATGCTCACCGGCGTGGACCTGGTGAGCTGGCAGCTCCGGATCGCCGCCGGCGAGAAGCTCTCGCTGAAGCAGGAGGATATCGTCCCCTCGGGCTGGGCCATCGAGTGCCGCATCAACGCCGAGGACCCCGCCGCGGGCTTCCGCCCCTGCCCGGGACGGATCGACACGTTCGTCGCGCCCGGCGGACCCGGCGTGCGCCTGGACACCCACGTGGTGCAGGGCTATCTGATCCCGCCCACCTATGACAGCCTGATCGGCAAGTTGATCGTCCACCGGCCCACCCGCACCGAGGCTATCGCCACCATGCGGCGGGCCCTGGCGGAGTTCACTATCGCGCCGATCAGGACCACCACCGACCTTTACAAGGAAATCATGGCCGACGCGACGTTCATCGACGGACGATTCGATACCAGCTACGTCGAGAAGCACGTGCTGGCCAAGAAGGGATAGAGGATTTCCAATTGCGCCCCCGCGGCGCCGCAAGGAGACAAGCAGACATGGCAGCAGAACCTAACGCGATCGTCGGGCAGTCCGGCGGCCCCACCTGCGTGATCAACCAGTCGCTGGTGGGCGTGATTGAAGCCGTCCGCGACATGGGCGGGGTGGGCACGCTCCTGGGCGCCGTCCACGGCGTCCGCGGCGTGATCGACGAGAAGTTCATCCCCCTGGACAGCCTCGACGGCGGCACCCTCGAACGCATCGCCGAGACCCCCTCGGCGGCCCTGGGCTCCACCCGCGACAAGCCCGACGCCGCCTACTGCGAGAAGATCTTCCGCGTCTGCGAGAAACGCAACGTCCGCTACTTCTTCTACATCGGCGGCAACGACTCGGCCGACACCGCCCGCATCGTCAACGACCTGGCCAAGAAGGCCGGCTACGAGCTGCGCGTCGTCCACATCCCCAAGACCATCGACAACGACCTGCGCACCACGGACCACTGCCCCGGGTACGGCTCGGCGGCCAGATTCGTCGCCTGCGCCCTGATGGGCGACGACCGCGACAACGCCTCCATCCCCGGCGTCAAGATCGACGTCATCATGGGCCGCCACGCCGGCTGGCTCACCGCCGCCACCGCCCTGGGACGCCAGGATGAGGCCGACGGGCCGCACCTGATCTACCTGCCCGAACGCCCCGTCGCCGAGGACCAGCTCGTCGCCGACGTCGACGCCGTCCTCAAGAAGCACGGCCGCTGCGTCGTCGCCGCCAGCGAGGGGATCACCGCCCCGGACGGCCAGGCGTGGGCCCAGAAGATCACCGAAACCCAGGAACGCGACGCCCACGGGAACATCCAGCTCTCCGGCAGCGGCGCCCTGGGCGACTACATCGCGGGACTGGTGAAGGGGAAGCTGAAGGCCAAGCGCGTCCGGGCCGACACCCTGGGCTACATGCAGCGCAGCTTCGCAGGCTTCGCCAGCGCCGTCGACCAGAAGGAAGCCCGCCTCGCCGGCCGCATGGCCGTCCAGTACGCCATGGCCGACGACGTCGACGGCTCGGTCGCCTTCGAGCGCACCGGCAACGGCGACAAGTACGGCATCCGGTGCTTCCGCACCGACCTGGCCAACGTCGCCCGCGAGACCAAGGACCTGCCCGACGCGTTCATCGCCGCCAACGGCCACGACGTGACCAAGGCCTTCATCGAGTACGCCATGCCCCTGACCGGCGGGCTGCCGAAGATCGCCAAGCTCTTCTGACCCCCGCCGCCGCAGGCCGGGCGGGATCTCCCCCCGAGGGAGATCCCGCCCGGCGGCGCTCCTGCCGGGGCTGAATGCCCCGCGTCCGTGGCGGACGGCACGGTGGCCGCGCCCCTTCCTCCTTCGCCCCGCGGGCTGGCGAGGACAGGTCGGGACCGCCGAAGCCGGATCGTCAGGCACCGGTCAGGCGGGGACGGCGACGAAGAGGAAGGAGTGGGAGAAGTAGGGGCGCAGGAGGCGCCGCCAGGTCTTGAGGAGGGACTGGCGAGGCTGGATCCACCAACCTTCCTCGACGGCCAGGCCGGCGCGGCGGAGGGCCTGCTGGAGGGTGATCGGGTCGTACCAGGCGACGTGCTCGTCGTGGACCGCCGGACGGCGGTGGCGCCAGATTTTGTGGGTCTGCTTGGCGTAGAAGGGGTTGGGGGTCGTGAGGATCAGCACCCCGCCGTCGCCGAGGTGGGCGCGGAGGTTCGAGAGGAACTGCCCGGCGTTGGAGACGTGCTCGATGATCTCCCCGGCGACGATCACGTCGAAGGTCCGCCCCAGGTCCATCGTTGCCGCGTCGGCGCACAGGACGTTGTGGCCCTCCTGGCGGAGGATCTCGACGCCCTCGGCATCGATGTCCACGCCCGTCAGCTCGGCCGCACACCCCGCCAGGGCGCGGAACAGCAGGTCGCCCTTGGCGGCCAGGCGGGCGGCGCTGCTGGCGTGTGCGGCATGGGCGTCCACGCAGCCGACGTCCAGCACGCTCCGCCGGCGCGCGAGCGGCTCGATGATCTCCATGCGGTCGGCCACGGGGCCGCGCATCTGGACAAGGGGGCGCCGGTCCGCGGTCATGGCTGTCCCGCCTGGGGGCCGGTCATGTGCGCCGGCTGGCCCGTGGCGGCCAGGGCGGCCCGCCACAGCTCGCTCTCGGTGGACATGTACTTCTTCTGGGCCACGGCCAGGGCGATGGGGACGTGGGTGAAGACGTTGTACCACTGGCCGATCAGCATCTCGGTCTTGCCGGCCATGGCGGCGTGGACCGCGTGGCGGGCGAGCTGGTCGCACAGCAGGGCGTCCTCGCAGTCGGCCGGGACCGAGCGGATGATGTAGCTGGGGTCGATGTACCGCAGGTTCACCGGCGAGCCGATCCGCTTGAAGAAGTCCTTGATCCGCTGGGCGAGGTGTGGGCCGATGTCCTGGTGGAGCAGGTTGCCCGAGGCGTCGCGCTGCTGCTGGCCGGCGGGGATCTGGTCCTGCCCGGCGCCCTCGGCGACGAGAATGACGGCGTGGTCGCGCCGCTCCATCCGCTGCCGCAGACAATCCAGCAGCCCGCCGGGCCCCTCCAGGACGAAGGGCACCTCCGGGACCAGGACGAAGTTGACGTCCTGCGACGCGACGGCGGTGCCGGCGGCGATGAACCCGGCGTCCCGCCCCATGAGCTTGACCAGCGTGACGCCCCGCGGGGCGCCCTTGGCCTCCACGTGGGCGCAGGTGACGATCTCGCGGGCCTTCTCCAGGGCCGTGTAGTAGCCGAACGTCCGCCAGACGTAGCGGATGTCGTTGTCGATGGTCTTGGGGACGCCGACGACCGCCAGGGGGTGCCCGGCGGCGGCGGCGCGGTTGGCCAGCGCCAGCGCCCCGCGCTGCGTGCCGTCCCCCCCGATGCAGAACAGGATGTTCACCCCGCGGTCCCGCAGGAACGCCACCGCCCTGTCCAGGTCGACCGGCCCGCGGCTGCTGCCCAGCACGGTGCCGCCCTGGGTGTGAATGTCGTCGACGGCGTCGGTCGTCAGGGCCATCGGCTCCAGGCCGTTGGCCGGGTCCAGGCCCATGTAGCCGTAGCGGATGCCGAGGATGCGGCCGACGCCGTAGTGGTGGTGCAGTTCGAGCACCAGCGAGCGGATGACGTTGTTGAGCCCGGGGCACAGCCCTCCGCACGTGACGATCGCGGCGGTCGTGGCCGGCGGGTCGAAGTAGATCCGCTCGCGCGGCCCGGCCTTCTCGAACATCGCCTCGCTGGAGCGCGGACGGCCGGTGTTGACCTCGACCTCCAGGGGCATGCGGGCGTCGTCGCCCACGAAATTCGCCACACCGTCGCCCCAGACCGTCGAGAGTTTCAGGGGCGAACGGACAGTGCACGGCCCCAACGTGTGGATCCTCACCGCTTCGGCTGTCGGCATGGCCAGGCGCCTCTCCCTCTCGCGTCGTTCAGATTCCAGATTCCAGATCGTCTCTTATCCGCCGGGCCTGAGCCTGTAGAGCATCTCTCCGGCCCGGGGCACCACGAGGATACCCTCCTGTTCGCGGTTCCGCCAGGCGCTGACGTCGACGGCGGCGGGATCCATGTAGCCCAGGCCGATCTTCGCGCAGCGCTGGGGGGAGATGCCGGTGGCCAGCGTGACGCGGATCCGCGGGGTCTCGATGCCGCCGAGGAACGTGCCGGACCCGCGGACGTGCGTGGAGTGGGCCAGCACGCCCCAGGGGTGGTGCTTGAACAGGTCCCACTGGGCGAGGAAGTAGTCCCGCACGTGGTAGCCGATCTGGTCGAGGATGTGGCCGTGCGCGTAGCTGACCTCGTCGATGTGCGGGGCGTAGATCACCACTTCCCCGCCGTCGGCGACGGCCGGCTCGAGCTTGTACATGCCCTTGGCGCCGGTCCACAGGTCGTCGTACATCTCCGGCATGATCGCCAGCACCCGGCGGTAGGGCCGGACGCACCAGACGATGTCCAGCCGCGCCGACGCCTCGACGGCGGCCTTCCACGCGCCGGTCATCGACCCGACGACCATCCCCACCAGCGACGAGCCGTGCATCACCATCGACACGTTCGTCCGCGGCGTGGGGATCATCGCGGCGGCGTGGTCGATCATCCGCCGCATGGGCGTGTCGGCGATGCCGATGGTGCCCATGCTGGTCAGCAGGGCGCCCATCCAGTGGGTGACGTTGATCATCTCGGGCCCGGCGATGCCGGGGAAGAAGTACTTGTTGCCCCCGGAGAAGCCGACGACCTCGTGGGGGAAGACCGGCCCGCAGACGATCAGGTGGTCGTAAGCCAGGGCGAGGCTGTTGATCGCCACGGGCACATCCAGCGACAGCCGCCCATGGCTGAACCGCTCGACCTCTTCGGCCGTGATCCTGCCGATGACGGCGAAGGTGGCCGGGTCGTCCCACTGGTGGTTGAAGATGCGGTGGGGGCCGAACCGGCCGGCGGCGACCTCGGCGCCGACCAGGCGGCTGAGGGCCGCGTCGTTCATCGGCATGTGCGTGCCCAGGGCGACCAGGAAATCCACCTGCGCCGCGCGGCCGTTCAGCAGTTCGCCCAGCAGCCGCGCCAGCAGGGGGATCGGGGCGGTGCGGGTGCTGTCGGGGATGATCGCCAGGACGCGCTTGCCGGCCAGGTCCAGTTGGCCCAGGGCGCCGGCGAGGACCTGGCGGACCTCCGCGTCGGTCAGCGGCCGCGTTTCCGGCAACAGCGATGCCAGCACGTCGGATTCACTCATCGGTCAGGCCTTCCACGGCGGCGTCGAGGGGAGATAACCCAGGAACTCCTCGACCAGCGCCTCTTCGTACGCGCCGCGGTACGTGCCGGCGAGGAACCTGTCGAGGGCCTCGTCGTGGAACCGCCGCCACGACGCGGCCTCGCGGCCGGGATTGATCGGGAAGAACAGCGCATCGTTGGCGCGGGCGGCCTTCATGTCGCCGGGGGCGTCGCCGATCATGAGGATCCGGTCCGCGTCGTACCGGCCGACCGCCGCGTGGCGGAGGTGCTCGGCCTTGGAGCCCTGCTCCTGGCCGCAGATCATCGCGGCGTACTTGGCGACGTCGTGCTCGGCCCACTCCCGCTGGAGGGCGCCCGAGGGCGTGGCCGAGACGACCATCACGTCGGCAGCGCCGCGGACCTTCTCCAGGCTCTCGCGGACGAAGGGGAAGGGCGGCACGCCGCGGACGAACCGCTCGACCGTGTCGTTGACGGCGGCCGACCACTGAAGCGCCCGCCGCAGGACCGCGTCACCCGTCCGGGCGACCTCCGCCTCCAGCGCCGGGTTGCCCAGGCGGGTCTCCGTCCGGATCCACGTCCGCAGCGAGTCGATCTTCGGCGGGGCGTACCCGCGCTGGAGGGCTTCGGGCCGCTCGGCCAGCAGGTCGAGCACCATCACCAGGGCCGGGAAGCGGTTGAGGCCCCGCCAGCGGCTGTAGAGGTTCACGAAGTCCGCCGCCTCCCGCGCGAACCGCGAAACCGCCTGCAGGTCCCACGCGTTGATGGTGTTGGGCGTGAAGCACTCCTTGTGCTTGAGCTCCATCGTGTCGAACGCGCAGCCGTCCGAGTCGATGCCGATGAAGCAGTCCCTGGTCTTGGGAAACGCCTTCAATTGTGCAACAGGGTCTGCCACGGGGTCTCCGCAGGGCTGGGGGTCACATCACGATGTCCGGCGGTCCGGCGGGTTCCATTATACCCGAGACGGCCTCTGTGATTAAGCGCCCAGCAGCCTGCGCATCACCTTGACGTACTGGGGGTAGGCGGCTTCCGGCTCGTCGAGGTCGGCGTGCCACTGCTTTTCCCACTCCAGGGTGAGCCAGCCGTCGTAGCCGATGGCGCGGAGTTGGGCGACGCAGTCGGCCAGGGGCAGGTCGCCCTCGCCGATGGGGCACAGGTGCAGCTTGCCGTCGCCGCCGCGCCGGGCATCCTTGAAGTGGGTGTAGCGGATCCACCGGCCCAGCAGGGCGGTGGTCGCGGCGGGGGTCTCGCCGACGGCGTTGAAGGGGTGCATGACGTCCCACAGGACGCCGACGGCGTCGCTGCCGGCCCGCTCCATGACGGCCTTGAGGTGGCGGCCGTCCGGCCAGGCGTCGTGGGTCTCCAGCAGGACCGCCGCGCCGTAGTCGGCGGCGATGGCCCCGGCGGCGCGGAGGGTGTCGGCCGTCGCGTCGATGGCCTGCTCGCGGCTCATCTCGCCCAGCGGGCCGCCGAAGACCCGCATCATCGTCGCGCCGAAGGCCTCGCACAGCGGGGCGTAGCGGCGGACCTCCTCGATCGCCCCGGCCGGATCGGCGCAGACCCGGGCCGAGGTCGACAGGCAGGGGACGTCCAGGCCGGCGTCGTCGAACTTCGCCACCGTCGCCTCCAGGTCGGCGGTGAACTCGGGCAGTTCGTAGATCTTCAGCTCCCCGCGGTACCCGCGGAAGTCCACGCCGTCGTAGCCGTACTCGACGGCCCGGGCGATGATCGTGTCGAGGTCCCAGCCGGTGCAGCCCAGTGTGGTGAAGGCCAGTTTCATCGTCTCTCTCCTGGTGTCTACACGCCGCTGAACGCGCTGAACCCCCCGTCGACGGGGACGACGACGCCGGTGACGAAGCGGGAGGCGTCGGACATCAGCCAGATCAGGGCCCCGACGAGGTCGTCGGGGTCGCCGTAGCGGCCCATGGGCGTGTGGTCGATGATGAGTCTGCCGCGGGGCGTCGGCTCGCCGGTGGCCTCGTCGGTGAGCAGGAAGCGGTTCTGCTCGGTGAGGAAGAAGCCCGGGGCGATGGCGTTGACGCGGATCTTCGTCGAGTGGCGCTGGGCCATGTAGACGGCCAGCCACTGGGTGAAGTTGCTGACGGCGGCCTTGGCGCCGCTGTAGGCGGCGATGTTGGTCAGCGGGCGGAAGGCGTTCATCGAGGAGATGTTGATGATGTTCCCTTCCCCGCGCCCGGCCATGTAGCGGCCGAAGACCTGGCTGGGCAGGATCGTGCCGAGGCAGTTGAGCTCGAAGACCCAGCGGATGGCGTCGGCGGGCAGGTCGAAGAAGGCCACCGGCGGGGCGCTGGTCGCGTCCTTCTTGTTGCCGCCGGCCCCGTTGACCAGGACGTCGACCCGTCCGAAGGCCTCCAGCGTGTCGGCGAGGGCCTTTTCGACCGCGGCCTTCTCCAGCACGTTCGCCCCGACCGCCACCGCCGTCCCGCCGTCGCCGGCGATGGCCTTGGCGACCGCCTGGGCGCCGGCGAGGTTGTAGTCGATCACCGCCACCTTCGCCCCCGCCGCCGCCAGCGCCCTGGCCATCGCCCCGCACAGCACGCCGCCCCCGCCCGTCACCGCCACGCAGGCGCCGGTAATGTCGAACATCGATGCCATAACGTCTCCTTCCGTGTCTGCGTCAGGCGGCCGTCACGCCATGTACGTGCTGGCCGTCGTGGTTCCGCCGGTGCCGGTCCAGTTGGTGTGGAAGAACTGCCCGCGGGGTTTGTCTGTGCGTTCGTAGGTGTGGGCGCCGAAGTAGTCCCGCTGGGCCTGGAGCAGGTTGGCCGGCAGGCGTTCGCTGCGGTAGCCGTCGTAGTAGGCCAGGGCCGCGCTGAACGCCGGGACGGGGATGCCCATCTCGACGGCCTTGGCGACGACGCGGCGCCAGGAGGCCTGGGCGTTGGCCAGCCCCTCCTGGAAGTAGGGCACGAGCATCAGGTTCACCAGGTCGCCCTGGCGGTCGTAGGCGTCCTTGATCTTGCCGAGGAACTGGCTGCGGATGATGCACCCGCCGCGCCACATCAGGGCGATGCCGCCGTAGTTGAGGTTCCAGTGGTACTCTTCGGCCGCGGCCCGCATGAGCTGGTAGCCCTGGGCGTAGGAGACGATCTTGCTGGCGTAGAGGGCCTCGCGGATGTCGTTGACGAAGGCCTTCCTGTCGCCGTCGAACTTCGTCGTGGGTCCGGCGAGGATCCCGGACGCCGCGACGCGCTCGTCCTTCAGGGCCGACAGGCAGCGGGCGAAGACCGCCTCGCCGATGAGGGTGAGCGGTTGGCCCATGTCCAGCGCCGTGGTGGCCGTCCACTTGCCCGTGCCCTTCTGGCCGGCGGTGTCGAGGATGACGTCGACGGTGGGCTGGCCCGTCTCGGGATCTTTCTGGGCGAGGATGTTCTTGGTGATCTCGATGAGGTAGCTATTGAGTTCGCCCTTGTCCCACTCGGCGAAGACTTCGTGCATCTCCGCGGCGGTCATACCCGCTGCCCGCATGAGGTCGTACGCCTCGCAGATCAGCTGCATGTCGCCATACT
>JAAYZK010000334.1 GCA_012514895.1 Planctomycetota bacterium | reverse complement strand
GCGTGGCGGGCAACGAGGTCTTCCTCGTCGGCGTCGAGATCGCCATCTATCCCCAGGCGGTCGGCGTCCTCCAGCACGAGCCGAAGCGCACCCGCAAGTGCCTGCTCCAGAAGCGCCAGATCGCCCAACTGGTCAAGCTCACCAGCCAGAAGGGCATGACGATCATCCCCCTGGCGGTCTACTTCCGCAACGGCTACGCCAAGGTCGAACTCGGCGTCGGGCGCGGCAAGCAGCAGCGCGACAAGCGGCAGGACCTCAAGGACCGCCAGGTCAAGCGCGACATCCACCGCGCCCTTCGCGGGCGTTAGACCGTTCTGCCATTGCCTGTGCGGCTTGGAGCCGGCCGCGGCTTCGCCGGGTGTCGTCCGTGTGCATCGGCAGCCCAGCGAGGTCGCCTGCTTCAGTCTCCCCGCCAGGCTCGTCCCTGTTCGGCCCAGACTCACCTATTCGATGGTAAGCCGGTCTGGCCCCTCTACCCGTTGCCTGCGGCGGTCGCCAGGAGGATGATGGCGGCATAGGCGATCGCCCCGATCACGAAGGGCCAGAACCGCCCGTCCTTCTCCGCGGGCAGTTCCATCACCATACTGTTGATGATTACCCCGCCCGACACACCGCCGGCCAGAAGGGTCACGACAGGCACGGGGATCTCCACCCATGCTCCGCACACCCACCCCAACACCGCCGCCGCGGCCAAGACGTACCGTCCCGAGCGCAGATAGCGCTGCTCGTTCTCACGCTCCATGGCGTGGTCGACCCCCAGGAAGTGCAGCCCCATGGCCAGGGCGTACAGGGGGACCCACATCCTGTCCAGAGCCGTCCCGCGGATCAGGAGGTAGCCGACGAGGGCGGCGTACGCCGCGAAGCCGGCGATCTGGACCCGGAAGGCGGTGTGGGCGGTTGTCGCCCGACGCGTCCGGGTGACCAGATGCTCCAGGCCATAGAACACCGCGAAGCCGATCAGTGCCGCCAGGTGTACGTGGTATTCCGCCATCGGCAGGGATCGGTCGGCCGTTGCATCGACGAACCTTTCGGTGGCCTCATTGAGTTCCGGCAGCAGTTCGACGAAGACATAGGCCACCGCCACCCCCGCTGCCAGCGACAGGCCGGCCCGGCGCCGCCGCCGGCGGTGGATCCGCAGACGATGGCCGAGCAGGAAGATGCAGACGAACACCAGTGTCACCGCGAGGGTCGGGATGAGCGTCTCTGCGGTCACGGCCGTTGCCCCTGCCCCATCACGTGCAGGAAGGCCAGGATGCCCATCAGGGCCATGAAGACCGCCAGGACGAACGGCAGGCGCCGGAGGCTCACGGGCCTGCCGGGGGCCGCGATCTTCAGTTCGCGGCCGAACTGCACCGACGCCAGGACCATGAACACGATGCCCGCGCCGATCAGGATCAGGCTCAGGCGGCGCGGAGCCTGCAGTCCCTCCGGCTCGCCGCCGCCGGGGGGGAGATACTGCAGGAACTTGTAGATCGTGAACCCGAACGCGACCAGCGCCAGCGACGTGCGGGTCCACGCCAGGAGCGTGCGCTCCGCCGCCAGCACCGTGCGCTGGATCGCCAGATCCCTGCGGCTGGGCCGTTCCCCGTCGCTCACGCGTCCCCCCCTTGGTGATTCTACCGCCGCGCGGAGACTTACGGCAACCAGGCTCCGTAGCCCCGCAGCCGCTGGCGGAGGTCGTCGGTGTTCACCTCGTGGACGTTTCCGTCGGGTGCGGCGGCGGCCATGGCGGCGGCCAGGCCGGCGGCTTCGCCCATGGCCAGGCAGGGGGGCATGACGCGGATCGAGCCGTGCACCGCCCGGTCGGACGAGACGTCGCG
>JAAYZK010000003.1 GCA_012514895.1 Planctomycetota bacterium | reverse complement strand
GCCGCCGCCATCGCGCGCGAGCTGGGCATGCCCGTCGGCGAGGTGGAGCTGATCCTCTCGCTCCACCGCGGCCGTCCGGCCCCCACGGGGTGCGACCCGGCGCCGGCCGCCCACCGCATTGACCGGCGGGCCTGAGCCGCGCCTTGTCACGTCGGCGGTCCGCGTCTATCATACGGGGCTCACGGATACCATGAAGGAGTCGGCCCATGGCGGTGTATGAAGGCAAACTGGTGGCCCCGGCGGCGGCGCGGTTCGCGATCGTCGTGGGGCGGTTCAACGAGTTCATCACGAGCAAGCTGCTGGGCGGCGCGATGGACATGCTCGCGCGGCACGACGTGGCGGCCGAGGCGGTCGACGTGGCGTGGAGCCCGGGCAGCTTCGAGATCCCCCTGGTGGCCAGGAAGCTGGCGGCGGGCGGGCAGTACGCGGCGGTGATCTGCCTGGGCGCGGTCATCCGCGGCGGGACCGACCACTACGAGTACGTCGCCGCCGAGGTGGCCAAGGGCGTCGCGCAGGCGTCGATGGCCACGGGCGTGCCGTGCATCTTCGGCGTGCTGACGTGCGACACGATCGAGCAGGCGATCGAGCGGGCCGGGACCAAGGCCGGCAACAAGGGCGCCGACGCCGCCGCCGCCGCGATCGAGATGGCCAACCTGATGGCCCAACTGGCGTAGCGGAGACCCGAGGTGAAGCATCGCCACCGCGCCCGCCGCCTGGCCCTGCAGACGCTGTGCTGCCTGGACGCCCAGGGCGAAGACGCCATGGACCTGGCCGTCACGTTCATCCGCGAAGGCCGCGAGAGCCTCGACGTGATGGCCATCGCCGAGCGGATGGCCCGCGAGGCCTGGGCGGCCCGCGACCAGGCCGACCGGCTGGTGGCGGCGCACTCGCCCCGCTGGGATGTGCCCCGCATGCCGGTGGTGGATCGCGGGATCCTGCGCCTGGCCTGCTGGGAACTGGCCGCCGGCGACGCCCCGCCGAAGGTCGTCCTCAACGAGGCGATCCGCCTGGCCCAGGAGTTCTCCACCGCCGAGAGCCCCCGCTTCATCAACGGCGTCCTGGACGCCATCGCCCGCGACCTGGCCCCGCAGACGCCCCCGACACCGCAACACCCCTGACGCCGGAGTACGCATGGCTTTCTTTCGCAAGACCTTCGAGAAGCTGGCGGCCAGCCTGACCAAGACCCGCCAGAAGTTCGTCCGCTCGATCCAGTCGGTGCTGCCCTTCGGCCGCAAGATCGACGAGGACCTGCTGGACGAGCTGGAAGAGACGCTCATCGCCGGCGACATCGGCGTCAAGACGGCCACGCAGATCTGCGAGGACCTGCGGGAGGCCTACCGCGCCAAGAAGATCGCCTCGGCCGAGGAAGTGATCCCCTTCCTCAAGAAGGAGATCACCGCCTACTGGCCGGCGGCCGACCGGTCGATCCACTTCGCCCCGTCGGGCCCGACGGTCATCCTGGTCGCCGGGGTCAACGGCGCGGGCAAGACCACCAGCATCGCCAAGCTCGCCCACGCCTTCCACAGCGACGGCAAGAAGGTCTGCCTGGCGGCGGCCGACACGTTCCGCGCCGCGGCCGTCGAGCAGTTGACTATCTGGTCGCAGCGCCTGGGCGTGGATATCATCAAGCAGGAAGGCGGGACCGACCCGGCGGCGGTCGTCTACGACGCCTGCGACGCCGCCATCGCCCGCAAGGCCGACATCCTCCTGGTCGACACCGCCGGACGCCTCCACACGCAGGCCAACCTCATGCGGGAGCTGACCAAGATCCGCGACGTGGTCGCCCGCAAGATCCCCGGCGCTCCCCACGAGGTCATCCTCGTCCTGGACGCCACCACCGGCCAGAACGCCATCGAGCAGGCCCGCAGGTTCCAGGACGCCATCGACGTCACCGGCATCTTCCTGGCCAAGCTGGACGGCACCGCCAAGGGCGGGATCGTGATCGCCATCCGCAAGGAGGTCAACATCCCCGTCAAGTTCGTCGGCCTCGGGGAGACCCCCGAAGACGTCGAGCCGTTCGATCCGGAAACGTTCGTCGAAGCGCTGTTTCAATAGGTGGCCGCGGGCACAGCCCGCGCCGGCAGCCGCAGGATCCCAGATGCCAGATTCCAGATCCCAGATTGCCCATGCCTCGATGCCCACTGTCGATCTGCCCAGGCTGGGCCGTTCCGTCAGCCGTTTCGGCCTGGGCGGGTTCCACCAGTTGGAGATCACGACGGACATCGTCGCCGAAGTGGTCGACGCCTACCTGGCGTGCGGCGGCACCTACGTCGAGACGGCCCGGGGGTACGGCCAGGGGGCCTCGGAAGAGAAGATCGGCCGTGCGCTGGAGGGCCGTCGCGACCGGGTCGTCCTGGTCTCCAAGAGCGGCGCCGCCACCGCCGACGACATCCGCCGCGACCTGGAGCTGTCGCTGAAGGCCCTGCGGACGGACCGGCTGGACATCTACTTTTTCCACGGCGCCACGTCCGACAAGCTCGACCGCCTCACCGCGCCCGGCGGGGCCGTCGAGGGGCTCACCCGGGCGATCGACGAGGGGATCCTGGGCGGGATGGGCCTGTCCAGCCACGTGCCGGCGACGTACGGGCCGGCGATGGAACGCATCGACCTGGCGGTGATTCTCATCTGGTGCAACTACCTGGACAACCTCAACTTTCCGGCAATTCCCGAGCGGATCATCCCCGATGCCCGGCGCCGGGGCGTGGTCGTGACGGGGATGAAGCCGCTGGCCGACGGGCTGCTGTGGCGGTCGGCCGAGCCGGCGGCGCGGTACTGCCTGGCCGCCGGAGCCGATGTGGTGGTGTGCGGCACAAACAGCCCCCCCCAGGTCCGCCAGATCGCTGCCGCCGTCGCCGCCGGGCCGCTCGACGAGGCCGGGCGGGAGGAACTCCTCCGCACCGCGCCGGAGCTGGGCCGCTACGTCTGCCGTCGCTGCGGGCGATGCCCGGCGGAGGTCATGGACACGTTCCGCCTGGAGGGCGAACTGGACCGCCAGATGGTCGACTACCTCCCCCACGATCCGGCCGACTACGCCCTCCGCCAGCGCTTGAGCGGCTGGTTCGCCCGCGCCGACGCCGCCCGCGCCGACTTCGCCGCCTCCGGCCGCACCGCCGACGCGCTGCGGGCGGCCGCCGAGGGCGTCGCCTGCCCGTACGGCATCGACATCCCCCGCAAGCTCCGCCTGGCGACGGCCAAGCTGACCGGCGGCGAGCCGCAGCGGGTGTAGCGAAAGCAGCGGCAACGGCGGACGGCCGATCAGTACCGGTAGTGTTCGGCCTTGAACGGCCCTTCGACCGGGACGCCGATATAGGCGGCCTGGGGTTCGGACAGCTTGGTCAGCGTCGCGCCGATCCGCTGGAGGTGCAGGCGGGCGACCTCCTCGTCCAGCTCCTTGGGCAGGATGTATACGCCCACCTCGCGGGTGGTGGTCCACAGATCGACCTGGGCGAGCACCTGGTTGCTGAAGGAGTTGCTCATCACGAAGCTG
>JAAYZK010000333.1 GCA_012514895.1 Planctomycetota bacterium | reverse complement strand
TTCGACACCGGCGGCGGGACGCAGCACGTCACGCAGAGCCGCAGCACCATCTCCCGCACGGCCGCCAGCGGCACGGCCCCGGACTTCAAGGGGGCCATCAACGTCTCGAAGGACAGCGTCAACGGCGTGGATATCACCGTCCCGGTCTACAACTTCGCCGAGACGCACTACATCGACGACAACGACGTGACGCAGGTGTACAAGGTCACCCTGTTCAACCTGACGGGCAAGATGAACAGCGGGGCCTTCCGCGGGTTCGCCGCCGGGGAGGTGCTGTTCCTCGGGGCCTCCGGCTCGCAGCGTGGCTCGGGCGACTGGGAGATCACCTTCAAGTTCGCCGCCAGCCCCAACCGCACCAACATCCCGGTCGGCTCGATCACCGTGCCCTCGAAGCTCGGATGGGACTACCTGTGGGTCCGCTATAAAGACGATGTGGACACCACGGCGAACACGGTGGTCCAGGTGCCTGCGGCCGCCTACGTCGAGCGGGTGTATGACTTCGGCGACTTTGCCGGGCTGGGGATCTGACGATGGGCGATCATCTCAAGAAGGTCCGCTCTGGCGACCCGCTGAAGATCCCGGCGGCCACGTACAACGCGTTTGTCGACGCCGCCAGGTACGTCCGGAACCGCCAGGAGGTCGGCGGCGTCTCGCCGGCGGCGCGGACGCCCGGCACGGTGCTGGTGCGGAACGCCAGCGCGGCGCTGGTTCAGCGCCACTACGTGCTCGGCATCACCGGCGTGGAGATGGACCCCACGTCGAGCCTCCCGATCGCCTACAGCGACCCGGTCATGACGTGCAATACCCCGACGGCCAATCACATGGGCAGATTCGTCGTGACGGCCCAACCGATCCCGCCCGGGGAGCTGGGGTGGGCGTACATCGACGGTGTGTGCTGGACGAAGGTCATCGTCCAGACGGGCATGGAGGCGTACGAGTACGCCGATCCCTACGAGGGGCTCACCGTCGGCCTAGTCGCCGTCGTGGAGGGCTCGGCGAAGATCCTGTGGAAGCCCGCGGGCGTCGGGCTGCTGTGGGCCGTCGTGCGCCTGGGCGTCGGGTCCAGCATCCAGGTTCGTCCGGTGAAGGTCTACAACGACGGCGGTGCCTCCGGCGGGTACGACGAGGGCACCTTCGCCACCAGGGGCGTGACGATGGGTAGCAGTGCGTTGCCGATCTCGACGGCAGTGTCGTGGACCTGGCCACGGAGGCGCTTCATCTGGTTGGTGAACGAACCGGCCGTCCGGACGGCGTCGCCGATCGCGCCCTGGTCGCCCATCGCGCGGGTGACGATGTTCAGCCGCGCCAGGGCCTTCTCCTGCTCGGTGACCTCGCTCCAGCTCTTGCGAATGCCCATCGCCAGCAGTTCCTGCTGCAGCGCGGCCTGCTTGATGTTGATCCCGAAGCGGTCGAGCACCTCGCCGGAACCGGACAGGGCCGCGATGAACCGGCCGATGGCGTCCTCGTCGGTGATGTTGTTGAAGCTGGCGAAGTCCAGCGCCAGCGATTCCAGCCGCTGGCTGAGCTGCCGCGACTCGCTGCCGCCGAAGCCCAGGC
>JAAYZK010000332.1 GCA_012514895.1 Planctomycetota bacterium | reverse complement strand
GCCTGGGCTTCGGCGGCAGCGAGTCGCGGCAGCTCAGCCAGCGGCTGGAATCGCTGGCGCTGGACTTCGCCAGCTTCAACAACATCACCGACGAGGACGCCATCGGCCGGTTCATCGCGGCCCTGTCGGGCTCCGGCGAGGTGCTCGACCGCTTCGGGATCAACATCAAGCAGGCCGCTCTGGAGCAGGAGCTGCTGGCGATGGGCATCCGCAAGAGCTGGACGGAGGTGACCGAGCAGGAAAAGGCCTTGGCGCGGCTGAACGTCATCGCCCGCGCCATGGGCGACCAGGGCGCGATCGGCGACGCGGTCAAGACGGCGGGGTCGTTCACCAACCAGATGAAGCGCCTCCGCGGCCAGGTCCACGACACCGCCGTCGAGATCGGCAACGCGCTGCTGCCCATCGTGACGCCCCTGGTGGCGAAGGTGGCCGACCTGGCCAAGCGGATCAGCGCGTGGGTCAGCCAGAACCAGCACCTGGTGGCCTCGGTCTTCAAGATTGCCGCCGCCGTGGCCGCGGCCGGGGCGGCGCTGGTCGTGCTGGGGGTGACCATCAGTTCCATCGGCACAGTCCTGGGCGTCGTCGCGGGTGCCTTCTCGATGCTGGGCACGGTGCTGGGTGCCGTCGTGTCGGCGGTGGGCGTGCTGCTGTCGCCCCTGGGTATCCTGCTCGGCGCTGTCGCGGCGCTGGGGGTCTACCTGGTGCACAGCTCCGGGATCGGCGGCAAGGCCATCGACTGGCTGAAGGAGAAGTTCGCCTCCCTGAAAGAGATCGGCTCCACGGCCGTCCAGGCCATCGGCAGGGCCCTGGCCTCTGGCGACATCGGGTTGGCCATGACGGTCCTGTGGGCGTCGATCAAGCTGGTGTGGGAACAGGGCATCGTCGGCCTTCGCCGCAAGGTCGCCGAGTTCAAGAACTGGATCCTCGTCAAATGGGAGCAGCTCGGCCACGGGGTGACCCAGGCCTTCCTGCACGCCATGTTCGCCCTGAAGCGGGCATGGAACGACTTCCAGACCTGGCACTCCAGGAAGGTCCTCGATTGGGGCGGCGCGTTCGCCAAGGCGGCGATCCGCGTGCAGGCGGCATTCGACGACACCATCGACGTCCAGTTCGCCATGAGCGCCATCGACAGCGAGGTCGCCCGCCAGCGCCGCGAGATCGAGGGCGGCCACGACGCCCGCGAGCGGGAACTGGACGACCAGCACCGGCAGGCTTTGGCGCTGGCCGAGCAGGAGCACCAGAAGGTTCTCGCCGACATCGACGAGCAGAGCCAGGCCCGGATCGCCGCGGCCGAGGGTGCGCTCCAGGCCGCACGCGCCGAGTGGGAACAGGCCATCGCCGACGTGGGTCTGGACACGGGGGGCGGCGGGGAGACGGACGACGGGAGCGCTCCCCCGAGAGCGGAGGCCCTTCCCGACATCCGGAACCTCCTGGCCGGCATCAGCGGCGAACTCGGCAGCGCCGCCGAGAAGATCGGCGCGAAGGGCACCTTCAACGCCGCGGCCCTGGCGGGCCTGCAGGCCGGCGACGCGACGGCCAAGACGAACGATCTGCTCACCCAGATCGAGCGCAACACCCACCCGATCCGCAACGCGACGGGACCGACCTTCAGTGCGGAGTGACCCATGGCGACACTGACGGAGAACATCGAGAGCCGCGAGTGGTCGTTCGGGCCGAAGAAGACGGTCACGATGCACTACACCCTCGTCGGCACGGCCGACGACGTGGCGATGCGGACGG
>JAAYZK010000040.1 GCA_012514895.1 Planctomycetota bacterium | reverse complement strand
GCCACTTCCAGCCGGGGCAGGATGTCCATGGACGCCCAGGGCACCGTGGCCTTCTGGGCGCCCATGCCCAGGAAGCCGCCGAACTGCACTGTCGCGAACACCGGCCGCCCCTCGCGCATGTCGATGATCACGCCTTCGACGTTGCCGAGATCTTCCTGCTGCATGTTCTTGACGGGCAGGCCCATGACCTGGGTCAGCCGGCGGTACTGCATCTCCTGCTGGGCCCCCTGGGCCTGCTGCTGCTGGCCCTGCTGCTGACCCTGCTGCCGCTGCTGGTCGGCCTGCTGGCCGGTCTGCTGACGCGACGCCTGCTGGTCGCTCTGCCGGCCTGACTGCTGGCCTGACTGCTGGCCGGTCTGGCCTGACTGCTGGCCGGTCTGCTGCGTGCCGGGCTGCTTCCAGGTCGTCCCGGCCGACTGCGGCCAGCTGTTGGTGTCGAAGCCTTCCAGTTGCTTCCACTGGTCCTGGCTGATGTTCAGCGTGATGTCCTGGATCTGGTCGCGGCTGGTGTGCTGGACGTTCAGTTCGCTCCAGGGCACGGCCACGTACTTGGTGCCGATGCCGAGGAAGCCGCCCGAGCCGATGGCCACGTAATCGATCTTGTTGCGTTCCTGGTTGAGGACCACATCCTTGATCTGGCCGAGCGTTTCACCGCCCTGGCCCTTGACGTCATGGCCGATCAGCGTGTCGGCGTCGAGCAACTGCGGGCGGAACTGGCCCTGCTGCATCATCTGCTGGCGGCTCTGCTGGCCCTGCTGCATGCTGCCCTGCTGCTGGCCTCGCTGCTGCTGGCCCTGCTGCTGACCCTGCATGGCGCCGGACCACTGCGGGCGGCCCTGGCTGTCGCGAAGCTGCAGCACCTTGTCCTGCGTCTGAACCAGCGCCGCCAGGATCACTTCCTTGCCCTCGTGCTGCGCCGGCGCGCCGATCAGGATGATCCGGTCGCCCTCGCTGAACTGCACGCCCTGCTGCTGGACGTATTCCTGCGGCCCGACGTGCACCGTCTGCGTCTGGCCGTCCTGGGTCTGGATCGTCAGCATGACGCCGGGCTTCGCGCCGGAACCGGGCTGGAACGTGCTGACGCTCTGGATCGTGCCCTGGACACGCTGGAGCTGCTCGGGGTTGAACTTCTGGTTGTACTGGCTCTGGGGCGACCAGGGGTCCTGCTGGCCCTGGGAGCCCTGTTGCTGCGTCGGCTGCTGCTGTTGCTGTCTGCCCTCCTGCTGCTGTTGTCGCTGCTGATCCATCTGCCCTTCGGCGGTCACGGCGAACAGAAGCGTCGCGGCGACCGCTGCACCAAGGAAGACCACTGTCTTGCGTCCAAACATCTTCCGCTCCTTAGGGTTGCTGTGGGAACCCATCTCCGGGAAGCTT
Organism: Planctomycetota bacterium; assembly: GCA_012514895.1. GTDB lineage: Bacteria > Planctomycetota > Phycisphaerae > SM23-33 > FEN-1343 > JAAYZK01. The sequence goes on along the minus strand of JAAYZK010000040.1, from coordinate 14,486 downwards.
CCTCCGGCGACCACCGCCGACACCTTCCCCTCTCTTGTCCTAATTCTTAGCGGCCCCCCGGAAAAACAAACATGCGAAATGGCTGTCGTTCTGCCCTCCGACGGCGTCGGACGGCCCATAGGACATGCACCTACGGCGCCGCCGGACGTGGAGGCGGCGCGGGCGATGTGTGACGGAGGTAGGAGTTAGACGGCCTGTGCGGGTTGGACGGTCACGGGCCGTCGCTGCCGTCGGCCAGCGTGGCGGACAGGTCCTGGAGGTACCGCTGCCAGTCGGCCTCGACGCGCTGGATGGGGCCGAAGGCCTCGATGAATTCGCCCCGCAACTGCTGGGGCCGGCGCCGGCCCATGGGCAGGTGCGCCAGCGACCGCATGTACCGCCGCAGCGGCGCGGGGCGCGTCCGCAGCAGGAACTGCCAGAACCCCCAGGACTGGCCGTACACGTCCACGGCGGTCTGGCGGTCGCCCGACGGCAGGTGCGCCATGACGACGAACTCCTCCAGCGGCGCCAGGCGCCCGTTCTGCAGGGCGCACAGCAGGTCGGCGCGGCGGACGGGGTTGTCGGCCGTCAGGAGGGTGGTATCCTCGCCGCAAGTCTCGAAACTGGTGGCCAGACCCTCGGCCAGCCAGAAGGGGTACATCACCCCGCGCTTCATCAGCCCCAGGCTGTACGCCAACTGGTGGGCTGCCTCGTGGCGGATCCGCTCGACCTCGACGCCGCCGGTGCGGCTGGAAGGCGGGGGGGCGACGTCGGCGTGGCCGACCGAGGCCTGGACCACCTGTGCCGGCTGCGGCGCCGGCTCGCTTCCGGCGTCCGTCAGCAGGATCGCCACCTGGTTGGTACGGCAGGAGTAGTACGCCGACATCGCCGAGACGTCCAGGCGATCGCTGCGGTGGGCGTGCTCGCGGTAGTCCTGCCCGTCGTGGAAGCCCAGCCACACCAGCGGCTCGCCCTGGTCGCCCACCTCGAACCCGCCCTCACGGAAGGCCTGCATGAACCGCAGGCGGAACCGCTCCAGCAGGTCGCCCGTGAACGTCGCCCACAGGCGGTCGTCGTCGGCGGCGATGACGTAATGGGCGGTGGCGTAAGGCTCGAGTTCTGCCGGCAGCCCCGTCAGCGCCCCCCCCTCCAGGCGCAGGGGCGACCGAGCCGCGGGCGCTTCGTATGCCGTCGGTCCGGTTCCGGCCGCATGGGCCGGACAGGCCGGCTGAAGAAGGATCCACGCGGCCACGATCACGGCGCCGATGGCGCTCATCGCGGTCCGGCGCGGCCCTCCTTGCCTCGCTTGGGATGGATGGACATCAACTTCAAGCACGAGGCCATGATAGCGATATCCCGCCCGGCGATCAACCGGCCATCCGGAATTCTCAACAAGTTCCAACAGGCCCGGCGGGGGCAGAGGGCACAAGGGGATCCGCTGACTGTAAAAGCAGAGAAATCAAAAGCTTGCCGGTTGATCCCCCGCGGTGAGTCAGGCTATGTGTCGCCTGCGGGCTTCAACTGCGGGCGCCGCAAGGCCCCCTCTCGCCGGCTGGACGGCGTTGCGGGCCGCGGCGTCTCATCCGCGGCTGCAGTCGGCGGCATTGACGGCGGCGTTGGTGCGGGTGCAGGGATCGGCGTCCTTGTCGATGTCGTCGAAGTCTCCGCGGAGGGCCTTCAGCGCGTAACGCTCGCGGTCGATCTCCCGCATCGTCCGCACGCCCAGGCGGCGGAAGACCGACACCGGCGGGCACCAGCCCTGGACGGCATGCTGGAGCAGGAAGCCGGCGACCGCGATCGGCAGGTAGCGCAGGAGCCTCCGGCGGCGGCCCACCGTCAGGCACAGCAGCGTGATGATGGCGGCGTTGCTCTCCAGCGCCCGCTCGATGTCCCACTCGTGGTCGATCCTGTGCAGCCGCTGCTCGATGGCGTCCATGCGATCGGCGATGTCGGCGATGCGGGCCCGCGTGAGCAGTTCGATGGTGTCATTGATCTCGGCCGGCGTGTGGTCCATCACCCGGTCGGCCGTCGGTTCCCTGGACGCAATCATTGTGTCACTCCCTGAGTCGCCCGGTTCTCACCCGTTGACGACGCGTCCGCCGTTGGGGTGCAGGACCTGGCCGGTTATGTACGACGCATCCTCGCTGGCCAGGAAGACGTAGCACGGCGCCACCTCCTCCGGCGGGTCTCCTGGGCGTCCTGGGTCTCCTCGAGGTAGGCCGCCGCGACATCGGCGCCCTCGCGCGCGAACAGGACGCATACGGCGCGGCCGATGCCGCTGTCGCCGCCGGTGACGAGGGCCCGCTTGCCCTCGAGTTTGCCTGCCGGCCTGTAAGCCTTCCCCTTATAAGCCGGCCGGGGCTCGAGCTGGTGCTCGCGCCCCGGCTGGCGGGGCTGCTCCTGGGGTGGTGGACCGCCCTTGGATTGCCGGGCGTTCATGGTTCTGCTCCGCGGAAGGTTGAGCCGCCGGACGGCACCTGCCCGCCCGGCGGCCGTGGGTACTTAGACCTGGGCCGACGGATTGACGCGGCTTGCGGCCAGGTCGGTCAGCTTGTGGTCCGTCTGGGCTTCCTCGTCCAGCGTCTGCTGGAGCAGGTCGGCGATGTCGTCGAGGCCGAGGCGACTGGCAAACGTGCGCGCCGCTCCGTACTCGGCGATCTCGTAGTGCTCGACGCCCTGCGCCGCGGCGATCAGGGCGGCGTCCTTCACGTCCGGATCGCCGTCGGCCTTCATGATCACCTCGCCGTCGGAGATCATCCCCTTGATGGCCTCGCAGGTGGAGGTCTCCGCTTCGACGTTCAGCCAGTCGAAGCACCAGGCAAGACGTTCCTTCTGACGGCGGCTTACTTCGGCGTGCTCATCGAAGGCCCGCTTGAGCTGCGCGTCAGCGGCGGCGTCGGCCATCTTGGGCAGCGCGTCGACCAGGCGGTCCTCCACGTCGTAGAGCATCTTGAGCTTCTCAATGAACAGGTCTTCCATGTTGTCCAGCGACTTGGTTCCGGCCTTGAGCGATTCCATAAGGCCCATGTTTCTACCCTTTTCGTTCCAGTATGTTCGCTGTTCTTCCTCGGGCGCATCTGCCGCGGATCGGCTAGATCGCCCACGTGGTAGCCCGTCCATTTCAATCCTAGGACCCGTCGCGCAGGCTTTCCATCAGGCCCGTCCCTGCACCCCTTCGGGCCTGCGGCCCAAGCGAGATAAGGGGGGATCGCGAACCTGGGGCCCAGGATGCGAGACTCGCCGTGTGAGGTCGGCAAGCTGCTTCGGATGTTGTGCTTCTCCAGCCAGTCCGTGCTATGACGACAGTTCGTCGAAGAACATGGCGGGCATCCTCCCGGTTGGACAGGGCCGTCAGCCTTCCTGGAGAATCTTGGGACGCGGACCGCCTTGTTTCACCCGGCGGGAGGGGGCGATAATAATCAAGTGGGTCCGGCGCGATGCGTGCCGGCCCTGTAAACGAGGAGGACCCCCTTACGGATCCATCGGCCGAGGGGGCCTGATGATAAAGACAGCAAGGTCGTCCTATGAGCAGTTGGAGCGCCGCCTGGCGGAGGCCCGGTCCCGGGAGGCCCATATCCGCCAACTCCTGGGGGCCATGCGTCGCGTGAACCGGTTTCTCATCGCCGAGGGCGATCCGCTGCGGCTGATCGAGGGGGTGTGCTCGAGCCTGGTCCAGACGCTGTGCTACTACCATGCCGCCGTCGTGCTTACCGGCGACCAGGGCGCGCCCGTCAGGATGACGGCCTGGGCGGGGCAGGGGGGGTTCGAGGCGTTTGAAGGCTCGTGGAAACAGGGGCGGTTAAGTCCCGCCATGGACCGGGCCCTGGCGCGCGACCGGCTGGTGGTGGTCGAGGATCTGGCCGCCGAGTTTCCCGGCGGTCCGCACGCCGACGGCCTGGCCGGGCGGGCAGGGATGATCCGCCGGCTTTCGGAGGACGGCCGCGTCTTCGGGCTGCTGCTCGTGTCGATGCCTGCCGAGTACATCGACGACGCCGAGGAGCACGTGCTCTTCGAGGACGTGGCCGCCGACCTGGCGTTCGCCCTGCGGAAGATCGACGCCGAGAAGCAGTTGCAGTGCCTCTGGCAGATCGTGACGACGGTGCCGCACCCCATCGCTTACGTGTCGGCGGACTACCGCTACCTGGCGGTCAACGATGTGTACCTCGACCTGTTCGACGTGTCACGCGACCACGTCATCGGACACCCCGTCGCCGAGATCGTCGGACAGGACCTGTTCGAAGGCGAGATCCGCCGGCGGCTCGATCAGTGCCTGGCGGGCGAGGAAGTGCGCCATGAGGTCCACGTCGCGCTGGCCCACAAGGGCCCCAGGTGGATCGAGATGGAGTACTACCCGCATCACGCCCCCGACGGGCGGGTGGACGGGGTCGTCGTCCATGGGCTGGACATCACCGAACGTCGCACGGCCGAGGCCGACCGGGCCCGCCTCCAGGAGCAGTACCGCCAGGCCCAGAAGCTCGAGGCCGTCGGGCGACTGGCCGGCGGCGTGGCTCACGACTTCAACAATATGCTGTCGGTGATCCTGGGCAACGTGGAACTGGCCCAGGACCAGGTGGACCCGGCCGACCCCTTGCTCATCAGCCTCGAGGAGGTTCGCAAGGCCGCCGAACGTTCGGCCGAACTGACCCGACAACTGCTGGCCTTCGCCCGCAAGCAGACGGTCGCCCCCCGCGTGCTGGACCTCAACGATACGCTGGCCGGCCTGCTCAATATGCTCCGCCGCCTCATCGGAGAGGGCATCGACCTGACGTGGCGGCCCGGGGCGAACCTCTGGCCGATCGAGATCGATCCCGGCCAACTCGCCCAGGTGATGGCCAACCTCTGCGTCAATGCCCGCGACGCCATCAACGGCGTCGGCGAGATCACGATCGCCAGCGAGAACGTCCAGCTTCACGAGGGCTTCCGCGCCGGCGATGTCGACGCCCCGCCCGGCGACTACGTCCAACTGACCGTCGCCGACACCGGGTGCGGCATGGACGCCGAGACGCTCGACCACATCTTCGAGCCTTTCTTCACCACCAAGGCCCCAGGGGAGGGAACCGGGCTGGGCCTGGCGACCGTGTACGGAATCGTCAAGCAGAACGCCGGATTCATCGACATCGACACCGAGGTCGGCCGCGGCAGCGCGTTCCGCATCTACCTGCCCCGCTACGTCGGCCCCGCCCAGCGGCCCCGGGTCCAGGCGGCCCCCCCGGCCAGGCGGGGACGCGAGACCGTGCTGCTGGTCGAAGACGAGCCGGCCATCCTCAGGCTGGGCAAGACCATGCTGGAGAGCCTCGGCTACCGGGTCCTCGCGGCCGGCGCCCCCGGCGAGGCCATCGATCTGGCACGCAGCCACGACGCCGAGATCGACCTGCTCATCACCGACGTCATCATGCCCGAGATGGACGGGCGCGACCTGGCGGGGCGGATCCTCCAACTGCACCCGGACATCCGACGCCTGTTCATCTCCGGCTACGCCCCCGACGTCATCGCCCACCGCGGCGTCTTGGACGCCAACGTCCACTTCATCCAGAAGCCCTTCACGCGGAACGACCTGGCCGAGAAGGTGCGGGAGGCGCTGGGCAACGACGCATAGCCGTTGTTCCTTCGGCGGCCCCGGTCGGTTATCCTCTTGCCCCATCGCCGCGACGCAGCATGAGAAAGGAGCGGGCGGGTATGGCCGACGAACGGGCGCCGAACGTGGTGTTTGTCTTCTCGGACCAGCAGCGGGCCGACACGCTGGGCTGCTATGGCCAGGAACTGGAGGTGACGCCCAACCTCGACCGCATGGCGGCCGAGGGGGTGCGGTTCGCCAACGCCTTCACGCCCCAACCCGTGTGCGGGCCGGCGCGGGCGGTCCTGCAGACCGGAAGATACGCCACCGAGATCGGCTGCTTCCGCAACGGCATCCGCCTGCCGGCCGGCGAACGCACCATCGCCCACGACATGGCCGAGGCCGGCTACGACCTGGCCTACCTCGGCAAGTGGCACCTGGCCAGCACCCACGGGCGCCTGCGCGGCACGGACCTGCCCGTGGAGAACTACCGCACGATCGCCGTCCCTCTCGACCGGCGCGGCGGGTGGAACCAGTACTGGCTGGCCAGCGACACCCTCGAATCCACCAGCCACAGCTACGACGGCTACATGCACGACGCCGACGGGAACCGCCGCGAGATTGCCGGCTACCGCGCCGACTGGCAGACGGACCGCGCCCTGGAGTATCTCCGCACGCGCCCGGGCGGCGACAGGCCCTTCTTCCTGTTCATCTCCTACATCGAGCCGCACCACCAGAACGACCACAAGCACTTCGAGGGCCCGCACGGCTCGAAGGAGCGTTTCGCCGACTTCGTCGTCCCCGGCGACCTGGCCGACACCGAAGGCGACTGGCGGGAGGAGTTCGCCGACTACCTCGGCTGCTGCGCCAGCCTCGACGCCAACCTCGGCCGTCTCCGCGACGAACTGCAGCGCCTCGGCCTGGCCGACAACACGCTGGTCATCTACACCAGCGATCACGGCTGCCACTTCCGCACCCGCAACCGCGAGTACAAGCGATCCTGCCACGACGCCGCGATCCGCATCCCGCTGATCGCCTGCGGGCCGGGCTTCAGGGGCGGACAGGTGGTGGAGGAACTGGTCAGCCTGATCGACCTGCCGCCGACGATCCTCGCCGCCGGCGGCGTGCCGACGCCGCAGCGCATGCGCGGCCGTCCGCTTCAGCCGCTTGTCGACGGAACCGCCTCCGACTGGGGCGACGACGTCTTCGTCCAGATCAGCGAGAGCCACGTCGGCCGCGCCATCCGCACCGCCCGCTGGACCTACAGTGTCCGCGCCGCCGAAGCTTCCGGCAATGAAGACCCCGACAGCCCGTTCTACGTCGAGGACTTCCTCTACGACAACGACGCCGATGCGGACCAGCGGAACAACCTCGTCGCCGATCCCGCGCTCGTCTTCATCCGCGCCGACCTGGCCGCCCGTCTCACCCGACGGATGATCGAAGCGGGAGAGATACCGCCGGTCATCAGGCCGGCCGAGGCGTGACTCCGTCGATCAGTTCGAACAGCGCCTGCCACGCCGGCGCCGCATAGAACCGGTGCCCCTCGGGCCCCACGACCAGCCGGCAGCGGTCGGCGGCGCCGAAGGCGGCGTAGATGCACTGCAGCTCGTCGAAGGCCTGGCGGGTGGCGCCGATGGGGAAGATGTCGTCCTTCTGGCCGGCGACGACGACGACGGGCCTGGGGGCGAAGGTGCCCAGGATGTCGGCCATCTCCGCGCAGGTCAGCAGCCCGGGGACGTAATTGCACTCGCAGTGGCGGATGCTCATGATCGATGCGGCGAACGTGCAGAAGTAGCACGAAGGCATCGCCCACGCCAGCCGATCGAGCGTGGCGGCGGCGAACAGGGAGGTCGTGCCGCCGCCGCTGTTGCCCATCACGCCGATCCGGTCGGCCCGGACGTCGTCGCGGCCCAGGAGGTAGTCGATCCCGCGGTCGACGTCCCACACCCGTTCGCCGATCAGCGTCCGCCCCAGCATCAGCGCCTGGCAGGCCGCGACCTGGCACTGCGACGGGCTCTTGGTCTCCTGCACCTGCTCCCGCCGCTCGCCGAACGACCGCTGCTCGATGCACAGCGCCGCCAGGCCGCTCTCCATGGCCGTCAGGGCGTAGGCGCGGTCGCCCGGCACGTCGATGGGCACGCTGTTGTCCTCGCGGTCGACGGCGATCGAGTTGTGCATCCCGGTCGAGTGGCCCTGGACGCAGATCGCCCACGTGTAGGGGGGGCGCGCCTTGGCGGGCAGGCAGACGAAGGCCGGCACATCCGCGCCTCGCTCGGCGGTGAAGACGATCTTCTCGATCGTCCCCTGGGCTGCCTCGCGCCGCCATAGCGACCGCACGTTCAAGGCCGTGCGCTCGGCGGGGCGACGGCCGAGCAGTTCAGCCACCTTCGCGCGCAGCCGTCGGCGCCATGCGGCCGGATCGGCGCCGTCGAAGGCCATCGTCCGCGGGGTGTGTTCCATCAGGAGGCGATGGTTCACTGAAGGGGAGAAGTCGAAGGATGCGGGTTCGGCGGGCATAGGTGACTCCTGTTTGCCCCCAGGCTAACCTTCCGCGCCCGCGCGTCAAGGATGTCCCGCTGCAACCGCAGGCGGCAGGAGGGGTTGGGGCGGTACGGGATGGCGGCCGCGCGGGATCTATAATTCTTTGTGGGGCGGCCCCGCGCCGCTCGACGCGGGCCCGCAGACTGGAGTTGCGATGAGTGAGCGCATTCTTCAAGGCGAAGCGATCTCCCCGGGTACGGCGAGAGGATCGCTTCATTTCCCGGGACGTTCGGCGGCCTCGGCGAGGCCGGCGGTGACGTCGGCGCAGTCGGCGTCGGAGGAGATCGAGCGTTTTCATCACCACGTCGCGGCCCTCAGCGACGAGATCGAGCAGTCGGTGGCGGACCTGGAGAACGAGGCGCTGGCCGCCGAGGCGCAGATCATGCGGGCCCACCTGGCGATGCTGCGCGACCCGGAGTTCCACCGGCAGGTCCACGAACTGGTCCGCGCGACGCGTTACGCCGCCGAGGTCGCCGCCGAGCACGTCCTGCGGGACGTCGCGGCAGCCCTGCGGGCCAGCGAGAGCCCGACCCTGGTCGACCGGGCGGTCGACCTGGAGGACCTGGCGCTGCGTCTGAAAGCCCGGATGGGCGCGCCCGAGGCGTACGACCTGGCGGTGGACCTGCTGGGCGTCGAGCGGCCCATCCTGGCGATGCCGGCGCTGCTGCCGTCGGTGGTGCTGCAGGCCAAGTCGCTGGGCGTGGTGGGGTTCATCGTCGAGCAGGGCACAGGGCTGTCGCACGGGGCGATCCTCGCGCGGTCGTTCGGCCTGCCGGCGGTGCGGATCCCGGCCCTGGCGGCGCTGGAAGGGCTCATCGGCAGCCGCATGCTTCTGGACGGCAACACCGGCGAGGTCCTCGTCTGCCCGGACGACGAGGAGATCGTCGCCCGCGTCGAGCCGGCGGCGGTCCCCCTGCCCGGCGAGCGGGCGGCCGAACTGCCGGCCCAACTGTGGGTGAGCGTCGTCGATCCGATCCAACTGGAGGGCTTCGACTGGACGGGCGTCGAGGGCGTCGGGCTCTACCGCACGGAGATGCTCTTCCTGCGGCACGACCACGATTTCCCCGGCGAGGCCGAGCAGATGGAAGCCTACCGCCGCCTGTTCGAGCTGGCCGACGGGCGGCCGGTCGTCGTCCGCACCGCCGACCTGGGCGCCGACAAGCCCGTCGCCCACATGACCTTCGGCCCCCAGGACAATCCCTACCTGGGCCTGCGGGCCCATCGGCTCTACCGCTTCCACGCGGAGATCTTCATCACCCAGGTCCGCGCGATCCTCCGCGCCGCCGCCGGAGGCCACCGGCTGCGGCTGATGTTCCCGATGATCGAGAGCATCGACCAGTGGCACTTCCTCCAGGGGCTGCTCGACCAGGCGATCGCGTCGCTGCGCAACGAGGGCCTGCCCTTCCAGGCCGACGCCCCGCGGGGCATCCTCGTCGAGACGCCCTCGGCGGCGTGGGGGTTCTCCACGCTGCTGAAGGTGATCGACTTCGCCTCCGTCGGCACCAACGACCTGGTCCAGTACCTCTTTGCCGTCGAGCGCGGGGCCGCCAACGTCCAGGACTTCTACCAGCCCGAGCACCCGATCGTCCTGGACGTCCTGGCCACCCTGGCCGACCAGGCGCACCGCGCGGGCGTGCCGCTGTCGATCTGCGGCGAGGTCGCCGGCGACCCGACGCTGGTGGGCGTCTTGGTGGGGCTGGGCATCGACCAGCTCAGCCTCGCCCCCGCGGCGATCGCCCGCGTGCGCCAGCAGCTCCGCTCGCTCGACCTGGACGAGGCCCGCCAACTGGCCGAAGCGTGCCGGCGGGCCGACACCGTCGACGACGTCCGCTCCATTCTCGGCCGCACCGACCTGGCGGCGGCGGAGTGCGCCCCGGCCGTCGGCCGCGACCAGGCGGTCGACCCGGTCTGCGGGATGATCGTCTCCACCCGCGACAACCCCCACCTCCTCCGCGTCGGCGGCGTCCGGCACTACTTCTGCTCGTCGCGCTGTATGCGCCGCTTCCTCACGTCCGTCCGCGATGGGAAGGCGGTAGTCCAGGCCGATTGATCGGGGATCCGGGACCCTTCACCGCTCCACCGGTTCCAACAGGTTCATCAGGTCGTCCAGCCTGGCCGTGGCCAGGCCGATGCAGCGGTCGGCGGCGCCGTAGTACACCCACAGTTCATCCCCGCGGAGCAGGGCGCCGCTGGGGAAGACGACATTGGGGGCGGTGCCGCTGACCTCGTAAGCCGCCTCGGCTTCGAAGATGCTGCCGCGCGTGCGTGCGGCGACCTTGTGGGGCCGGTCGCGTTCCAGCAGGGCCAGGCCGACGCGGTAGAACATGGACCCGCTGTACTCCTTGACGCCGTGATAGATCAGCAGCCACCCGTGCGGGGTGAGAAGGGGCGGGGGGCCGGCGCCCACCTTCACGGCGTACCACACCGGGCCGTACCCCTCGCGCAGGACGCAGTGGGGGTCGCCCCAGCGGATGAGATCCTGCGAGTAGGCTGACCAGATGTGCTGGTAGCCGCCGGCGTCCGGGCGGTGGAGGATGGCGTATTCGCCGTTGAACCGGGCGGGCAGGAGGACGCCGTCCTTGTCGTTGGTGGCGCCCAGCAGGCTGATCCGCTCGGCGGTCCGCAGGTCCGTCGAGCGGGCGATGCCGATGGCCGGGCCGACGTCGGAGTACGCCACGTAGCTGATGTACCAGCAGCCGTCGTCGGCCATCCAGACCACGCGGGCGTCCTCGCAGCCCCATCGCTCGTAGCTCCAGCGGGGAATGCCGTGCTCGAGGATCGGCTCGCGCTGGAGCTTCCAGTCCGTCACCCCGTTGTCGCTGCGGGCGACGTAGATGTCCGAATAGCCCTCGACGCTCTCGACCCGCACCAGCAGCACGACCTGCCCGTCCTGCTCGGCCGCGCCGGGGTTGAACACCCCCGCGGCCCGGAAGGGCAGGTCCTCCCGCGTCAGGATCGGATTGGCCGGCGACCTTGTGAACGGCGTCTGATGGTCCATGGCGTCTCCCCGGGTGCGGTCCCCGAACGAATTGTAGGGTCTGCATACGACAGGAAGAGCAGGAGGAGTCCGGGATGCCTGATCTGGAGTGTGGCATCCGGAATCTGACGGCAGCGACCGTCCGCGCAGGCGCCTTGAAGACGAAGCCCGCGCGATCTCAGCGCAGGCTTCATCCGGGTGCGGACCCGAAGGATCATCTGAACGCGACGTTCCTCACGTGGGGGTTGATCGTCACGATCTCGGCGTCGGCGCTTCTCAGGGGCCGGCCGGCCACGGTGCAGTTCTCGAAGACGACGTCCTCGACGAGGTGGTCTTCGTTGAGGCCCGCCAGGATGATCGGCTTGGGGGCCGTCCAGGCGATGTCCTTGAGGTGGACGCCCTGGATGTGGCCGGGGCCGGCCTTGACGTAGGCGGTGCCGTCGGTGACGTGCAGCTCGAAGAGGCGATCGACGTCGGCCTGGACGCGGAGGTTCTCGAACCGCACGTCGCGGATCCAGCCGGGGCCGTCGGCGATGATGCTGAAGGCCGAGTGGCGGCCGACGGCGTTGCCCCCGCGTGACAGGACGATGTCGCAGTTGCGCACCAGGATGTCCTTCATCTCCGGCCCGTGGGTCTCAAAGCCGATGGTGATCCCGTCGGCGAAGGCGTAGCCGATCATGGTGGAGTTCAACACGCGGATGCCCTGGACGTTCTGGCCCGGCCGCATGCTCTTGATGGCGACGCAGTCATCGGTGCAGCGGAGGAAGCAGTTGTCGATCGTGACGTTGCTCGACCCCACCGGGTTGATGCCGTCGCCGCTGTTGCCGAAGCTGATGACCTTGACGTCGCGGTAGGTCACGTCGCGGCAGCCGGTGATCGTGTTCTGCCAGCTCCTGCCGTTGCGGAGGATCACGCCCTTGATCGTGACGTCCGCGGCGTCGTCGAGGCGGACCAGCCGGTGCTCGTACTGGCCGTCCAGGATGCCGTGCCCAAGGACGCGGGCGTTCTTCGGCCCGCCCCGCAGGCAGCCGTACACGATGGCCCCGGGCGCGAGGTAGACAGTCTGGCCGTCCTGCAGCGTGAGGGGGCCGGGTCGGTGCACGCCGGGGGCGAAGTACAGCACGCCGGGGTCGTCGGCCCGCGGCGGGGCGGCCTCGACGGCGTTGGCGAAGAAGCATACCGCCGGCAGGTCGTTGATCGTGATGTACAGCTTGTCCGGCCCCGGCAGCGTGAATCTCACCCGCCTGCCGTCCACGGCCGGACGGATGCCCCGGCCGGCCGGGTGGACCGCGACCGATTCGACCGGCTCGGCGGCCGTCATCGTCACGCGGAGGGGGCCGTCACAGGCGAAGTTCACGATGTTCACCACCTGCGGCGCGGACGTGTACGGCTCGGACGTGAACCACCGCGGCAGCGCCGCCAGGTCCATCGTGGAGGTGTACCTCTCGACCCACACGCTCTGCCCGTTCACCTCGACCGCGAGGTCCTCGCTCGTCGCCAACCCCTCGATGGGCGGGTAACAGACCACCGGTGCCTCCATCGCACAGCCTCCTGCCAGGAGAAGAAACACCACGCTGAGACACGCGTGCGTTCGCATTGATCTGTTCGGTGTCAGTGTCGTAGGCCCCCTCGTTCTCTGGCCAGACGGTGTCTGAGAATGCTGGCGCGGCCCAAGGGCAAGGGATTCGGCATCCTGGCGAGGACGGCGAAGCAGGCAACCTCGTCGGTTGCCCATGGAGCCGGACGACGCCAGGGCACCGAAGACCCGCTCGACGGAAAGCCACTTGGATTCTCAGACACTGCCTAGCCTCCGGCCTGCCGTTCCCGCCAGGCCTTCTGGATGTCCAGGATCCTCTCGCGCGGGATCACCCCGCACCGGCCGGCCCAGGCGTCCCACGCGGCCGCGAGCTCTTCGACGACCTGCGGGTGCTCGCCGGCGAGATCATGCATCTCGGTGCGGTCGGCGCCGACGTCGTAGAGCTCCCAGGGGCTGGGGGTCGCGGGCCTTCCTCCGGACCGCCTGCCCGTGGGGGAGCCCGGGAAGTTCTTCACGAGCTTCCAGCGGCCGCGGCGGACGGCGGCGTTGCCTTCATGCTCGAAGAAGAGCGTGACGTCGCGGTCGCCCCCGGCGAAGACGGGCGCAAGCGACTGGCCTTCGCAGGGCAGGATCGCGTGGCCGTCGTGTTCCGCCGGGTAGGCGGCGCCGGTGACATCCAGGATCGTGGCCATGACATCCGTCAACTGGGCCGGCTGGCGGCGCCATTCGCCCTTGGCCGCCAGGCCCTTGGGCCAGTGGACGATGAAGGGCGTGGCGATCCCGCCCTCGTGCGTCCAGTGCTTGTAGAGGCGGAAGGGGGTGTTGGACAGGTTGGCCCACGGGACGCCGTACGACTGATACGTGGATTCGTCGCCCGGCATGACATCCGGGTCGTTTCCGTACTGCACCGGACGGCCGTTGGGGGTCGTACTGCCGCTGGCGATCTCGTTGGTGTGCCGCCTGGCAAGCTGGCGGGCCCACTCGCCCTCAAGTTCCTCGGCGCAGCCGCCGTTGTCGGCCAGGAAGATGACCAGCGTGTTATCCAGTTGCCCCAGGCGCCGCAGGCACGCGAGGATCCGCCCGATGCCCTGGTCCATACAGTCGACCTGGGCGGCGTAGACCTCCATCCTGCGCTCTTCCCAGGACTTATGCTCGACATTCTCCCAGGCCGGCACCTCCGGGTCGCGGTCGGTGAGCTTCCAGGCCGGGTCGATCAGCCCCATGGCGATCATCCGCTGGAGACGCTCCCGGCGCAGTGCGTCCCAGCCGGCGGCGAAACGGCCTCTGTACTTGGCGATATCCTGGGGCTTGGCGTGCAGCGGCCAGTGCGGGGCGGTGTAGGCGACGTACTGGAAGAAGGGGCGGTCGGGTGTCGCCGCGAAATGGCCCTCGATGTAAGCGACGGCCTGGTCGGAGATTGCGTCGGTGTAGTAGAAGTCCGGATCGTCGCGGACCTCCTGTTCGATGACCCGCCCGTCCCGCTGGATCGTCCGCGGCGAGAAGTAGTTCCCGGCCCCGCACAGCGTCCCGAAGTGGTGGTCGAAGCCCCGCTTGCACGGCCAGGTGTCGTCGTCAGGGTTGTACAGGTCGTCGTTGCGGGTCAGGTGCCACTTGCCCGACATGTAAGTTCCATAGCCGGCTTTTCTCAGGACCTCGGCGCTCGTCACGCCGTTGTGGTTGAGATGGCCCTCATACCCGTCGGGTCCGTCGTAGGCCGTCAGGATGCCCACGCCCACCTGGTGGGGGTGCAGGCCGGTCAGCAGGCTGGCCCGCGAGGGGCTGCAGCGGGCGGTGTTGTAGAACTGCGTGAATCGCAATCCGTTGGCGGCCAGAGCGTTCAGGTTGGGCGTGTCGATCTCGCCGCCGTAGCAGCCGATGTCGGAGAAGCCCATGTCGTC
>JAAYZK010000331.1 GCA_012514895.1 Planctomycetota bacterium | reverse complement strand
CTCGGCCGGCTGAGTCTCGGCCGGCTGAGTCTCGGCCGGCTGGGTCTCGGCCTGGGAGGCGCGGACCGCATTGGCCAGTTCCTGGCGGTGGGCCGCCATGTACTCCTGGATCTCCTCGTCGGTCACCGTCACGTTGCCGGCCACCTGGGCCAGGGACACGTGGGCATATTCCACCTTCACCTGGTCGCTCAGGCGGTAGCCGAAGCCCATCGGGTTAGGGTTGTCCGGCGCGCCGGCCCGGTAGGTCTTGCCGGCCTCGAACATGGCCTGGATCTCCTGCTCGAAGGCCTCGCCGGAGGGCTGGGGGGCCTGGTCGAGGAAGTCGGCCGCCGAGAACGTCAGCATGGCGACGTCCATCCTGGCCGCCAGTCTCTCGAACAGGCTGCGCACCCGCAGGTCCTGGTCGGGGGTCCCGCCGGAGACGGCGTCGAAGGCCATCGAGACGATCACCAGGTTGCCCATCGCCTCGCGGAAACGATCCTCGGTCACGTTCTGCCGGGCCAGTTGAGCCAGGTGCTCCGTCAGTTGCTCTTCGGCCAGGCCGAGCGACTCGCCCATGAACTGGTTGACCAGCGGCGGGTCGGCCTTCAGACCCATCGCGCGGGCCTCGTGCAGCAGCATCGCCCACATCTCGGCCGCGCGGCCGTCGTCGATCTCGCGGACGGCAACAACCCGCCCGTCGACCACGATCGGCTGGGCCGTCAGCAGCAGTGCTATCTCGTCGGCCGTCGAGGAGATGCCCATCGTCCGACGGATCAGCGAGCGCACCGGGTCGCCCAGCCCCGTCAGCCTCAGGATCAGCAGATCGTCGCTGGCCGCCAGCCGCTCACCCTCGGTGAGCTTCTGGCCGTCGGCAAAGGTCCCGATCGCCGGCCCGCTGACCCTTCGACGGTTCGCCCTGTCCGCCTTCGGCCTCCCCAGCGACGTCAACACCGTGGTGAGGAGGAAGGCGATCATCAGGACCACCATGACCCAAATGACCATCTTCTCGTTTCTTCGGAAGAAGCCGAACGCCATCGTCTGCTCCTGACTTGCCTTCGTAACCGTCGCTTGAACAACTACTAACTGGCTATCGACAATCAGAACCGCTCAGTATAGGGGTTCCGGCCGCAGATGCAAGGAGGAAGAAAGGCCGCAACCGTGAATCGGTGAGCAAGGCAAGAACCTGCTGGCCATGTTCGGTCCGCCCCCGGAGGCTGACGGCAGGCGCCAGGCGCCAGGCTTCAGGCTTCGGGCTTCAGGCTTCAGGAACGACAACGGCCGGGAGCCGTCGTCTGCCGTGCCTGAAGCCTTAAGGGCGAAGCCTGAAGCCCGGCAGGCACATAACCTGAAGTTTCTCATGGAGTTCCGCAGTGCCAGGAAGCAGCCTCGGTCAAGTGAATCGGTGAGTATCCCGGCGGCAGGCACGACCGCCGCGGACGGCAGGCGGTTCGGCCCTCTGTCAGTTATCCGATGTGGGATCGCGGACCTCGGATCATCCCTTCACCACGCCTAAGGGCGTAAGACGGGCGACGACGCGGCTGAGGCCGGCGTCGCGGACGACGCCGACGACGGCGTCGATGTCCTTGTAGGCGTCGGGCTGCTCTTCAGCCAGGCCGGCGCGGCCGTGCGCGCGGGCGAAAATGCCCTTGGCGCGAAGCTCCTGGTCGATCCGCCGGCCCCTGGCGGCGCGGACGGCGGCCTTGCGGCTGAGCACGCGGCCGGCGCCGTGGCAGGTGCTGCCCCAGGACTGCTCCATCGCGGCGGCCGTCCCCAGCAGCAGATAGCTGGCGGTGCCCATGTCGCCGGGGATGATGACCGGCTGGCCCATCTCGCGATACATCCCGGGCAGTTCCGGGTGGCCCGGCCCGAAGGCGCGGGTGGCGCCCTTGCGATGGACGCAGAGGCGGCGCTGCCGGCCCCCGACGGTATAGGTCTCGATCTTGGCGACGTTGTGGGCCACGTCGTAGATCTGACGCATGTCCAGCGCCTCGGGCGAGGCGTCGAAGAAACGCTCGAAGGTGGCCCGGGCCTGCGTGGCGAGCAGTTGGCGGTTGCACCAGGCGAAGTTGGCGGCGGCCCGCATGGCGCCGAGATACTCGCGGCCTTCGGGGCTGTCGACCGGGGCGCAGACGAGCTGGCGGTCGCTCAGCGTGTAGCCGTACTTGGCCGGGACATTCCGCAGCCGCCGCAGGGCGTCGTCGCAGACCTGGTAGCCCAGCCCGCGCGAGCCGGAGTGGATCATGACGGTCACGGTGCCCTCGCTGAGGCCCAGGACGTCGGCGGCCTTGGGGTCGAAGATCGTCTGGACCTGCTGGACCTCCATGAAGTGGTTGCCGCTGCCCAGCGTGCCGCACTGGTCGCGCCCGCGCCGGTAAGCGACGTCGCTGACGGCGTCGGGGTCGGCGTCGGGAATGCAGCCGCCGGCCTCGGTGGCCTCGAGGTCCGCCTGGCGTGCCAGCCCGCGCTGGGCCAGGGCGGGCGTGCCGCGGGCGCAGAACTCGACGAGGGTGTCGTGGTCGTAGACGAACGGGCCGCCGACGCCGACGCCGGCGGGGACATCGCGGAAGAGCTGGTCGATCAGTTCCTTGAGGCGCGGGCGGACCTCATCGGCGGCGAGGCTGGTGCGCAGGAGCCGCACGCCGCAGTTGATGTCGTAGCCGACGCCGCCGGGGGAGACGACGCCGCCGTCATCGATGTCGGTGGCCGCCACTCCGCCGATGCAGAAGCCGTACCCCCAATGGATGTCGGGCATGGCCAGCGAGGCCCCGACGATGCCGGGCAGCGTCGCGACGTTGGCGACCTGCTCGAGGGCCGGGTCGTGTCGGATGTCGGCCATGAGGCGCTGCGACGCGAAGATGATCCCGTCCACGCGCATGTCGTCGCGGTAGCCGCGGGGGATCCGCCAGCGGTTGGCGTCGATCTGCTCGACGGGGCCGTGCCACTCGTGGGTGTCTGTCATGGTCTTATCCGCCTACACGTCGAACAGGACGCGGGCGTGCCAGCCGTCCTCGTCCTGTCGGACCTCGAGTCGATGATAGGTGACCGCCTTGATCTCCAGCCCCAGCTCGTGGCGGTCCGGATCGGTCAGCTCGGCCCGGACGGTCGCGTGCAGCGACGTCGGCCGGTCGCAGCGGACCGAAACGTCGGCGATGACCACGTTCTCGGTGTGGGTCAGGGCCAGCAGGTCGGAGAGGAAGTCGACCGCCAGCACCTCGGGGTCCTCGGCCGTCACGTCCCGCTGAAACACCCTGTCGGCCGCGATGGTCTCGCGCGGCGCGATCAGCCCCGCCAGGCCTTCGGCCAAGGCCTCGTACAGCTCGGCCTGGCTGTCGGCGCGCGCCTCAAGTCCAACATCGGCGGTATGTTCGAAGACGTCGACTTCCTTGGCCACGCTCGCGCCCTCGCCCGGGGGTCTGTGGTAATCCTACACGCCCGGCCGCCGGCCCGCCATGGGCCGGCAGGCAAGGGCGTCGGGGAGATTGCATCGGCGGGCCCAAATTGCTAAGGTGAACTGCTGAGGGCCCCTGCTCCGGGCCGCTGTTGGAGGCTGATGCCCATGATCGTCCTGAGGATCGCGTTGTTGTTGCTGCTGCCCCTGGCGTGGGGGCTCGGCGTGGAGTACCTGTTCGAGCGGTGGCGGAGGTCCCGGGCGGCCAAGGCGACGGACACCACGCGATGATCGGCGGCCTGGACGGCATCTCCTACCTGGAGGGCCCCATCCTGGCCGCGGCACTGCTGGCGATGGGGCTGGGGCTGGGCGTCCTGACGGGCCTGTTCGGCGTCGGCGGCGGATTCCTGATCGTCCCGCTGCTGAACGTCGCGTTCGGCATGGACTACACGCTGGCCAAGGGTTCCTGCCTGGCGTGCATCTTCGGCACCAGTGCGTCGGGGCTCATGCGCCACCTGCGGCTGGGACACGTCGCGGTCAAGACGATGCTGATCATCGCCGGCGGATCCGTGGCCGGCGCCATGCTCGGGGGCATGCTCAACGACTATCTCGAGCGGGTCGTCTGCGGGGGCGATCAACTCCGGTTCGAACTGATCATGCACCCGACGTACATCGCCCTGCTGATCGTGGCCGGATGGATCGTCCTGAAGGGGCCCGACGAGGCGACCACGCACAATGCGCCGCTCCAGCGGCTGCCGATCGGCCCGAAGATCCGGATCCAGCGGACCGGCCAGGAAGGCGTCAGCCTGCCCGGGCTGGTCTACGTGGGTGTCGGGATCGGCATCCTGGCGGGCCTGCTGGGCGTCAGCGGCGTGATCATGATGCCCCTGCTGCTGGCCGTGGTGGGCATGAACCCCAGGCAGGCCATCGGCACCAGCCTGGGGATCGTCGTGTTCGCCTCCGCGTCGGGCACCGTCGAGTACGGCCTGGACGACAAGGTGAACCTGATGGTGGCGATGTCGATCCTCATCGGCAGCACGATCGGCGTGCAGTTCGGCGCGTGGCTGTGCGCCAAGCTGCACGCCGGCAGCGTCCGGGGTTACTTCGTCGTCCTGGTCGCGGCCGTCATCGTGATGATCGCCGTCGACCTGGCCGTCAAGATCCGCCACTACAGGGTCCGCCCGCAGCCCCCTACGCCAGCGCATCCAACGCGATAGCCCGCCCGGCCTTCGTCCGGAACACCTTCTCGATGTACCGTCGGCGGGACGCGGGGGCCTCGTCGGGGCGTTCGTTGGGAATGTTCACGATCTGGTCGGCGTCCCAGAGGACACGGAACTCCAGCGAATCCATCCGCTTGCCGCTGTGATGGTCGGCGATGATGTTGCAGACGTGGTCGATCGTCGCGGCGTCCAGGCCGGCGTCCTTCATGATCACCCGTGCCAGCGGCGGGCCCTCGAGCTCCTGGTACTTGCCCGCCGCCGAGCCGTACTTGCGCTCGGCGGTCGGGATGCCTACGTCGTGCAGCAACGCCGCGGCAGTGACGGTCGTCGCGTCCCCGCCTTCCAGGATGCGGATGGCCTCGGCGTTGGCCAGCACCTCCAGGGCGTGCTCGACGAAGCGGGGGTCGTCGTTGAAAAAGGCCCGCATGCGGGCGGTCAGGGCTTCGCGATGGGCATCGACAAGGTTCATGGCGTCCTCACCGGCACTGGACCTCGCCTGCGTCGCGGCGGCGGACCGTCCGGCGGACGCCGAGACTCCCGCCGTCGCGCCGGGTCCACACCCTTGGTACGAACGGCGGGACGTCCCGGTGCGATCGCGGCGATTCCAGGCCCCGGAGCGGCGTTCTGGCGGATCGGCGGGGGGTCCTGTATAATCCCCGCCTCGTTAAGGATTCATCAACCGACCGTTGCGGGAGATACACATGGCGGGCAGGAAAAAGCTGAGCGTGATCGGGGCCGGGAACGTCGGGGCGACCTGTGCGGTCTGGGCGGCCCGGCGGGAGTTGGGCGACGTGGTGCTGCTGGACATCGTCGACGGGCTGCCGCAGGGCAAGGGCCTGGACCTCTACGAGGCCAGCCCCGTCGAGGGCTTCGACGCGAAGATCACCGGCACGACCGATTACGCCGGCACCGCCGGCAGCGACGTGGTGATCATCACCTCCGGCCTGCCCCGCAAGCCCGGCATGAGCCGCGACGACCTGCTGGCGGCCAACACGAAGATCGTCCGCGAGGTGGCGGCCAACGTCGCGAGGCACTCGCCCCAGGCGGTCCTGATCGTCGTGAGCAACCCGCTGGACGCGATGGTGACCGTCGCCCACCGCGCATCGGGCTTCCCGGCCCATCGCGTGGTCGGCCAGGCCGGCGTGCTGGACACCGCGCGGTTCCGCGCGTTCCTGGCCGAGGCGATCGGCTGCTCGGTCAAGGACGTCAGCGCCCTGCTGCTGGGCGGGCACGGCGACGACATGGTGCCCCTGCCCCGCTATGCGTCGGCCGGCGGGATCCCCATCAGCCAACTGCTGAGCGCCGAGCGGGTCGACGCCATCGTCCAGCGCACGCGCACCGGCGGCGGGGAGATCGTCAGCCTGCTGAAGACCGGCAGCGCCTTCTACGCCCCGGCCGCCGCCAGCGTCCAGATGGCCGAGGCGATCCTCCGCGACCAGAAGCGGATCCTGCCCTGTGCGGCCTGGTGCGACCGCGAATACGGCGTCGGCGGCTACTTCGTCGGCGTCCCGGTCGTCCTGGGCGCCGGCGGCGTCGAGAAGATCATCGAGATCGAGCTGGACGACGCCGAGCGGGCCATGTTCGACGCCTCGGTCCAGCATGTGCGGGAGCTTGTGAACGCCCTGCCCTGAACGAGGCGGCGGGTGCGGCCCGGCCGCTCACGCCCCCGTCTGCCCGCGGGGGTCCAGCAGCCGGTCCAGTTCGGCGTCAGGCAGGACCTGCCTGGCGCGGGCGACCTGGCGGACGGTCTGGCCCGTCGCATAGGCTTCCTTGGCGACGGCGGCG
>JAAYZK010000330.1 GCA_012514895.1 Planctomycetota bacterium | reverse complement strand
GCGCCGTTGGGGCCGAGGAAGCCGAACAGTTCGCCCTCCCGCACGTCGAAGTCGATACCCGCCACCGCCTCGACGTCGCCGAAACGCTTGGCCAGGCCGCGGACTCCGATGGCCATCTGTTCGTCAGTCATTGCCGGCCTCGCAGGATGGCCGCCGGCATCGCCACGGCACTCGCGGATCTGCTCCGGCGAGCAGTCCGCAGGTCTGCCGTTCAGGCGCTGCGGCTTCCGGCAGCCTTGTTCCTTCCCATCGCGGCGCACCTTGATGCTCCTTTCGTGTCGGTGCAAGCCCGGTCTGCCGGGTCCAGCAGCCTATCAGTCTCCTCTCTCCACGCGGCATGCGTATTCTCATTCAGGCGGTAGTGAACGAAATGGCCATGGTTGTCGTCGATGACCAGCCCGGCGTCGCGCATGATCCGCAGGTGCTGCGAGACCGCCCCCTGCGTCACGTCCAGCCGCCCTGCCAGAACGTTCACGCACATCGACCGGCCCTTGAGGAGTTGCACGATCCTCACGCGCGTCTCAACGGACAGCACCTTGAGCAGCCCTGCAAGGTCCTTCGCGTTCCTGCCTGAGTTAGCCATTACTAATACACTGATAAGAACTCACTCCAGCGTCAAGCACAAGGCCCTCTTTCCCCGTCTTTGCAGCGTCAGAGGCCCAACGGATGTCAGCGATGCAGGCAGATCGATCTCCGTTTCGAGCCAGGGCGCATCACTGTCATCTTCGTCCG
The DNA here is from genome assembly GCA_012514895.1 of Planctomycetota bacterium. Lineage (GTDB taxonomy): Bacteria > Planctomycetota > Phycisphaerae > SM23-33 > FEN-1343 > JAAYZK01. Next base: position 5,950 of record JAAYZK010000330.1, on the reverse strand, counting down.
GGAGCAGCGGAAGCAGTATTCCTGGCGGTATTCCACCGCGTGTCCGGAACGTAGGTGCTTGCGCCAGACTTGGCGAAGCCGCCCGATCCATCATGAGCAACGATTGTAGTGAGCGGAGACACCAAGCGCCACATGAACATGAACACCTATGAAGGGTTGTGAGAACAATGAAGAGAAATGAAACCGGGCCCGAGCCTCAGCCTTGGTCGAACGGTTCGCTCTTGTGTCAGCTGACCAAACATCAGGCCGTCTGGGCACTGGAGCAAACACTCCCCACGTCGAAACGCACCATAGGTGCGCGGTTCTGAGCCAGATCAGGTCCCGACCGGCCAAGGTGATCAGTCGCCCGGTGGCACGTCCGTGAAAACTGACAACCATCTCCCTCGAAGAGACTGCCACCCAGAGCCTCTCTTGATGACGGTCAACTTGATCGGTCAGATCGATGAGTCCCCCCGCACCCATTCGATGGCTTGCCTGACCAGTTCTGCGGCCGTCTTGAGCCCCAACTTCTGCTTGATGCTCTCGCGATGTGAGTCCACCGTCTTGGGGCTGATGTGCAGTTTGGCGGCGATGTCGCTGGAGGGGATGCCCCGGCCGATCCACTCGAAGATCTCCAGTTCCCGGTCGGTCAGGGCGTCCATCGGCGAAGCCTCCTGGCCGTCGCCCCCGCCGACCATCCGGCTCATCACCCGGGTGGCCATATCCTCGCTGACGTAGATCTGGCGGGCCAGCACCTTGCGGATGCCCTCGATGATCTTCTCGCTCCCCGCCTCCTTGGTGACGTACCCCCGGGCGCCGGCACGAAGGACGCGCTCGGCATAGAAGCCTTCGTCGCGCATCGACAGCACGAGAATGTGGACCTCCGGGAAACGGATCCGGATGTCCTTGATGAGCCCCAGTCCACTGTCGTCGCCCAGATGCAGATCGACGACGGCGACGTCCGGCGAACACTGGCCAATGAGACGCAGGGCCTCCTGCACACTGGATGCCTCGCCGACGAATTCCAGGTCAGGGATCCCCGCCAGGATCGTGGCGATCCCCTGCCGGACCAGCGGGTGATCGTCGACGACGAACACCCTCTCCGCCTGCATGACCGGTTCGGCCCAGTCCTCACCCGCTGCCATAGCCTCGTCCTTCCACCGGCAGGTCGCCGTCTCACCTGACTGTATTGCTGAGGTAGCTACCCACGATCCATGCCGCCCCCGGGCTTCTCGTCGATCCTGACGCCGGAAGGGCCAATGGCATTACAATGATATGCATGATCCGCACAGACCTTGCTCACAGTTCATGACGGCCCTCCATGGCATCGAAGGATCACCTGACAGGCAAGCAGTTCCTGCCTAACCGCGATCTGCGGGCCGGCTCGCCCGCCGCATGCCCTGTGCTTGACCTGGACCTCGTATGGGAGGTTTCCCTATCGGCGGCGCCGGAGTCCCCGATGTAAACTCCCGTCGCAGCCCCGATTGCGTGTTTCCGATTCCATGACAGAATAGTCCAACAACGGGCATGGTGGACGCTCGTGGAAAGGATTAGAGTCATGCAATTGGTGCTGAAAGTCGCGAAGCGTTCGGATTGGGGCTATTCGGCGTGGTGCCCGGCGCTGCCCGGCTGCGTGGTGTGGGGCGATACGAGGCGGGAGGCGTTGGACAGGGCCCGGCAGGCCGCCAATGCCTACATTTCGCACCTGGACGAAACATTGCCGCGCGAACTCGAACGGCAGTTCGCCGCCGGGACGGTCTCGACGGTCCGCCGGCATTCCCACCTCTGTGCTCAGTGAGATACGCATGGTGAGCAAAGGACGAAAAGCACGCACCGTTCGTTTCGCCGTCACGGTTCCCCACGGCCCGCACGAGGTCTTTGTTGCTGGCGACTTCAGCGGCTGGCAGCCCGTCCGGATGACGCGGCGGGCCGGCGGCACGTACGTCCGGCAGGCTGCGGCGCCGGCCGGACCGTTCGAATACAAGTTCCTGATCGACGGGCGATGGCTGACCGACCCGGACAACCCGTACCGGGCGCCGGACCCGTTCGGAGGCTTCAACTCCGTGGCGGCCGCCGACGCCGTTGCGCCTCGTTGAACGTCTGTTCCGCCGGTCACGGCCGGCACAAAGAGGAGGAGACGACGATGGTCGAGACAGCAGGTCACTGGGCGAAGTTCGATTTCCTCCGGCGCGGCGCCAGGCACGTGGCGCTGGCCGGCGATTTCTGCGGCTGGGACCACAGCGCCCTGCCCATGATTCCCTGCCAGGACGGCACCTGGAAGCTCGCGCTGCGGCTGCCGGCCGGGGAGTACCGCTTCAAGTACTGGGCCGACGGCGAATGGTTCTCCGACTTCGCCTCCTTCGGCATCGAGTACGGCCCCCATGGCCCGGAGGCCATCCTTCGGATCGCTCCCAGTGGCGGCGCCGGCGACGATGGCAGCGCACCGAGCCCGGGCGACGCCCCTGGAACAACCCTCCGCACACGGCGCCTGTAGGACCGCTCGTCGCCGGATCGGCCCGCCGGCCGTCCATCATTCGGGTTGTTCGGCCGCTGCTTGCGAGGATGACCGAAGCTCTCAATCACTCAAGGAACTACACTGACGACAATGGCGACCTGTACCCCTACAAGAACGACGGGCGGGTGCTCAACAGCGCCATCGGCCCCTTCCTGGTCGCCAGCACCGGCGCCCCCGCAGGGTACCTGGGCGACCCAGCCGTCGACACCGCCGTCACCGGCAGTCCGACGGGCAACAACGTCTTCCGCATCGAAGGCCCTGACAACGCCTTCAGCAACGACGCCGACACGCTGCCGGATGTCGTGGAGACCGACCTGTTCGCTGTCTCCGGCAAGCTGTACATGGGCACGGCGTTTGAGGTGACCAATAACGGTGCGGATCTGCGGCTGGCTGGCGGCACGGTCGTCGCCTCCTATGCCGGCAACGGTCCGGGAACCACGGTGACGATCGACGACGGGACACTCGCGGCCGCGACCGTGAACGCCACGGTCGTCCAGAACGGCGGCCTCCTCTCGCCGGGCGACTCAGCCGGCACCACCGTCATCAACGGCAACTACACACTGGGCCTCGGCGGATCCATCCTGATCGAGATCGCCGGCCCGGAAGGCCCGGGGCCCTGGACGGTAACGACTGGGTCGACGTCAACGGCACCGCCACGCTCGAAGGCAGCCTGGCAATCGACATCCTGGAGGAACTGGACGTCGGCGCCATGTTCGCCATCCTTGGCTACGATCACCTTGTCGGCGAATTCGCCGGCCTGCCCGACGGCACCCAGTTCGCCGTGCCGACGGACTTCGGCGTCGCGTACCTGTTCGACATCGATTACGGCGCCGGCTCGTTCGACAGCATCCGTCTGACCCTCGCGGCGGTCGGGCCGATCTGCAACCCCGGCGACGCCGATGGTGACGGCGACGTCGACCTCGATGATTTCGCCATCCTGAAGGACAGCTACGGGACCACCACCGGCACCACCTGCGCGATGGGCGACTTCAACGGCGATGGCGCTGTGGACCTCGACGACTTCGTCATCCTCAAGCAGAGCTTCGGGAACACCTACTGATGCCGATGATGATGCTCCGTTGAGAGCTCGGATTCAAACCCTCGGCGGGACCCTCCCGCCGGGGGTTTTTCATGCCCTGCTTCCACCACTGACCCTCGTCGCCGATCGTCAGGGTTGTTGTCGGGGCCGCGATCCAGTCGCGGGGTGTCGCAATACCGCCGGGATCGGGCTGCCCACACGAGGACGGCCGGACGCAGCCCAGTCATGGCAGCGAATCTCGACTGGAACGAGAACCGGCCGATCGTACGGCCAATAGGCTGGCCATGCGATCGGCCGGAGTCGCAGTCACAGGTCTTCTGGTGACTCCATGCCCGGAGGCGCTCAGGCAGTTCTTCGTGTTGTTGCCGTACCTCCAGCCTCGAGTCTTCAAACTTACGTCCCGAAGGTCTGCTTCAGGATCGCGAAGTCGTCCAGATCCACATCGCCGTCGCCATCGAAATCGCCCTGGGCCCGCGTGGCGCCGGAGGGCGTGCCGTAGTGGTTCTTGAGGGTGCTGAAATCATCCAGGTCCACGTCGCCGTCGCCGTCGGCATCGCCGTCGGCCGGGTCGACGATGATGAACGTTTCGCACGAGCCCCGGAAGTCGCCCGGCCGTGAGCAGATGTCGAACATCTCCACCGTCACCGGGAAGGTTCCGGCCTCGGTCGGCGTAATCAGCAGGTCCCAGCGGCGGGCGGAGCTCAATTCGAACGGCGTCCCTGCCGGCTGCACGAAAGGATACGAATAGGGGCTGTGGGCTCCGGGGCGGCCGGTGGTGCCCAGCGTCCGGCCGTCCATGGCGATGACTTCGGCGTCCAGCGGCAGCGTCCAGCGGTGGTAGGTGTAGCCGGCACAGATGATCCGCAGCAGGAGCTTCTGGCCCACCTTGGCGCGGGCCACGATCCTCGGATCGGTCCGCGTCAGGGGATGGAACACGCCGGTGATGAGGAAGTGCTCCGGCTGGAAGATGTTCAGCCCGGGGTCGTCGTCGGGATCATCGAAGGGCAGGTCGCCGATGCCCGAGTCCTTGTCCAGTTCGTGCCACCGGGGATCCATCTCGTCGGCCACCCAGATCCGTTCGACGTCGTAGCGGACCAGGTCGTCGCCCCGCCGCACGTATCCCGGGCCGCCGGTGACGTAGGGGGCGGCCAGGTCCGTCTCGGCGGCCGGGGGATGCGGGTCGATGATCAGCGCGCCGTACATGCCCATCTCGAAGTGCAGCGTCGTGTTGCGATGGCAGTGGTAGAAGTACGTTCCCGCCTCCGCCGCCAGCCACTGGTACACGTACGTGTCCTCGACCTCGAAGGACAGCTTGCCCACGCCGTCGCTGGACGACATCGGCTCGATGCCGTGCCAGTGGATCGTGTGGGGCCCGTGGCGGGGCTTGAGTCTTCCGTGGACCAGCGACCCTTCCGCGACGCGGATGGGCTTGGAGGGGAACTGCAGACCGTTCCTGTCGTCGTCCGGGTCCTCGAAGCCCCAGACCTCGATCTCGCCGCCGTCAGGCAGGCGGATGTCGTGACCGTGATACATCTGTCGCTCGACGTAGACATCCGGCGTGCCGATCGCGTCCAGGGGGAAGTCCTGACTGAAGGTCGGAACCTCGGCGCTGAACTGCTCGAAGTGCACGGGATCGTGGATGTCTCCGCGCGGAATGATGGGCAGTGGCATAGGAACTCCTTTCACTCTTCAGGCATCATATGCAGATCGAAGTTCGGCTGGGGGGGATAGCCTGCCGGAGGATTGCCGGGGGCGGCTCGCTGATCGACGGGCCCCGCGATCACGATGTGGGTCACGTTGCCCTGCGGGTAGTTGCCGCCGGCGGCGGTGTTGCTGACCTCCTGGTGGCAATGCATCGGGTAGTCCATCGGGAAGGGCTCTTCCTGGACGCCGTCGATCACCTTCTGCCAGGTCTGCGGCGGGATGTCCGGCGGCTGGACGAACGGGAAGAGCATGTCCACCCGCTGCATCGGCCGGACCGTCCAGGTGTCCAGGAGCACCACGTTGTCCTGGACGGCGCCGTCGATGGCCAACCGGTAGCAGTGGTTGGCGTGGACGTGGGGCGAATGGCCCCACAGGCCGACGTTCACGTTGCGGATCAGGTGCGGATGGCCGACCGTGCTGTGCAGGTGCGTGTCCGTCGCCTCATGGGCGGAGAAGTAGCCGCTGCGGCCGTTGATGGTGAAGTACCGCGGCTGGAAGGCCGCCAGGTAATCGTCGCCGGTGGTGATCGCGCCGTCGCGGACGGCCTGGTTCAGGTCCGGGTCAACCTGCGTGAAGACCCAGATCTTCGTCGCCTCGCGCTGCCAGGGATGGCCGGGGAAGACCTCGTGCGTGCCCAGGTCGTCGAAGAGCTGCTGGACGGAGGGCGTCGGGTATGAGTACGGCGTATTGCCGACGCGGGGCAGGCTGACCAG
>JAAYZK010000329.1 GCA_012514895.1 Planctomycetota bacterium | reverse complement strand
ACGGAGAAGACCGGCAGGTCCGCGTGGGTGTAGCCTTCGATGGTCTGGTCGTTGAGGTTCACGTGCGTGACGATCCCGCCGACGGCCAGGAGGCTCGCGGCGTCGACGGCGAAGCCGTGATTCTGGCTGGTGATCTCCACCTTGCCCGTCGCCTCATTGCGGACCGGCTGGTTGCCCCCGCGGTGGCCGAACTTGAGCTTGTAGGTCCGCCCCCCCATCGCCAGGGCCAGCAACTGGTGGCCCAGGCAGATTCCGAACATCGGCACCCGCCCCACCAGTTCCCTGAGCGTCCGGATCGTGGCCGTCACCGCCGCCGGGTCGCCCGGGCCGTTGGAGATGAACACGCCGTCCGGCCGGCGCTGGAGGATCGCCTCGGCCGCGGTCCCCGCCGGCACCACCGTCAGGTCGGCCCCGCGCTCGACCAGGTGGCGCAGGATGTTCACCTTCGCCCCGCAGTCGATCGCCACCACCCCAAACCGCCGGGGCGACCCGACGTGCCGCTGGGCGAACGCGCTGTCGAAGGGCCGGTCCCACGCGTACGCCTCGGCGGGCGTGACGGCCCGGACCAGGTCCTGCCCGGCCATGGACGGCAGCGCCCGCGCCCGGGCGACCAGCGCCTCGTCGTCCAGGCATTCGGTGCTCATCACGCCGTTCATCGCCCCGTCAAGCCGGATGTGGCGGACCAGCGCCCGCGTGTCGATCCCCGCCAGCGCCAGGATCCCGGCCCCGGCCAGGTAGGCATCCAGCGACGCCGCGGCCCGGAAACTGCTCACCCGCGCCGACAGCTCCTTGACCACGAACCCCGCCACCTGCGGGCGATCGGCCACCGCCTCGACGTCCTCGGCGTTCGTGCCATAGTTGCCGATCAGCGGGTAGGTCATCGTCACGATCTGCCCGGCATAGGAGGGGTCGGTCAGGATCTCCTGGTAGCCGGTCATCGAGGTGTTGAACACCACCTCCCCGCCGGTCGTCCCCGACGCCCCGAAGGCCTCGCCGGTGAAGACCCAACCGTCGGCCAGGGCCAGTTTGCACGGTCTACGCTGTTGCTCGCTCATGGGGTGCCGTTCCCGAAGATGCCGACCCGGCCGCCGGCCGGGCCCCTCCGCACAGATTACGCTGCGAATCGTCCGCGGGTTCCACTTTACCAAGGCCGAGCGGCGATGGAAACAGGTTTCATCCCTCCCCCGCCGCCCAGGCAACGGAGAGCGCCCAAGCACATCCACCTCGCAAAAAACAGACTTTCCCCGCGCGGCCCGGCACAGTTCATTTTGCGGACAAATCGCAAACCCCCATTTTGAGGCCTTTCTGCGCTTTTTGGTCCGCCGACACGCAACGGGCTAGCTTCACCTTAACTCCAGCCTTCACAATCCGTAATCGCCTATTTTGGGCCTCCCATCTCCCCCGCGTCCAGCGTGCGACCGGCCGGAGCCGCGCGCGGCTCTATTCTGTCCCCGGTGCTGCGACATTTTTGTCGTTTTGCGGCCGGGATGGGGTGAATGCACGTATCACCATCCTGCTACAGTCGTTACAGCAGTTGTCGGCACTGCAGCCGCCCCGCCTGGCCGTGTCGGGGGCGTCTGAAAGACGCTCGCAGAGGGGGGCACTAATCGGAATTCTCGGAATACTCGGAAATCTAGGGCCGTCCAAACTCGGAATAATCCGAATTCTATGGGCGCCGCAACAGGGCGCACTTGAGTAAGCGGGGACAGTATAGAGCCCTCTGGCGCTGGGTGGCCGGCGAATGCCCAACGTTTTGGGCATTCGCGCTTTTTCATTTGCGCCAACCGCTTCGATCACCCATAGTTACGATCAGCAGCCTTTGGGGCCCATGTACCTTCGTGCGCAGGGCGATGTTCCTTCGGTCCCGGTCCGACCGCACCGCCGCCGCTGACGTTCCTCTTCGGCGCGGCTGGCCCGAGGCCCAGTTTGCCTTCCCCCTGATGCCGTGGAACCTGAAAGCGGCACTGGAAGAGTGGGGGAGTTGGGGGGAGTAGAGAATCTGGAATCTGGCATCTGACGGCCCTGCGGGGCGGGCGGCTGCGGGGGGTGAGCTTGCCGCGTCGAAGCCCGCCGGCGTACTCGCCGAGGCGCTGCCAAGGGGCAAAGCGTCTGCGCAGGCGCGCCTGAGGCGTCTGCCTGCCGCGACCGCCCGCGGCGTTCCTCGCAGAGCAACGGATGCGGACGGTCCCAGAAGCCTCTGTCTTGACGTATTCTTGTCCACTGCCGCCTCCGGACACGCTGACAGAAGGCGATGGCGCAACCAACACCTGGCGCAACCCTTCAACGATACCGTTCGCTCTATGCACCGCGGCTGGCCTGGGACCACTGGACGGCGAAGACCGTCAGCTTCCGGGCCGAGGGGATGAAGACGCAAGCAAGGTGGTGGACAAGAGCGTTCCATGCCGATACAAGAGCAGTAGCATCCATGCCGACTCTCCCGTGCATTGTCGTGACAACAATGGCATCGGGAAGTCGGCTGCTTTTTTATCAGTCCTTATGGCTCCGGCAATTGGCTAAAGGCCACTGAATGGTGAGTCAACCGAAAAGCGATAGAATCGCAAAAGGGGCCGACGGCGGTCCTGGGCCCAAGTCTACGTGGAAACCTTGGTTGAGAGGCCATGATGAGCGACCATGAGAAGAGGCCGAAGAGAAGAAGCAGCGCCCTTATTTGGGTTCTGGGCTGTGCTGCCTTGGCGGCGACGGTTGGCCTTGGGGTCTACTCGCTGCATGTCGCGTGGCCGTACCGATATGGAAGTCACACACGGCTCGTGTTTGACGTTCAGCCTTCGCCCTCCGGGACAACCCGCAATGTGTCGGAAGTGGTTCAGAACGTGCGTGAGCGTTTGGCTCACAGACCGGCGGACGCCATCGTCTCCGCTTTGGATGATGGGAGAGTTGAGTTACTTGTCGGGCATGATGACGCCGGCAGAGAGAAGATTCTCGCGCAGCTGACGGGCAATCGGGATACGGCCCGCACAGACCTGGAACGGCTCCTGCCCCGGCTTAGCCAGATTGATCTGGCGTCCGCAGACGAGGATGGCGAATCCGGGGAATTCGAGCAACCCACCGAGGAGTTGGAGGAACTGCATCAGCGAATGGAGAAGATGCAGGAAGAGCTGCTGCCGCTGATGCTCCGCCTGAACTTGCGGTCGCTTGAGGACATCCTCTGGCTGCTGGAAAGCGAAGGCGAACTGCACTTCTACTTTGCGGCCAGACCGGAATCAGCCAAGTTCGGGACTTGGTCAGCCGGCGGAGCCGAAGAACTGTCCATCTCGCCAGAACGTGTGCATTTGCTTGTCCGCGCCCTCGCCGAGAACGGGCCTACGCCTCAGGGACCGTGGCGCTGGCATGAGATATCGGGCGACGAACGCGGCAAGGCCCTCAGCGAAGTCGGGTTGGTGAGCACGTATCGTGGGAGGAGCTACATTCTTCTTCAATCGGGGCAAGAGGAAGCATCTGGTGTACAGGCGGCTCATCGGCCATGGAAGGTGCGCGCGGCCAGCTGCTTAATTGATGAGATCCGGCCCACTACATTATGCCTTTCTTTCGAACTGGACGAGGCCGATGCCAGCAGGATGCGAGACCTTACAAACCCAGACCGTTATAGAGATGAAGGCCTAGCCATCGTGGTCGACGGCATATGCTATGCCGTCCCGCGCATTCGAGCTCGCATCGCTGCCAGCGGAATCATCTCCAATCTGAGTCTCGCGGAAGCCACCCGCCTAGCCGCCATGTTCAACTGTACGCCGGGCTCGTTGGGCCTCAAACTGCCAGCGGCTGAATCCGAGCACAGACAGGAGGAACTCCCGGTCTGGCAGCCTTGGCCCAAGCTCGCGCTGGCCGAGGTCGTTACGTGCGGGCTATCCGGTCTTGTCCTTCTGCTTCTCGGCAAATCGAAACAGAAGCGAAAGAAGCTCTCTCAGGCTCAGAACTGAGCACCTGGGTTCGGGTAGAGTCGAGATGTGGCGCGGTGGCGACAGGAACGGGGAGACACCATCGAACGCCACTAACTTACTCCCCGATGCATAGAGATCATCATGCTACCGCCCCCGTATAATAGATCATAGGGTTACGAAGTACCATGACTGGCGTGAATGGCGGCGGCTGCAGGCGGAAGAAGCCATGGCCACCTACGGCAAGCCGCTTCCCGAAGGGTGGACGGCGGGCGTGATGAACCACGGGGACTACTACCGTTGGTGGCCGGTCTCCGAACAAGCCCGGTTGTATGCCGTCTCACTTGCCGGCCTCATCGTCTCCCTGTGCACGCTGTGTGGGATCGTGTTCTGGATATGGGTCCAGCGCCGCGAACTTCGCCGTTCCAGCCAGCCCCACCGATAGAGTCGAGACATGGCCCGGTGTGCCTACACCCACCTCTTCCTCTGCTCCTCCCACCGCACCGGCAGGTCCCCGCGTGCCGCGAAGCGGCACGAGAGCAGGAGAGCAGGAGACCAGGATGGCCCAAGACCGGAATAATCTGACTTCCAACCGGTCCGACACAGGGCGCAGGTCAGTACGCGGGGACAGCATACTGGCTTTGGAGAAGGCTGGATGGCCGGCGAGTGTCCAGCGTTTTGGACATTCGCGCTTGCGCACTCGCGCAGCCGCCTGAATCGCCCGGGCTTACGACTGGCAGCCTTCGAGGCCCATGTTCCTTCGGCCCTCGCGAAACGGTCCGGCCGCCGCTGACGTTGTCCTGCGGCCCGGAAGGCCCATGGCGGCTCAGCCCCACCGCGGGAGTTCGCCGCCGGCGGCCACGGTGCTGACGCCCTCCCGAAACGCCTCCAGCGTCCGCCGGACCGCCGCGCGGCCGCGGGCCAGGCGGCCGAGGAGCTTGTCGCGCCCGCAGGGGCGGTCGACGTCGTCCAGGTGCTTGTTGGGGTCGTCGCCGTGGCGGGTCCGGTCCCACTGGCGGGCGACCAGATCGGTGGCCTCGTCGAGCTCCGCGGCGATCGCTTCCAGCGCCTCGACCGCCGGGGACAGCGCCGCGGCCGCCGCCTCAGCCGCCGCCCCGCGGTTGCGGGCACGCTGGGCGGCCAGGCAGGCGTCGTAGACCGCCAGCATCCGCGGGCCGTTGTTCAGGCAGGCCGCCGCCGTCCGGGCCGCCGCGACCAGCGCCTCGTACGCCTCGGCGTTCCGCCGGACCTGCGCCCGCCCCTCCGCCAGCGCCTCGGCCGCCTGCCCGACGTCCGCCACGCGCTGGGCGAAACCTTCGCCCCGGGCCAGGGCGATCGCGTCGAAGCGGTCGACGGTCGTCTCCAGGCACAGCGACTGCACCTCGTTCATGTGCAGCGCCCGCTCCGACAGCCGCACGATCGCCCGGGCGGCCGGCAGGCAGTCCAGGTCGAACTGGTCCCGCAGGTAGCCCGCGGCCGACTCGACGCGGTCGACGCCCCCGCCGGCGTTCAGCACGTCGGCGGTGTACTTGACGGCCGGCAGGCACGCATCGCGGACCACCCGCCCGGGCACCCACCAGGTGTTCACCACGCCCCGCATCCCCCGACCGGCCCGCTCGACGGCCGCCGCCGCCATGTCGTCCACCACGTCCAAGTTGGCCGCCCGGGGGACGATCATGTCGCCAAACCAGCACATCGCCGGGGCCCCCACCACCTCGAACCCCGCCGCCAGGCTGCGGTCGATCGGCTCGCGCTCCACCTTCCAGTACTGCCAATGGGCCATCACGATGTCCTTCGGCAGCACATCCAGCATCGCCGGGGCCTTCTCCACGTGGTCGGCCCACATGATCATCCGCTTGCCCGCCCCGGCGATGACGTCGTGGATCGCCTTGACGTGCTCGGCGTAGACCCACCAGTCCGGCTTGCCCCGCCCGCGCTTCGCGCAGCGGTCGCAGCCGCCGAAGTTGACTTCGTCCAACCCGGCGTGCAGGTAGGGCGAGTCGAACAGCTCGGCGGTCTCGACGAGGATGTCCCGCATCAACTCCAGCGTCTGGCCCTGCGACGGGCAGGCGGCGTTGAAGTGCATCGGGTCCCCGTCGGCCAGGTGGGCGTACTGCGGCAGGCGGGTGATGTACGATGCGTGGCCCAGCGTCTCGATCTCGGGCACCACGTCGATCCCCGCCTCGGCCGCGGCCCGGATGAACCGCCGCACCTCTTCCTTGCTGAACGCGTAGGGCGTGACGATCTCCGGGTGGCCCTCCAGCGCGACGCCGAACCCCTGGTCGTCGCAGAAATGCCACCACAGCGTGTTGATCCCCCACCGCCCCAGCGGCTCCAGCAGGTCGAAGTAGAACGCGTGCTTCTCCATGAGCCGCGCCGAATCCAGCATGATCCCTCGGATCTCCATCGGCGCTCGGGCGGGTGCGTCGGCCATAGCGGTCCTCTCCTGCCGGGTCGTTTCCGTGCCGCGGCACTATACCCGGACCCCGCCGCCCGGTACAATGTCCATCTTCGAAACGACCCTGCAGGTACCGTGGGAGCATCGCATGAGCCAGCCGAACGTCCTGTTCATCTTCACCGACCAGCTCCGCGCCGACGCCCTGGGCGCCGCGGGCGACCCGATCATCCGCACGCCCAACCTCGACCGCCTCGCCGCCGAGGGCGTGCGGTTCGACAGCGCCTACTCCCCCTGTCCGGTGTGCGTCCCGGCGCGCTGCTCGCTGATCTTCGGCCAGTACACCGACCGGACCGGCTGCTACGAGAACAACTACGCCATGCCGTCCGACCGGCCCAGCTTCATGCAGGCCTT
>JAAYZK010000328.1 GCA_012514895.1 Planctomycetota bacterium | reverse complement strand
CGCAGCTCGGGCAGGGGACGGACGGGGTTGATCCGCACCGAGCCGTCCGGACGGCGGGTGCCGAGGTTCGGCATGTCCTCGGTCGATCGGCCGCTCCCGAGGCGCTGGACGTAGTCCAGGATCGCCTCGTCGCACTCGCCGACCATGATGGCGTCGAACAGCCCCGAAGCGAGCACCTCCTCGCCGGCCACGCCGGCGTGAATGCCCCCGCAGATCAGCGGCGCGGCGGTCGCCTGGCGGGCCCAGGCGGCCAGTTGGCGGGCGTAGGGCCACTGGGGGGTGACCACCGAGAAGCCCACGACGTCGGCGGCCGCGGCCCGGATGCCCGCGATGAAGGCGTCGCGGTCCGGCAGCGGGGCGATGTCCTCGCACAGTTGCCAGCACGCCGCCTGGTGGCCGGCGGCCTTGAGCACGCCCGCCATGTGGGCCACGCCGTAGTTGAACCCGGTCTGAGATCCGGCATTGGGATAGATGAACAGAACCTTCATGGGCCTCCCGGGCTCCCGCACAGGGCCGGACGGGCGATCGCCGCTGCGGCGCCGCCGCACGCCTCGCGCCGGCGGTCCAGGACGCGGGCGACGGTCCGCCCCTCGTCGCCGCCGGGCCCGTCGCGCAGCGTGTCGGCGTGGATCACGTGAAACTCCCCCGGCCCGAACGCCCGCCAGCGGCGGACGAACCGCGTATCGTTGGTCCCGGCGAAGACGGTGTAGCACGGCACGGCCTGCGCCGCCGCCAGGTGCTGGCCGGCCGAGTCATAGCCGATGTACTCGTCGGCCGAGCCGATCACGGCGGCGAACTCCCCGATGCCCGTCTCCACGGCGATCAGCCGCGCCGACCCGTCCGGCCCTTCCGGCGCCTCCAGCGTCGTCCGGCAGACGGCGTGCCCGCCCGCCCCCATCTCGGCCAGCAGCCCGGCCGTGCGGGCCCGCTCGACCTGGCCGGCGCCGCTGTCCAGGAGCACGCACGTGTGCGGCTCGGCCAGCAGCCCGGCGATCAGGAGGCGCTCGAACCGCTCGCCGACCCGCTTGCGGTCGTTGCCGCCGACGCCGAAACTCACGCAGACCAGCCTGCGGCCGCCGGCGCGGCAGCGATCGCAGAACGCCCGCCCGCGCCGCAGCGGCTCGGACGGCAGCCAGACGCGCGGGTAGCGCCGCGGGCCCGGACCGAACACGCTGTCGGCCCAGCGGTTGGCCAGCTCGGCCATCGCCAGCCGCGCCGTCGATTCGTCGTACTGGCGGCTGTTGAAGAAGGCCAGCGCATCGCCCTGGGCCACCGGCAGCACGCCAAGCTGGCTCAGCCGGCTGTCGGGGTCGACGATCACCCCGGCCCCCGCGGGCAGGCCGCCGATCTCGTCGCGGACCGCCGCGAGCACCGCCTGCCAGACGGCGAACCGCTCGAGCATCCCCCCGCGGCGGGGGTAGTCCACCGGGCGGACCCGCAGCCGCGGATGGGCACCGAACAGCTCCCCCAGCTTTGGCCCGCCGACGATCACCAGGTCGGCCTGGGCAAAGCGGTCCGCCAGCCGCTGGACCAGCACGCTGGTGATGGCCACGTCGGCGCCGAGGGTCACGCGGCTCAGCAGGAGGACCTTCTCGACCGGCCGCCCCGCGGCGGCAAAGGGCGCCTGGTGCTCGCAGCGGAGACGCTCGCTGCGGCGGTAGATGTCCTGGAACGACTCCAGGGCGAACGACGACAGGTCGCGGTCCAGCGCTGCGGCCCCGGGCCACCGGCGGCAGTGCGAGAGCACGCAGCTCATCACGTTGTTGTAGGCCTCGGCCTGCAGCGGCTCGAAATCGTCGCACAGCCCCTCGACCACGATGCCGAACAGGGCCGCCGCCGCGGCGCACCGGCGAGGCTCGTCCTCGAAGTGCACGCCCATCTCGCACAGCAGCTCGATGGCGTCCGCGTCGAACACCCCGCGGTAGTAGTGGTCGTCCAGGAAGGCCAGCGCGAGGCGATCGGCCAGGGCCCGGACGTCCCGGACGTCCGGGTCGGCTTCCCGCAGGGCGGCCCATTCGCTTTGATAGTACCCCGGGTTCATCGCTGACGTGGAAACTCCTCCAGGAGCCGTTCCGTCGCGGCCAGGACCTCCTCGGGCAGGATCTCCGTCATGCAGCGGTGGTCCGTCGGGCAACGCTCCCGGTGGCACGGGGCGCACGGCGGCGCCTTCACCAGGATCCGCGTCCGCTCCAGGTTCGAGCCGGTCCAGCCCGGGTGGGTCGGGCCCATCATGACCACGCACGGCACGTCGAACGCCGTGGCGTAATGCCGCGGGCCCGTATCGTTGGTCACCAGCACGTTGCAGCGGCGGACCAGCGGCTTGAGCCGTCCCAGGTCGATGGCGTCCGCGGCGGTGTTGATGATCCGTGCGCGGCTTTCGGCGACGATCCGCTCGGCGATGGCCTGCTCCCCTGGCCCGGCCAGCAGCAGCAGCCTGGCGGCCAGGCGGTCCTGGAGCAGCTCGGCCAGGCGGGCGAAGTGCCCCGGCGGCCAGCACTTGGACGATCCGAACTTCGCCCCCGGATTCAGCCCGATGACCGTGTCGCCCTCCCGGACGCCCCGGCCGGCCAGGTAGGTCTCGCCGAAGCGGGCCAGTTCATCCGACACGTAGAGCCGCGGTCGGGGGTGCGGGGGAACCTCCAGCCCCATCCACCGGCCCAGGTGGAGGTAGTAGTCCACCATCGGCACCGGTAGGAAGCCGCCCCGGGCGTCGCGGCGGGGCCTGGGGCCGTCGCTCAGCAGCGGCGAGCGGCCGCCCCGGCGGTAACCGACGATCCGCCCGGCCCCGCCCAGCCGGGCGGTCAGCGCCGAGCGCAGCGACCCCGGCAGGATCACGGCCAGGTCCGGCGCGAAGTCCCGGATCGCGCGGCCCGTCCGCCACAGGTCCAGGGGCGACTGATCGCGGCAGGGGATCACCTGGTCGAACCACGGCCCGCCCTCGATCACCCCTCGCCCGTACGGGCGGATCAGCGCCGCCATCCGGGCCGCCGGCCACGCGCGCCGGAGGCACTCGAACAGGGGTGTGGCCATCACCGTGTCCCCCACGGGATTGGGACAGCGCACCAGGATTCGCTCGGGCACCGCTTCAGGCACCGGAACACCCCAGCGGGCGGCACGGCCGGCAGCCGCCCCCCTCTCGACCCTCGACCTCGCGGCCGCTCCAGCGAGGCCGCACGCTCCCGAAAGTATAGGCGCCGGCGTCCCCCACGCAAGCGCCGGACCGCCGGCGCCGGACCGCCGGCGCCCTTCGACGGGGGACCTGTTCTTCCTGGACGCCGCGTCCGCCAGAGGCTATAGGGGGAAGCTCGTCGCGGGGCGTGCCGGCGACGGCGGACAAGCCGCACGGGCCGCCCTGCGGGGGTGCGGGACCGAATCGGTCACTGTGTTGATGGGCAGACCTACGCTTCTCTCCGCGTCGGCCGGCAGGCGCCGGTCGGACGATGGGTGTCGTGCGAGCTGTCAAGGAGCGATAGAGACATGGATATCGTGGTCGAAGTGGGCCGGCCCATCCAGGCGGCCATCGATGCGGCGCATCAGCGGGGTGGCGGACGCGTGGTGCTGGCCCCGGGGGTTCATCCCAGCGCGACGCTGTTCCTCGCCAGCCGCGTGGAGCTTCACCTGCCCGCCGGCGCCGTCCTGCAGGGGGTGTCCGACCCGTGGGCGTACAGCGACTTCCGCGACCCGGGCTTCGACGACATCGCCCCGGAGGGCAGCCGCAAGTGCCTGATCGCCGCCGCCGGCGCCGAGGACGTCGCCATCACCGGCGGGGGGCGCATCGACGGGGCCGGTCCGGCCTTCTACGACACGAACGTCCCGGCCGGACAGTGGTTCGCCAAGCCGCCCCATCCGCGTCCGCGGATGGTCCAGTTCTACAACTGCAGGAACGTGCGGTTCGAGGGCGTGTCGTTCGTGGATTCGCCGGGCTGGACGTTCTGGCTGATCGGCTGCGAGGACGTTTTCATCCGCGGCATCCGCGTCCTGGGCTGCCAGCAGATGATCAACAACGACGGGATCGACATCGACGGCTGCCGCCGCGTCGTGGTCAGCGACAGCGTCTTTCGCACCGGGGACGACTGCCTGGTCCTCCGCGCGATCCCCAAGGGGCCCGATCGGCAGGCCGTCTGCGAAGGGGTGATCGTCACCAACTGCGTCCTGGACAGCCGGTGCCAGGGCATCCGCGTCGGCTGCCCCAGCGACGACACGATCCGCAACTGCGTCTTCAGCAACATCGTGTTCCGCGGCCTGGGCAACGGGATCAACATCAACAACCCCCGCCGCTACCTGCGGCCGGGATGCACCGGCTACCTGGACCTGCGCGACATCCTCTTCACCAACATGGTGATCGACAGCGCCGAAGTGCCGGTCTGGATCAACGTCGAAGAGGGCGTCCGGCTGCGATACCTCGGCGGGATGACCTTCGCCAACCTCCGCCTCCGCTCCGATTGCCCCTGCAAGCTCCAGGGGTCGCCCGAAACGACGATCGAGGACGTGCTGTTCTCCCAGGTCCGCTGCAGCAGGCCGATCGAGATGACCCGCACGCGGCGGGTCCGCTTCAATGAGGTCGAGGTCCAGGAGAGCTGAGCGGGTCGCCGGAGATCCTGTCCCATCGCGTCGAACGGCCGGCAGTGGCTTGGGGGACATCAGCCCCGGGAGCTCCAGGGAGAAGCGCTGGATAGTTCGAGTTTCGCGTGCGAGCACTCACCATGTCCTCGTTGAGGGCGTTGGTGCCAGAAGATGTGGAGTCACGCCTGAACAGGCTGTCAGACATGCTGTCAGGCTGGACGGCAGGCTATTGGACTTGCGGCCCCGGGCGGCGGGAATCCGAAGCACGAAACTCGAAATCCGAAACGTAACCGTTCACGCCCCCCTCGGAACGAGTGCGGGGGCGGGTCGGCCGGTTCGGTGAGCGGCTACCGCCTTCTGCAGATACGCCACCACATCGCGGCCCTGCAGACGCAGCGTGTGCACCGTCGTCAGAATCCGTTCGGCAGATCGGCATCCGGCCTGGCTGTGGTTGCCGAAGCTGATCTTGCGCCAGATCACCGCCGGTCGCAACGTCCGCTCGGCCAGATTGTTCGTCGGCTCCACCGCCTCCTTCAGGCCGACCGGTCCGTCGCCGACGGCTCCGGCGGCAACTCCGCCTGACAGCGATCGCAGTGGGTCGGGGCGTGGATGACGATCTGGTCGGGCGCCAGACGCCTGCGGGTGTGCCCGCGATGACCGGGTTGGCCGCCGGGCTTCCGGCCCGTGGGCCGTTGGGTCGGCGGCTTGGGCGCCGACGGCGGATCGGCCGATGGCGGCAGCGAAGAGTTGGACGAGTTGGCGTTGAGCCGGGCCTGCAGTTCCGCCACGCGCTGCTCCAACTCTGCCACGCGGGCCTCCAATACGGCTATCTTCGCCAGCAACTGGGCGATGATCGCGTCACGCTCGCGGCATCCTGGACAGTCCGGTACGTTCATACTGAATTCCACGACCAGACGTCAGACCGCCCACCACAGCCATCACACCGTCGACAGCTTCGGGAGGGGGCGTGAACGGTCACCTTCTTGCGTGTGCGGGGGGTCGTTTGGAGTCGGTTCTTCGTCGCTTGTGGGGCTTGGACCTCCTGGCCATGCGTGTCCTCGCTCGGTGCAGGCGCGCACAGTCAACAATGGTCATGGCCGGGGCTTCATCTCCTGCCTCCTTGGGGGCTGCATCTCCCGCCCGCCGCCGCGAGGGGCTTCTTCGGGCCGGTCTGCGACGGGTCGTCCGGGCGGGCGGGCATGTCGGGCGACTCGCTCCAGAGGGCGGCTCGGCAGACGAGATAGAGCGCGGTGGCCAGGGCCGTCCCATGGAGGTGGCCGAAGAAGTCGTGCCACTGGGCCGAGCGGCTGGACAGTCCGGCCTGGAGCGCCTCGCCGAGCCCGGCGGCCAAGACGCTGACGGCGACGGCGAGCAGGACCCCGCGGGGGCGGGGAGAGAGCAGCCACAGGAGCATCTGGGTCATGAGCCAGCCGACGAAGAGGTGCAGGACGATGTCGTCGCCCCCCAGCGACAGGGCCATCCACGACAGCAGGCCGATCCGCCCGACCAGGGCCAGGACGAGTGCGAGGGCCGCGACGACCGCGAAGACCCGCCAGCCGCTGTGGCGGCCGGTGGGCAGCCCCATGGTGATGGGCCAGAGGGCCCAGACGGCGGCGAACAGGACGTTGATGCCGGGGCTGAACAGTCCCTGGGGGGTCAGCCAGGCGATCGTGGCCAGCACGAGCGTCATTCCGCCCAGCAGGGCGCGGCCGTGCAGGTCGTTGGCGATGGCGGCGCGCATGGCGCGGGCCAGGGCGATCAGCAGGCAGCCCAGCAGCCAGGCGACGCCGCCCCAGCCGATGGTGTCGATCAGCAGGGCCAGGCCGCTGGTCCAGGGTCGCATGGCGGCCAGGGCGCTGCCGCCTCGGCCGATCCAGGCGGCGGGGGCGGGGGGCCAGGCGGGGGCGCGGATCCAGCCGAGGTCGCGGGCGTGGGCCGCCGCCAGCGTGGCGGCCAGCAGGGCGAGGGCGAGGTAGCGCATCGTCGCGGCGCGGACGAGGACGGCGGCGACCAGGAGGGTCACGGCGGCGGCGACGAGGGCCAGGACGACGCCGGGGGGGCACAGCACGGCCAGCCCCGCGGCGGCGGCGACGGCCGCGCCGAGGCGCACGCTCCGCCCGATCCGCCGGCCGGGCCGGTTGTCGCCGTCGCCCAGCACGGTCAGGCGGCTCCACAGGGGCCGGCAGAACATGGCCGTCCCGGTCCATCCCATCATGGCGAGCATCAGGCGGCTTTCGGGGCGTGTGCCCAGCAGCAGCCCGGCCAGTGCGGCGCCGACGGCCGCGAGGCCCGCGGCGGTGGGGAGGATCGACGCCAGCCGTCCGCGCTCCAGCCAGTCCTGGGCCAGGAGCACCATCAGGGCGATCATTGCCGCCTGCGTGGCCAGCGAAGCCTCGAACTGCCCGCCGAGCGGGCGGGGGCGGGCCTCGACGCCCGCCATGCCCCCGCGGAGCATGTGGAAGGTTCCCAGCAGCCAGAGGCTCAGCATCGCCAGGTGCATCCAGTGGCCCGGCACGGCGGTGTGTTCGGCCAGGGACCGCTGCAGGAGCCACACCGCCAGCAGCGCCGCCAGCGCGATGCCCAGGGCCGTCCACCCTTCGATGCTCGGCCAGGCCAGCGCCGCCGGGGCCAGCAGGACCACCGCCAGCAGCGTTCCGCGGCCGACCGTTCCGAGGTGAGCGGCATTCGTTCCCAGCGGCACCGGCACCGGAAGCTCCTTTGCACAGGAAACAGGCCTTACGCGGCGGGCCCCGTGCGATATAATGGTGCAAGCCGCACCGGGACGCCATCTATCTTTTCGTCGCTTCGAGGAACAGCATGGGTCGATGCCTGGGAATGTTAGCGTTGCTCCTGGCGGTCGCCGCCGCACCGGCCTGGGCGCTGGAACCGGCCGAGATCGTCGTGGTGGTCAACAGCGCCCAGGGCGAATCGGTGGCGCTGGGGCGTTTCTACTGCGCCGAGCGGGGGGTTCCCCAGGACAACATCGTCGCCCTGGACCTGCCCACGGACGCGACGATTTCGGCCGACGATTACATCGAGCGGCTGCGGGACCCGCTGCGGAAGGCCATCGCCGACAAGGGCCTGTCCGACCGCGTCCGCTGCCTGCTGACGGTGCGGGGCGTCCCGTACCGGCTGGCGGCCGGCCGGCCGCCCCGGGAGATCGAGGCGATTCTCGCCTGGTGCGACCAGGCCGTCGGGAACGCCCGGCGGCGGGTCGCGCGGAACCTGATGCTCCTGGAGACGGTCGGCGCGGGGATTCCCGCGGGCGTGACCGCCCAGGCCGACCCGGAGGATCTGCAGGCGCTGTTCGGCACGTTGCCGACGTCGCCGTCGGAAGCGCCGGAGATGGCCGACCTGATCGCGCGGTTCGGTCCGGCGGTGCGGCAGAAGGCCGCCGAGGTCCGGGATCTGCCGGACCCGGCGTTGCGGTCTGTCGCGGCGCGTCAACTGGTGGGACTGTACCTGGACACGTTCGGGCTGATCGCCTGGCCCGCCGCCGTCGAAGCCGTCGGCGCCGACGGTCCGCCAGTGCCCGCCGATTACCTCCGCCGCCAGGACAAGGCCACCCGGGAGGTCGTGCGGCTCATGAACATCGCCCGTCCGGACGGCCGCATCTTCGGCGAGGTCGAGCGCCACCTTCAGGTCCGCGGCGGCGCCGAGGACGTCCACAGGACGCTGACGGAGATGGCCGCCCGGACCGCCAACCGCCCCGGCGACAGCCGCGCCGCCGTCGACAGCGAACTGAGCCTGCTGTTCTGGGACGACTATGTCCGCGAAGGGCACGTGCCCAACTGCCTCATGTGGATGCACGACGCCCAGCGCCCCCAGTTCGAGCGGCTGCACGGGCCGGTTCTCATGGTCTCGCGCCTCGACGGGCCGACGGTCGCCTCGGTGATGCGGATGGTGCGCGACGCCATCACCGCCGAGGGGCAGGGGCTCGGCGGGACGTGTTACGTCGACTTCGCCGCCGCCGCCGCCCCGGTCCGCGCCTACGAAAAGGCCATGGCGGAGCTGGTGCGGCTGCTGCAGACCTCGACGAGCGTCCCCGTCGTGACCGACACGTCCCTGGCGCCGTTCGGCCCGGGCAAGTGCCCCCAGGCCGCCCTGTACGTGGGCTGGCAGAGCGCGGACATGTACATCGAGTCGTTCGACTGGCAGACCGGCGCGGTCGGCTACCACGTGGCGCCGACCGAGGCCCTGGACCTGCGCAACGGCGACAGCCCGCGGTGGGTGCCCCGGATGCTCGCTTCGGGGGTCGTCGCGACCCTCGGCGCCGCCGATGAGCCGGGCACGACCGCCTTCCCGTCGCCGGCGGCGTTCTACGCCCTGCTGCTGACCGGCAGGATGACCGTGGCCGAGGCGTACTGGCGGACGACGCCGGCGGCAAGCTGGCGGGTGATGCTCCTGGCCGATCCGCTGTACTGCCCGTTCCGCAACGCGCCCCAACCGCTGCAGTTGACCGGGGGCCTGCTCCCGGAGGCTCAACCATGACCGTCGCGACGACCGACCGTGTCGACCTGTTCGTGCCGGGCCGCCTGTGCCTGTTCGGCGAACACAGCGACTGGGCCGCCCAGTACGGCCTGGCCAAGGGTTACTGCCTGGTGATCGGCACCGACCAGGGCCTCCGCGCCACCGCCGCGGCGGCCGATGACTTCCGCATCGACACCGCCCTGCCCACCGTCAGCGACGACCTGCCCAGCCGCCACCGCTCGATGCGCTCGGCGTGGAACAGCAGCGCCCTGCGCGAGGCCGCCGAGGACCACGGCGAGTTCTTCCGCTATTGCGCGGGCGTGGCCTTCGTCGTCAAGGAGCGCTTCGACGTCGGCGGGCTGGACCTGCGGATCCACCGGATGGATCTGCCGCTCAAGAAGGGCGTCTCCAGCTCCGCCGCCGTGTGCGTCCTGGTGGCCTCGGCGTTCGACCGCGTGTACGACCTGGGCCTGTTCCCCCACGAGATCATGGAACTGGCCTACCTCGGCGAGCGACAGACCGGCTCGCGGTGCGGGCGGATGGACCAGGCGTGCTTCTTCGGCAAGACGCCCGTGCTGCTGACCTTCGGCGCCGGCGATCAGATCCGCGTCGAGCCGGTCTTCCCCTCCCGGGCGGTGAGCATGCTGCTGGTCGACCTGGCGGGGCGGAAGGACACGATCCGCATCCTCAGCGACCTGCGCCAGGCGTACAGCGACAGCCCCGCCCTCCAGGACGCCCTCGGGGCGGCCAACGAACGGATGGTTCGGCGCGCCTACCGCGCCCTGTCGGCCGGCGACGCCGAGGCGCTGGGCGCCTGCATGACCGAGGCGCAGGCGCTGTTCGACCGGCAGGTGGCGCCACACAGCAGCGAAGAACTGGCCAGCCCCCTGCTGCACGAGGTGCTCGCCCTGGAGGCGATCCAGCCGCACATCCACGGCGGCAAGGGCGTCGGCAGCCAGGGCGACGGGACCGCCCAACTCGTCCTCCGCGAGCCGTCCGACGCCGCGACGGTCGCCGGGATCCTTCAGCAGCGCTTCCCCGACATGCGGTGTTTCGGGCTGTCGATCGTGCCGGCCGGGACGGATCCGCAGAGCGAGCCATGGACCACAACACCCGCGAAGTCCTCGGCCACCTGACCCGCTGGTGCGTGCTCGGCGGGGCCGTGCTGCTCGGCGTGCTGGCGGCGGGCACCGAGCTGTGGGCCCTGCAGGCGTCGGTCCAGGCCGCCCGCGCCCGAGCCGTCATGCCCGACGTCGTCGGCCGCGTGGGCACCCACGCCCGCCTGGCGGTGCTGGGCCGGCCGGCGCTCCATCCGAGCATCCCCGGCTATTACTGGCGGGAAGCGGGGGGGCGCCTCGGCGATGTGTACATGGGCAAGAACGGGGTCGCCTGGTTCCCCCTGCCGGCCGACGTCCAGCCCGGACGGCTGGAGTTCCACGCCGTCGTGAACCCCTACAGCGCCCAAGCCCCGGGGTGGGGCCGCGCGTCGGTGTTCCTGTATCCGCGGGGGACGAACCTGGTCCTCCTGGACGCGCGGGCCCTGCCGATCGCCGCCGCGCCGTCGGAGGGATCTGACGGCGAGGACCCGCCGGGCGTGCTCTGGCTGGCGCGCCTGGCGGAGGAGCGGCCCGTGGCTTACCTGACGCCCGTGCCGCTGGACGCCTACGACGCCTGCCGCCGCGCCCTGCGCCGGGGTCCTGCCGGCGCGGTCCTGCCGGCGGCCGACACGTGGCGGACGCCCGCCGACCTGGAGGCCCTCATCGCCGCCCTCGGCCAGACCCGCCAGCGCCTCCGCCACGACGTCACCTTGGTCACCGCCGACCCCACCCTGGCCGAAGCGGCCCGCGCCGAGGGCGTCGCCGTCGTCCTGGTCGGCGCCGAGCCCGCCGACGTCCAGCGCGGCGTCAACGTCCCGGACTGGACCGCCGCGCACGCGTGGCTGACCGATCCGGCGCGGTAGGGTGGGCAACTGGTTGCCCACGCGAATGCGGACCGGCGCGCCGTCGTTGGGCCCGCGGGGCCTGGCGGACGGTCGGTTGTCCTCGCGTGGGCAGCCTCGCCTTCGGCTCGGCTGCGCCACCCT
>JAAYZK010000327.1 GCA_012514895.1 Planctomycetota bacterium | reverse complement strand
TTTTGCCGCCCGGCCGCGTCGCCGAAGGCTCGACGTATCCCCTGGATACGCCTTCGCCTCCGCTCCTTGCCGGATCGGCAAAACTCCGCGCTTTCGCCTGCAAAGCAGGTTATGAAACAGCTTCTAACCCTGGGCTTCCGCCCTGCGCCCGTACCGCTCCACCTCGGCGACGACGGCGGCGACGATGTCGGCCTCGGCGACCGTCCGCACCCGCCGGCCGTCCACGTAGAGCACGCCGCTGCCCTTGCCCCCGCAGACCGCGACGTGGGCGTCGGCGGCTTCGCCGGGGCCGTTCACGACGCAGCCCATCACCGCCACCTTCAGCCCCGCCCCGCGCCCCCGCAGCGCCCGGCGGATGGCGGCGACCAGCGGGAGCAGGTCGATCTGGATCCGCCCGCAGGTGGGGCAGGCGATGATCTCCGCCTCCTCCCGCGCCCGCAGGCGCAGCGCCGCCAGCAGTTCCCGGGCGGCCCGGACCTCCTCGACGGGGTCGGCCGCCAGCGAGATGCGGATCGTCTCGCCGATCCCGTCGGCCAGCAGGGCCCCCAGCGCCGCCGACGAGCGGATGATCCCGGTCTCCAGGTCCCCCGCGTGCGTCACGCCCAGGTGGAGGGGGTAGTCCCACCGCCGCGCCATCCGACGGGTGGCCTCGATGCACGTCAGCGCGTCGGGGCTCTTGGCCGCCAGGACCAGGTCGCCGAACCCGCAGGCGTCGAAGATCGCCAGGTAGGACTCCAGCTTGGCCATCATCAGGTCCACCAGCGGCGCGGCTTCCTCGGCGGCCCGTTTCGCCCCGTCGCGGCGCTCGACGATGCTGCCCTCGTTGACGCCGATGCGGATGGGGATGCCCCGCTCGCCGCACGCGTCGATGACGCGTCGGACGCGGTCGCGGTCGGCGATGTTGCCGGGGTTCAGGCGGATCTTGTGCACGCCGGCGGCGACGGCCTCGAGGGCCCGCTCGAAGTGGAAGTGCACGTCGGCGACGATCGGCACCGGCGACCGGGCCAGGATGGCCCCCAGCGCGGCGGTGTCGGCCTGCGTGGGGACGGCGACGCGGACGATATCGGCCCCCGCCCCCGCCAGCCGCCCGATCTGCGCGACGGTCGCCTCGACGTCCCGCGTGGGCGTGTTGGTCATGCTCTGCACGCTCACCGGCGCGCCGCCGCCGATGGCGACGGGCCCGACATGCACCTGGCGGCTCGTGCGGCGCTGGATGGCGGGGTGTTCCATCAGTAGGTCGTCACGATCCCCGCCGCGTCGCGGACGCGGGCCATGGTCGCCTCGGCCACCTGCCGGGCGCGGCGGCCGCCCTCGCGGAGGATGTCGCGGACGGTGTCCGGGTCGTTCTCGTAGGCGGCGTACTTCTCGCGCGGCCCGGCGAACAGGGCGTTGATCAGCTCGGCCAGGCGGTTCTTCGCCTGCCCGTAGCCGTACCCCCCGGCGCGGTACGCCGCGGCGATCTCGTCCAGCTCCGCCTGGTCGGCCAGCAGCTTCAGCAGGGCGAAGACGTTGCACGTGTCGGGGTTCTTGGGGTCCTCCATCGGCGTCGAGTCGGTGACGATCCGGCCGCAGCGCTTCTTCGTCTGCTTGTCGGTCTGGAAGATCTCGATCGTGTTGTCGTAGCTCTTGGACATCTTCTGCCCGTCCAGCCCCGGCACGACGGCGACCTCGGCCACGATGTAGGGCTCGGGCGGCACGAGCACGTCGGCGGCGAAGGTCTGGTTGAACTTGATCGCCAGGTCGCGGGTGATCTCGATGTGCTGCTTCTGGTCCTGCCCGACGGGCACGAGGTTGGCGTCGTAGATCGTGATGTCGGCGGCCTGGAGGACGGGGTAGTCGAACAGGCCCATGTTCGCCACCAGGCCGCGGGCGATCTTGTCCTTGTAGCTGGTGGCCTTCTGCATCAGCGTCACGGGGCAGACGGTGTTGAGCATCCAGCACAGCTCGGTCACCTGCGGGACGTCCGACTGCAGGAAGAACACGCTGCGGGCCGGGTCGATCCCCAGCGCCAGGTACGCCGTCGCCACGTGCATCGTGGCGGCCTCCAGCTCGGCTTTGTCGCGCAGGCTGGTCATGGCGTGGTAGTTGGCGATGAAGTAGAAGCACTCGTGGCCGTCGGCCTGGAGCTTGAGGTACTGGCGGATCGCGCCGAAGTAGTTGCCCAGGTGCAGCCGCCCGGAGGGCTGGATGCCTGAGAGGACGCGTCGGGTCTTGGGAGTCGTCGTATCGCTCATCATCGTCTCACTGCGCAGGGAGGGTCATCTGAATAACGGCGTGAAGCCGCGGAACTTGCCGACCACGTCGGCGACCAGGGCCACCGCCCGGTCGCTGAGGATCACGTCCAGCAGGGGGAACACCGCGCGGTCGTAGTACCAGCCCAGGATATCCAGCGACGCGCCCGCCGGTCCCATCAGGCGCGGGAGGAACAGGGCGCCCAGCAGGACCCACCGCCCGTACTGGATCTGCCAGCGCATGTACGGCTCCTGGCGGTGCCACGGCAGCAGCTCGCGCCCGATGTGGTGGCCGTCCAGCGGGAACAGCGGCAGCAGGTTGAAGGCCATCAGGGCGAGGTTGATGAAGATCATGTACATCAGGACGAACACGGCCAGGTCGATCGCCGCCAGCGGCGCGCCGCGGCTCTGGTCGATCGTCGGCCCGGCGGCGGCCAGGAGGTGCAGGATGAGCCCGCAGACGGCCGCGATGGCCAGGTTGCTCAACGGCCCGGCGGCGCTGACGGCGATGTCGCCCAGGCGCCGGGGGGAGAGGTTCGCCGGGTTCACCGGCACGGGGCGCGCCCAGCCGAAGCCGATGAGGAACATCGCCAGCGTGCCCATCGGGTCCAGGTGCGCCAACGGGTTGAGCGTGCAGCGCCCCCGGGACCTGGCCGTCGGATCGCCGAACGCCAGCGCCGTCCGCGCATGAGCGAACTCGTGCACCGACAGGCTCAGCAGTATCGGTACCATCGTCAGGGCGGCCCCGAAGATCCTCTCGACGGTGATCATCGCTTTTCCTTTTACTTGACCGCTCTGCGCAAGGCAAGGATAATGCCTCACACGCCCGGCGAGGGCAGCTCGGAACTTGTTGCAGTTTTGAACCTTAACGGCCGCGAGGCCCGCCTGGCTCCTTGAATGTCCATCGATCCTACGACCATCGACCTGCTTGTGCTCGACGTGGACGGCGTTCTCACCGACGGCCGTATCATCTACGACGACGCCGGGGGCGAGCTCAAGATGTTCCACGTCCAGGACGGCTCGGGCC
>JAAYZK010000326.1 GCA_012514895.1 Planctomycetota bacterium | reverse complement strand
GGGCGCTGTCGTCGGCCTCCAGTTGGAGGACATAGACGCCGTCGGTGGAGAACGTCGCGGTCGTATCGACGGCGTGGCTGTTGCCGAACGTGACGGTGCCGGGTCCGGACTGCTTCGTCCAGGTCACGGTCACGGCGCCGGGCGGGTCGGGCATGCCGTCATCGCTGACCGTGCCGTCGAGGTAGGCGTTGGCCGGCAGCGTGATGCCTTGGTTGGAGCCGGCATCCACCGTGGGGGCGAGGTTGGCCGGCAGGCCGATCCAGGCTTCGCCCTGCGGCGTGTCGTTGTCATACAGGGCGGTGGTCTTGACATACGGGTCGAATGCCGTCGCGACGGTCAATTGCCCCGGGGCGTTGCTGACGGTGTTGTCTCCCCAGGTGATCTGGTCGCGGACATAGACGTTGATGCCCTGCAGGTCCAGGCGGGCCGATTCGTCGGGGTCGCCGGCGAAGCGGAGCTCGTGGCAGTACAGGGCGTTATAGCCCCCGCCGATGGAGCCGTCCTGGTTGTAGAGTGCGTGGTTGAAGCGCCGGTCGGTGAAGTTGATCTTCCCGATGGCGAAGTTGCCCGGCGCCCAGCCGTCCAGCGTCTGGCGGCCGAGGTCGGCCGAGGCGAGGCGGAAGCCGCCGTAGTAGCTGACCTGGACCTCGATGTGGGTCATGTCGAAGTCCGCGGCCCGGGTCGAGCGGATCTGGATGCCGGTGCTGCCGGTCATCGTCTGGATGACGCCGGTCCCGGCGATGTAGCCGTCGGCTTCGACGTTGAAGACGCCTCGATTGGCCTTGGCCCAGCGCAGGTCCGCGCCGACGCCGCCGACCTCTTCGAGGAGGAGGCCGCCGTTGACGATCGTCAGGCTGTTGGTGCCCAGGTCCAGGGCGGACTGGACGGTCAGCGTCGCGCCGCCGTCGATCGTGACGGACGCGACGGCCCAGACGGTCTGGGTGACGTAGACGTCGTAGGGTCCGTCGATGACGACGGCGTCGGCGCCGTCGCCGATGGAGGTGGTCAGAGGCACTTCATCTTCAAGCCAGTTGTCCGGGTCATTCCAACTGTATCCATCGCCGTCGCCGTTCCAATGGTGGGTGTCGGCCAGGGCGGCGGGGACGGCCCCTCCCGCCGCGATCAGCAGCAGAAGGAGCGTCAGGGGGAACAGAAGGGGGAGGGGATGGGGACGAGGCGATCGGTTCATGATGTGACTCCTCTCATTGGTTCGGCACGGCCGCGGATGGGTCCATTCCTCGCCGCCGCGGGGCGCCGGCGCGCACCTTCAGCGGCGAAGGAAAACGGTTCCTTTCTGAAAGTCCAAGAGGCCGGTGACACAACGGCCGCGAAATGCCGCCGCTTGTCCGTCATGCCATGTACCCGAGGATGTGTCCTGCCTTGACCTGGAATGCACTGGTCCAGGGCGGGAGGGGCGGAAACGCTTGGAAAGAAACGCCCCCGTACGAACATCACTATTTAAGTAATACGCGGTGTGGAGGAAAAGTCAAGCTCAAAATACCAGTGGCACGGGCGCGCGGGGAGAAGACGGTCTAGCGCTCGACGGCCGGATAGGACGGCACGGAGGAGACTGCGACGGCGCGCCACTGCCGCCAGGAGGCGGCATCGTCGCCAAGGTCGGTGCCGGTGATGGCGCGCAGGGCGTCGCCGGCGGCCCGGGAAAGGTCTTCGTCGGTTGCGTCGAGCAGGTCGATCAACGGGTCGACCGCCTCGTCGGCCTGGGAGCCCAGGCGGCCCAGGGCGTCGCAGGCGGCACGGCGGGCGTAAGGATCGCCCCCGGCCAGCAGCGGCCGCAGACGCCCTGCCGCGCGACGGTCGCCCGTGCAGCCCAGGGCGAGGATCAACGCCTCGCGGGTGGGGGCGTCCCAGCAGGAGGCCAGTTGCGACTGGTACCCCGCGATGTGCTGGAAGCTCGACGGCCCGCCGACCTGCGCCAGCGAGACCACCGCCGAGCGGAACACCACGATCCGCCGGCGGGCCGCGTGGTCGGACGGCTGCTTCTCGGCCAGCGGCGCCAGCCGCTGAACGACCGACAGCAGCGGCCCGTACGCCCGCGGATCGCCCAGGCAGCCCAGGTCGGACGCGGCGACCACCTGGAGTTCCAGCACGTCGGTGCCCAGGGCCTGGACCAGGACCGGGACCGCCTCGGCGCCGAGCCAGGCGACCGAAAGCTGGGGATCCCACGGCTGGCGCGTGGTGACCTGGCGGCGGATGTAGCGCAGCACGGCCGGGCGCGCCCGCTCGGGGCAGGTCTGCCCCAGGAGGTTGACGATCTTTCCGTGGGCGTCGGCGCACGTCGGGTCGTCCAGGGCCGCCAGCAGCGGTCCGGCCGCCCGGTCGGCCAGGTTGGCCAGGGCTTCGGCGCAGAGGGTGCCGACGGTCGTATCGCCGGGCCGGTACGCGGCGCCCGCCGCCACCGTCCGGTAGCCCGCTCCCGACGGGCGGACGACACTGCTGTCGCCCAGGCCGCGCACGAGAAGGGCGATGTCCGCGTCCGGGCAGTCGGCCGCCACGGCGAGGCTTGCTGCGGCGGACGCCCGCTCGCCCGCCTGGCCGCTGGCCAGGCCGGAGGCGCCGTCCGCCCCGAACGCCGCGGCGGCGAGAACCGCCGTCGCCAGGACGGCAGCCGCCCATCGCCAGGTTGTCGCGTATCGCGTGACCATCGTTCCTGCACCCAGTATCGGCCACGAAGGGCCCGGGTCTTTGGCAATGCAGAGTCTCGCAGGGACGAACGGCACGGCGGACGCCAGGTGAGCCCCTTACAGGCGACCTCCCGCGGCAGGCGCGGCGCCGCGACGTGTGCCCGGCCGGCCCGCCGCAGGCGAGCCGGTCTGGGGAGGATTGTACCATGCCTGCCCCGGACCGGGGGGCGCCAAAATCGGGGCAATCGTCCTCATTGCGGCTGTGAACCCTTGCACAGAATCCCCGACTGGAGGTCATCGGCCTGTGGCTGGGCGAGGACTGGCAGGTCGAGCCGGTCCTCTGCCCCGTGTAGCCGTCGCGGCGGCGTCACTGGCCGTCGAGGCGGATGAACCAGGCCTGGTCCTTGCGCTGCTCGTAGATGCCCCTGGCGGCGGCGAGGATGGCCTGCATTCCGGCTTCATCGAGCGGCTGAAATGCGGCGGCGGCCCTGGCGTTGGCCTCGACCTGCGCGAGGGTGTCCACCCCGATGACCGCCGCCGACACGTCCGGCAGGCTCAGCACGTAGCGCATCGCGTCGGTGGCGTGGTCCTTGAGGAAGCCGTACGCCATCACCTTCATGCCCAGGATGCCCACACCGCGCTTCACCGCGACGGGGTGGATCGCGCGGTAGAAGTCCCGGACGGCGCCGTGCACGGCCCCGAGGGCCACCAGGATCGTGTCGAAGGGGTACGCCTCCAGCGCCCTGGCCAGCACGGAGGGGTAGCGGTGGCCCGTGACGCCCACGAAGCGGACGCGCCCTTCCGCCCGGAAGCGTTCGATGGCCTCCAGGGCCCCGCCGGGCGCGGTGATCTGCGCCACCTGCTCCAGGGTGTGCAGGTCGTGGATCTGCACCAGGTCGAGCCGGTCGGTGCGGAGGCGGCGGAAGCTCTCCTCGAGCTCGGCGGCCATCCCGCCGGCGTCGCGGGCGGTGCTCTTGGTGGCCAGGAACACCTCGTCGCGGCGCTCGGCGATGACCGGCCCGAGCTTCCGCTCGCTCTCCTTGTAGCTGTGCGCGGTGTCGATGTAGTTGACGCCCAGGTCCAGCGCCCGGTGGACGACGGCGGCGGCCTCGGCGTCGCCCAGGGTGTTGTAGGTCACACCGCCCAGGGCGAACAGGCTCACGTCGAACCCCGTGCGCCCCAGCGGGCGGGTCGGCAACGCAGGCATGTCGGTCTCCTTCCAGAAGCTGTTTCATAACCTCATTTGGGCTGCAAGCGGTTCTTCTGCCGCCCGGCCGCGTCGCCGAAGGCTCGACGTATCCCCTGGATACGCCTTCGCCTCCGCTCCTTGCCGGATCGGCAGAACTCCGCGCTTTCGCCTGCAAAGCAGGTTATGAAACAGCTTCTCACCGGCGAAGGTAGCCGATCTCCGGCGGGAGGGGAATGTTGTTGCCCATGAGGTCCTCGCCGTAGCCGCACCGGGCGAGGATCTCGATGTCGGACAGGACGCGGCGGTCGCCGATGAACGTGACGGGCAGCTCGGTCTGGATGTCGATCTTGCCCAGCGCCTGAAGGCGCGCCAGCTCGTCGATCACCCAGTCGGTCAGCACCCCCTCGGTGGGGGCCTGCGAGTCGGGCATCTTGAGGGGCTTCTCGTAGATCACCACCTTGCCCTGCTCGGCCAGTTCGCTGACCAGCCGGCGGGCGAGCTCCTTGGCGTTCACCCCGTTGCCGTTGATCCTGCCGCTCAGGCAGTCGCAGCGGAGCACCTCGGCGGCCAGCCAGCGGCGCTTGGCGGCGTTGATCTTCTCGTTGGCACGGAAGATCTCCAGGGGCGTGCTGGCGTCGTAGCGCTCCCCGTCCAGCGACATGATCACCTCGCTGCCGTAGTGGTTGACGATCTTGGCCACCAGCGTCGAGGGCCGCACGTGGAAGCCGCGGTACCGCGGCGCCGACACCAGGACCTCCGCCACCTCGGCGTACCGTTTGAGCATCGTGCGGCAGAGGTTCTCGGCGCTGGCGAGGTAGTAGCTGGCGAAGGCCAGGGCGTATTCCATCAGCACGCGGATCAGCCCGTCGCGGTCCACCAGGGCCGGCCCGCGGCTGGCGCCGTGGCAGGAGACGTGCCGCTCTTCGTAGTGCACCAGTTGGGTGGCGATCTCCAGCAGGTGGTAAACGACGCTGATGTGGCCCCGCAGCACCGGCAGGTCGGTATCGAGCCGCTCGGTGCGGGTGTCGGTCACGTAGGTGTCGTAGAGGGCCTGGAGGTTGTGGAAGCTGATCTCCAGGTGCCGCAGGTGAGTCTCGGTGATCGACTCGGGCAGGTGGTCGCGGTAGTCCTCCGGCCGCGTGCGTGCGGCGGCGTGGATCACCTCGCCCTTGACGGCCAGGTTGAGGAACGCCGTGGCCAGGTGGGTGACGATCTCCCCGACGCTCCGCCGCTGGGCGATGGCCAGCGAGTCTTCCCGGTCGGCCAGGAGCCGTCCGGCCGGCAGGGGCTCGGCGTAGAGGGATTCATCCTGCGTCTGCCCGGGCAGCTCCAGCCCCAGCTCCGCCGCGTGCGCCCACAGCCGGTTGGACGTCTCGTACAGCACGCTGCCGCTGAACGCCAGCGCGTCGTCGGTGGCCTGGCGGAAGTCGTGCTCGATCTCGAACAGGCGGTACGAGGGCAGGACGTGCCGGATGTGAAGCAGAACGTAGCTGACGCCGGCGAAGCGCTTCAGCGCGGCCATCTGCGCGCGAAGCCGGCACCACGTCCCGTTCCGCGAGGCGCCGTAGGCGTCCAGCAGTTCTTCCAGTTGCGTCGACTGGCTGAGCAGGCGGCCGACCAGCGGGCGGGTCAGGGCGGTCCGGACAGCAGGATGGGCCCGCAGGTAGCCGGCGGCGTCCAGCAGCAGACGGGCGCGGGTGGACATCAGCGCCCGAAACGCTTCGTTGCTTGTGGTGACCAGGTGCATAGCTGGTTCAGGCATCAGGCTGCATCAACGTAAACCTCTATTCTACCATCGGCTGTCCAGTTTCCAAACCTCCTGCAGAATCTTCATAACCCCTGCCGTCGGCGGGAGCTGGAACAGGCCGCCCGTTCCCGGACGGCCGAAGGGGGCGCTTTTTCGCTCCGGCGCCAGGCCCGCGAGGGCGGCGAATCGTAGGGTTCCCTCGGCAGCCGGGTCTGCCGTGGGACTGCCGCAGCGGGTGGCGCCGTGTCTGCGCCAGGCTCGGCGGTGACGGCGCCGGCCCCTTCGGACGGAGAATCCCATGCGAACGACGTCAGCCTCCTGCGTCGCACTGCTCGCCCTGATCGGGCTGGCCGCCGCGACGGCGAACGCCGACATCATGATCTCCACCTACCTGGGCACGAAGATCGGCCAGGAGGTCTTCATCGGCGGCGGCGACGTGGTCCAGTACGACATGGACACCGGCGCGGCCGAGATCCTCCTGGACAGCAGCGCCTTCACCGGCGACTGGTGGATGCCCCGGAACGTCGACGCCTTCCACCTGATGGCCGACGGCGACTTCGTCCTGTCCACCACCTTCGACCAGTCGCTCGGCGGCCTGAGCTTCGAGCCGGGCGACCTCGTCCGCTACGACCCCGCCGCCAACACCGCCAGCCTCCTGTTCGACGGCAGCCTGCTGGGCCGCAATGAGAACATCGACGGCGTCTACGTCCGCGAAAGCGGCGAGATCCTCCTGTCCACGACGTCCTCGGCCTGCCTGGCCGGCCTGTCGTTCCGCAGCGGCGACGTCGTCGAGTACAACCCCGCCAGCGGCGCCGTGTCGCTGGTGTTCGACCAGGACTGGTTCAGCCGCAACGAAGACATCGACGCCCTGCATGTCCTGGAAGACGGCGACCTGGTCCTCTCGACCTTCTCCGGCGGCACCCTGTTCGGCCTGGACTTCAGTTGCGGCGACCTGGTCCGGGTCGACACGACCGCCCGGACGGCGGAGATCTTCATCTCCGACGCCATCTACGATACGTGCCTGTTCGTCAACACCGACGCGTTCTCCATGACACCCGCCGTCCCCGAGCCGGCCACGCTGGCGCTGCTGATCCTCGGCGGCGCGATCGGGCTGATCCGCCGGCGACGGGCGGGCTGACCGCTTCCCTGTCGGACCGATTGTGCTCCTCCCACTGGAACGGGGCGGCGTGGCGCGTGCCCATGCCGCCCCGCTCGCTGCGCGCGCGAAGCGGCGCGGCGTGTTTTTCCCGGAATTCCGCCGGCGACGCGCCGCCGCGACGGGCGAATCGTACGGTTCCTCTGTCAGGCCCCCACGGCCGTGGGACCCTGGCCGGTGGGCGGCGCGGCGTTCGCGCCGGACCGGCGGCGGTGACGGCGACGCGGGGCCATCGACGGAGGAATCCCCTGTGCGAAGCATGACCCTCTCTCTCGGCCTCGCCGTCGCCTTCGCCCTCATCGCCGCCACCCCCGCGGCCGCGGACATCGTGTTTTCCACGCACAACACCATCCACTTCGACGGGCTGAAGGTCCATCACGGCGACGTGGTCGACTATGACGCCGCCGCCGGCAGCCTGTCGCTGCTGCTGGACGAGGAGACCCTCGGGGGCAAGAACGTCGACGCCCTCCACCTGCTGGCCGACGGGTCGCTGATCTTCTCGGCCGGCCAGAAGATCCGCCTGGACGGGGTCGCCTACGAGCCGGCCGACCTGGTCCGCTACGACCCGCTGGCCGGCACCGCCAGCCTGTGGTTCGACGGCGGCCTGTTCGCCAGGAAGGCCGACATCGACGCCGTCCACGTCAACGACGATGGGAGCTTCCTGCTGTCCACCCACGACAAGGGCGAACTGGGCGGCCTGAAGTTCGACCGGGGCGACATCGTCCAGTTCAACCCCGCCACGGGCGCCGCCTCCATTCTCCTGGACGGCAGCGCCTTCGGCGGCAACGGCAACGTCGACGCCATCCACAAGCTCAACGACGACGAGCTGCTGATCTCCACCCATGCCAACAGCACGCTGTACGGGATGGCCTTCGGCGGCGGCGACGTCATTTGCGTGAACCTCGCCATGCAGGCTGTCTCGATGTACCTGCCGGAATCGACCTTCGGCAACGGCGCGGCCAACATCGACGCCCTGGCCTTCAGCCCGAGCATTCCTGAGCCGGCCACGCTGGCGCTGCTGGCGCTGGGCGCGCTGGCCTGCCGCCGCCGCCGTGTGTGACCGTCCGCCGTGCGTACCAGATTCCTGCCCGTGGATGGACGGGCGGGGCGCCTCGGCGGCGCCCCGCCCCTTGCCTGTCGCTCCTTCGAATGGAGATCCGTATGCGTAACCGTCAGTTGTCCGCACGGGCCGCCGCGATCCTGGCCGTCCTGCTGGTCCTGTCGCTGTCGGCCGGTGCGGCGATGGTGTTCGGCGACATCGAGAAGGACAGGGACGAGGACAAGGACCGGGACATCTCCAGCATCGGCGGGGGAAGCCTCGGCGTCCTGGAACTGGGCAAGGGCGGCCGCGCCGGCTGTCACGACGACCTCGGCGCGCCGGCGGCCCTCGGCCGATCGGGCTGGGTCGTGCCCGCCGGCGGCATGATCGGCGACGGCGCGGCCGTGTCGACGGGCGACGACGCGCCGTTCGGGCGGCTGTCGGAGATGGCCGTGCTCCGGCGACCCGCCGAGTGGCGCCCGCGCCGCACGCGGCCGGATGCCCTGCCGGACACCCGGCCGGCCGAGGACGACAAGCCCGTGCTGGATCCGCGGATGACCGTGCTGATTCCCGAACCGGCGACGCTGGCCCTGCTGTCGCTGGGCGGGCTGGTGCTGCTGGTCCGCCGCCGGGGCCGGTGCTGATCGACGGGGCCGGCGGCCGCGGCTTGCGGCCGGGCGGCGCGCTCCTTCCCGCGCGCCGCCCGGCCGTCGTCTGCGCTCTACAGGCCGAGCATGAACTGGAAGATCCTGTCCGACAGTCCCGGCAGGCCCTCGTGCGTGAAGTCGGGGTAGAGGACCAGCGACTTGGCCGAGTCGATCTTGTTGTAGGCCGCGAACTGCGTCGAGGGCGGACAGATGGTGTCCATCAGGCCGACGGCCATGGAGACCTCGGCGCGGATCCGCGGGGCCAGGTGCTGGACGTCGATGTAGCCCAGGGTGGTGAAGATCTCGTTCTCGCGCTCGTGCAGAGGGTCGAAGCGGCGGAAATACTCGGCCAGTTCGGTGTAGGCGCCCTTGGCCTGGTCCATCTCCCAGACGCGGCGGTAGTCGCACAGGAACGGGAAGGTGGGCGCGGCCCGCCGGATGGACGGGACCAGGGCCGCGCAGGCGAGGGTCAGGCCGCCGCCCTGGCTGCCGCCGGTGGCGCCGACGCGGCCGGGATCGACCCCGTCCAGGCCCATGACCACGCGGGCGAGCTGGGCGGTGTCGAGGTAGATCTGGCGGAACAGCAGCTTGTCGGGCGCATCGTCCAGCCCGCGGATGATGTGGCCGTGCTGCGTATTGCCCCGCACGCCGCCGACGTCCTCGCTGCGGCCGCCCTGGCCGCGGCAGTCCATGGCCGCGACGGTGAACCCCGCCGCCGCGTACCCCAGTCCGTTGAGCCAGTCGCCGCTGGAGCCGGCGTAGCCGTGGAACATCAGCAGGGCCGGCCCGGGGCGGGTGAGCCCCCGGGGGCGCATCAGCTTGGCGTAGATCCTCGCGCCGCCGACGCCGGTGAAGAACAGGTCGGAGCACTCGGCGCAGGGGGCCTGGAACGCCGCCGGCGCGATCGCCGGGGCCGGGTCCGTCGCCCGCATCTCCTCCAGCGCCCGCTCCCAATACGCGTCGAAATCCGCCGGCCGCGGGGTGATGCCCTGGTAGGTCCTGAGCTTCTCCAGCGGCATGTCGAACGTCAAAGGCAT
Source organism: Planctomycetota bacterium (assembly GCA_012514895.1). Classification (GTDB taxonomy): domain Bacteria; phylum Planctomycetota; class Phycisphaerae; order SM23-33; family FEN-1343; genus JAAYZK01. The sequence goes on along the minus strand of JAAYZK010000326.1, from coordinate 287 downwards.
GGTGGTTCTCCTCATTCAACGTTGCACAAAGAACGTGAAGTCTTCGTCAGTCCACGTCCGGATCGAGCGAGCCGGTCCTGGCCGTCCAGGGCGCATCGGGGCTCGAACACAGGCGCTGTTCCGTCGGCCGACAGTGTACCCCAACGCATCCGGCGGGCAAGAGAAGCTATGAAAGCCGGGTCTCCCCGCCGGCGGTGTTTTGCGGGATCATGGTCCCAATCTTGGAGGGCCGATCTCGTGGAAGGCCCAGGACCGACGGACAAGGAGACCCGACGATGATGATTCTC
>JAAYZK010000325.1 GCA_012514895.1 Planctomycetota bacterium | reverse complement strand
CTGCAGTTGAACCGGCAGCTTCGAACGATCGCCGCCAAGCGCGGAGCCGGCAGCCAGACGATCATCGAGTCGCTCCTGGCCACGGCCCTCTACGCCCTGGCCCTCCACAATGAGGCGGACATCCATGAGGCCCTGGGCCAGGGCGAGCGGGCGGAGGCGATCAGGCAGCGCAACGAACGCGTCTTCGAGCTCCATAAGTCGTTCCTTCTCAACCGCACCATGGACACCGAAGCGACACGGGCGAGGAGTACCTATCAGTATCTCCAGCACACCAATTATGTTGATCCGGCCCCCATGCGTGCGGCGGAATACGCGTTGATCGAACAGGCGGCCCTGGTCGGCCTGCTGACGGCCGTGCTGATCGTGGCGCTGCTCGCCGTGCTTTGCACGGGTATCAGCCTGCTGCGTCGCAGGACCGCCCGGCCGTACCTCCTGTTCGTCGGCTGGGGGCCCATCGGCCGGATCTGCCTGCTGGCAATCGTGATGCCCCTGGCGGTCTACGTGCTCTACACGCGGCTGGCGCCGTTCTCCTCGCAGCGGTTCGGCTGGTGGTATGCCGAAGATCGCATCGCGCTGGAACTCGTCACGCTCGGCCTGGTGATCGTGGGGCTCCTGGTAGGTCTGACCTACCGGGCCGTCCGCCGGCGGGCGGCCGAAGCCGGGCTCGAGGTGCCCAGGCCCCTGCGGCGGCCGGACCGAAGGGTGTTCGTGACGATCGCCGCGCTGCTGGGGGCCGTGATCATCGTCTACCTTGCCGCCTGGGAGATCGTCCACCTGGTCCCCCGCTGGACCGAGTGGGTGAACACCTGGGAGCTCCAGCACTACCCCGGCTGGTACATCGCCGGCGCCGCCGTCCTGGTCGCCGCCGTGTGGTTCATCCGCGAGGCCGTCTACGTTCTGCGCCTCCGCGGCAACCTGGCGGCGTTCCGGCGTACGCTTATCCGCAGCAGCATCGGGGTCTACGCGGCGGCGATCATCCTCGTCGGCGCGATCTGCGGCGTGACGCTGCGGCGGGTCGAGGCGGTGCACGTATCGCACTTGACGGGCAACGCCTATGTCGGGATCGACAACGAACTGGAGCTGTCCAGCCTGCGTGACCTGCGGGCCTGGTTCATCCAGCACCACCAGGAGCTTACGGCCGCCGACGAATGAGCGCCGGCGGCCTCACGCGGGCGGGGCTGGATTGCGCAGGTCGCAAGCCTCAAGGAGCTTGCGCGTCGCGCCGGGCATGGCGAAGTCGTCGAATTCGCAGGGGCAGACCCAGCGCAGGCGGGTGTGCCAGTGCGGGTGGGGCTGGCCGTCGGGGGCATTGCAGAGGTACAGGTGCAGCGTGATGGAGAAATGCGTGTAGGCGTGCTCGACGGTGGCGAGGCGCGGGCCGACTTCGACGGTAAGCCCGGTTTCCTCAAGGAGTTCCCGCCTCAGCCCCTCGGCGTGCGTCTCGCCGTCGGCCAGCTTGCCGCCGGGGAACTCCCACAGGCCGCCCAGCATGGCGTCGTCCGGGCGGCGGCCCATCAGGTATCGATTGTGCCTGCGGATCGCGGCGGCGACGACCTCGTAGTGCGGCGTGGCGCTCTTCTTCGTTCGCACCGGAAGCACCTCCTGGAGTCCCGCGGCGGCCGCGTCGCAAACATTGCGAACGCAACACGTTAAGCATTGCGGCGCCCGCGGCGTGCAGACACGGGCGCCCAGCTCCATCATCGCCTGGTTGACGTCCCCGGGCCGATGGGCCGTCACCATCGCTTCGGCGGCCTGCCACAACTCGGCCTCCGTCGCGGGCAGGTCGATCGACTCGCGGATCGCTAAGGTTCGGGCCAAAACGCGCTTGACGTTGCCGTCCAGCACCGCCGCCGCCTCGCCGAAGGCGATCGAGGCGATCGCCGCGGCCGTGTAACGACCGATGCCCGGCAGCGCCCGCCAACCCGCGGCGGTGCGGGGCAGTCGCCCCTCCAGTTCGGCCACCACGACGCCCGCCGCCTTATGCAAGTTTTTGGCACGACGGTAGTAGCCGAGGCCCTCCCACTGCTTGAGCACCGCATCCGGTTCCGCCGCCGCCAGGGCCTCGACGGTCGGGAAGGCCGCCAGGAACCGCCCGTAGTACGGCTCGACCGTCGCGACCTGGGTCTGCTGGAGCATAATCTCCGACACCCACACGTGATACGGATCGCTCGTCCGCCGCCACGGCAGATCCCGCGCCTCGCGGTCGTACCAGCGCAGCAACCCCCGCCGCAGGGCCGTCCGCTTCGCCAGGAGCGTCTCGACTGCACTCATACGCTCACCACCGTCCGCAGTATACCCGTCCGGGCGGCTGGGGCGAAGGGGCTCGGTGGCACGCCGGAAGGCGTTTTGCCTGTGGCGGTTATCCGTGAGGCAGCTATAATGCTGCGCGGTTCCGTCCGGCAGCGGCGGGCCGATCCGTGGGAAGGGAGTCCGGATGACGGCCATCCTGATGGCGTTCGGGTTGACCCTTTTCGCCGGCCTGGCGACGGGCGTGGGCAGTGCGATCGCCTTCTTCGCCAAGCGGACGAACTACCGCTTCCTGTCGATCGCGACGGGCTTCTCGGCGGGCGTCATGCTGTACGTCTCGTTCGTCGAGATTTTTGTTAAAGGCCTGAATTCGCTTGCGTTACCGGTTTCCAAGGGGGGCTTCGGACCCTACTGGGGCCACTGGATCAACGCGGCGGCGTTTTTCGGCGGGCTGGTCCTGATCGCCGTGATCGACCGGTTCATCCCCTCGGCCGAGAACCCCCACACCGTGCACTCGAAGGAGGAAACCGTCCCCCTGCACGATCCCAGCGCCCCCGTGCCGAACTTCGAACGGATCGCCGCCGACCCCGCCCACGCGGCTCCGGGGGCGCACGACCATCGCGTCCACAAGGGCCATCTCCTTCGGATGGGCCTCTTCACGGCGCTGGCCCTGACGATACACAACTTCCCCGAGGGTCTGGCGACGTTTCTGGCGGCCCTCCACGACCCGCAACTCGGCCTGGCCATTGCGATCGCCATCGCCCTGCACAACATCCCCGAGGGCATCAGCGTCTCCGTGCCCATCTACTACGCTACGGGTAGTCGGCGCAAGGCCTTCGGATTCTCCCTCGCCAGCGGGCTGGCCGAGCCCGTCGGGGCGGGCATCGCCTATCTGCTGATCCTGGCCCTCGGCGGCGGGCAGATCCCCCCCACGCTCATGGGCGTCCTGTTCGCCGGCGTCGCGGGCATCATGGTCTTCATCAGCCTCGACGAGCTGCTCCCTACCAGCCGCGCGTACGGCCGCGGCCACGACAGCCTGTACGGACTGCTCGGCGGTATGGTCATGATGGCGCTGAGCTTGCTGCTGATGAAGTGATGCGAGCCGCTTGCCGTCCGGGGGCGGGACGGCTATCCTCGCGGCCCGGAAACGCGCCCTTCTGGAGACCGCCATGCCCGATCCGCGTCCGAACATCCTGCTGATCCTCAACGACGACATGGGCTTCTCCGACATCG
>JAAYZK010000039.1 GCA_012514895.1 Planctomycetota bacterium | reverse complement strand
TCGTACGCGTCGAGGAAGACGCTCGCGCTGGACGCCGCGTGCCAGCAGAACTGCTCGCCCGTCCCGCTGATCCTTAACTGCCCGTTCGCCAGCGCATCGCGCAGGACCTTGCTGGGGTCCGGCTCCGTCGTCGGCGTCGCCGCGACGGCCGGGGCGACGATCGCGACCAGGAGGGTGATCACCACGGACAGACGGGGACGGGCGGCATGCATGAATGGTCCTTTCACTCGCGGCACACTCAGTCGCGGACGCAGCAGACACAGCCGCTCCCGACGACGATCTGCAGCGTAGCCGCCCATGGCGGCGGGGTCAATCCCGCAGGGCCGCCTGCACGCCATCCTACGGCCCGGCGTCCAGCAGCCGCTGCAGGAGGGTGGGGACGACGAGGCTGACGAAGGAGACGCGGGAGTCGGCCATGGCGTAGGGGACGGTGAGGTGGCCCTCGTGGATCATACAGCCGCAGGTGTAGACTACGTTGGGAACATAGCCTGCGCGTTCGCGGGCCGTGGGGACCAGGAAGGGGCGTCGGAGGCGCCCGATGACGCGGGCAGGGTCGTGAAGATCCAGCAGGATCGCACCCAGGCAATAGCGACGCATGGGCCCGACGCCGTGCGTGATGACCAGCCAGCCGGCCTCGGTCTCCAGGGGCGAGCCGCAATTGCCCAGTTGGACCAGTTCCCACGGCTCACGGGGCGACTGGAGTTTCGTGGCGGCGTTCCACACGTAAGGGTTATGTGAAATAAGGACATAGTTGTTCTCGCCGTCGTGGCGGCTCAGCATCATGTAGCTGCCGTCCACCTTGCGGGGGAACAGGGCCATGCCCTTGTTCCTGGAGTAGCGGCCCCACAGCGTGGCGATGTGGAACGTGTGGAAGTCGGCGGTCTCCAGGAGCATCGGGTAGATGCGCTGCCCGTCGTAGGCGGTATAAGTGCCGTAATAGCGTATGGCTCCGTCTTCCTCAACGAATCGGACCAGCCGCGTGTCCTCCATGCCCCTGCTCTCGTAGCGTGTGGCGGGGAACAGGACGATCTCCTCGGGGTGGCAGTCCTGGGGGTAGTCCAGCTCGTAGTTCGCCAGCGCCATCCATATCAACTGGCTGGACAGCCGGCGCACGCCCGCCGTCAGCTCCGGGGAGACCGCGGCGCGGTTGAGGGCGGCCTCGAGCTGGCTGAGGGTGAAGCTGTCGCCGAGCTGGTTGAGCACGACGGCGACGTCCTCGCCGTACAGGTGGCGGTCCCGCAGGCGGCGTTCGAAGACGCTCTTGTGGATGTCGCGGTCGCGCTCCAGGCGGGCAGCATAGGCATATCTCGGTGGAGGCGCAAAGGTTATGATGCCGCTGCGACTGAGGATGGCCCGGCGGAAGACGATGGAGGAGATGTGCCCCTCGCCGGTGGCGCGGAGGCTCATCAGGACGCGCACGCTGCCGGGTTCCAGGCCGCTCTGGTCGGGGTGCGGGACGATCGACGGGTTGAACAGGGCGGCGGCTTCGATGGAGTACTCCATCGTAAAGTACGCCCCCAGCAGGAGTTTCTGCTGGTCGTCCAGGTCGCCGGCGCCGCGGACGTTGCGGGCGGCGATGGCGTAGTGCCGCAGGAAAGCCTCGTCGAGATCCCGGTGGCGGCCGGCGTAGTTCTTCCGGAGGTCCCGCAGCAGCTCGCGGACGCGTTGCGGCTTGATCCGCTTGACGCGTCGGAAGATGTCGCGGATCCTCGCCCGGCTGCCCAGGTCGAGGTAGCGCGGGATGACCCGCTTGTCGTCGGACACCAGGCGATCCGGCAACCGTGCCAGCCGTATCGTATCCCGTTTCACATCCCAATTGTAGAACCCCCCGCCGCCGCCGACCGGTCCAGCGGGCATTCCCGGACGGCTCGCCCGGACTGCAGGGTGAAGTCGCTGCAAACGATTGCGGGGACGAAACCTGCATCCTCTACCCTGACCGCCCGCGGCCGCGGCCGTCTTGACAGGACGAGCCATTCAACGTAAAAGAGAGGCCTCGGAATGTCTGTCTCACCCTGTCGCATCCATCCCGGCGGTGTGATGCGGCCTGGAGATGTGAATGATTTCACAACGTGTGATCGGACGACTCAGTCAGTACCGGCGCGGGATCCAGGACCTCCTGGCCGAGGGGCAGACACACGTGTTTTCGCACCAGTTGGCGGACCTGGCGGGGGCGACGGCCGCCCAGGTGCGGCAGGACATGAGGGTGACGGGCTTCAGCGGCAGCACGACAAAGGGTTACGACGTTAAGCGCCTGGCGGACTGCCTGGCGCGATTCCTCGATGCCCCGGCGCCGCAGCCGGTGGCGCTGGTGGGCGTGGGGAACCTGGGTCGGGCGATCATGACGTTCTTCGCTCACCGCCACCGGAACCTGCGGATCGTGGCGGCCTTCGACGTGGACCCCCGGAAAGTCGACCGAACCTTCGGCGGCGCTACCTGTTATGACATCAGCCGCGCCGAGGACATCCTCCAGCGCCTTCACATCCGCGTGGCGATTCTGGCCGTCCCGGCCCCCGAGGCTCAGGCCGTCGCCGAGCGCCTCGTTCAGGCGGGCGTGACGGGCATTCTCAACTTCGCTCCCGTGCCGCTCCACCTGGGCGACGGGATCTTCATCGAACCCATCGACATGACCGCCAGCCTGGAAAAGGTCGCCTTTTTCGCCCGGGGGCAATGGGCGAGAGTAAGTGCTGAGGCCTGAAGGGGCCGCCGGATCTACGTCCTGATCGTGTACGTGGCGTCCAGCGCGTTCAGCGTGGCCTCGATGGTCTCCAGGAGGGTCGGGTCGGACTTGAGGACCGCCGGCTTGACCTCTTTGGACGTGAAGGTGATCCGGTAGATGCTGTCGTGCTGGTCGACCTGGATCTCCATCGGCTCAGCGATCGGAAACTCGCGGTGGCAGGCGAACTTGTGGAACACCACCCGCCGGTCCGTGATCACCAGCCCCCCCAGGCCCGACTCGGCCTTGGCGAAGTCGGAGTCGCGCAGGTAGCAGACGAAGCGCTCGCCCTCGGCGGCGCGGAACCACTTGTCGATGCGGTTGCGGACCGCCAGTGGCAGGGCGCTCCACGAATCCCCCTGGCCGCGCTGGATCTCTTCATAGAGGCGTTTGAAATCCTCGTGGTCGCGCCCGAGGTTACGCGCAAGGAACTGGGCGGCGCGCTTGAGTGACGAAATGCCGATCTCGCACACCTCGTTGCCCTGCGCGTCCTGGCGGACGTGCGTCATGATCGCCCCGACCGGCGAGCAGCGCCCGCAGATGTAGTAAGGGAACGGCAAGTTGTACGGATTCGGCACGTTGGGCTGCACCGGCAGCGCCGCCAGCAGCTTGTCGTCGGGCAGATCGATGAGGTTTTCCGCCCCGACCGTCGCGGGCACCGGCTTGTCGTCTTCGCGCCGCTGCGAGCGATCGGCGGAGTTGTAGATGCTCTGCCAGCGCACCACGTGCACCCGCAAGTGGCTCTTCGAGCCGCACCCCAGGCAGCAGCGGGGCATGGAGCTGCGGAAGGCCGAGTCGTTCAGCATCGAAGGGGGAAACAGGACGAACGCGCCCAGCGCATCGGTGTGGCTGAGGCGCAGCCCCGCCTCGACGACGGTCGCCGCTTCCACCGGCATCGGGGCCCCGGCCGACACGGGCGCGGGCGCCGCCGCGGATCGCCCCTGGGCGACGGTGGCGGACGCGCGGACGGGCGCGGCCTGGGCCGGCGCGTCGTCGGGAATCTCGTCATTGAGCCAGTCGAGCACGGTGTCGTCGAGGCTGGGGGCCTTGATCACGAAGTCGTGGCCGCACATCCTGCATCGCGCACGTTTGCCGACGCATTCGGCGGGAACGCAGAAAGGTGCATGGCACGCGGGGCACTGGATCTGGACTTGACCCATCTCTGCACTCCTTTCGGCGTAAATGACCCACCTTGCCCGACCTTCGACATGCACGAGGACCCGACGTCGGCGGCCGGGCGATCCGACGGGCGGCTGATTCGCCATTTGCTTATCGGAAAGGTATCTGCATTATAATGAGTCGTCGCGAATCAAACAAGAGCTTACAGCGGATACGTACAGATAAGGAGCCCCTGTCATGACCGGCCGCGACGCTTTCAAATGCGTGACGCACGATGCGGACCTCTGCGTGATCGGCGGCGGCACGGCCGGAGTCGCGGCGGCCGTCGCGGCGGCGAGGCACGGGGCGACGGTGGTGCTGATGCAGGATCGCCCGGTCCTGGGAGGCAACGCCTCCAGCGAATGCCGCGTCCACATCTGCGGCGCCGACCGCCACAACGGCATCCCGCACAAGCGCGAGACCGGCCTGCTGGAAGAGCTCCGCATGCTCAACCTCTACCGCAACCCCACCAGCAACTTCCACATCCACGACACGCTGCTGTGGGAATTGGCGGCCGCCGAGACCCGCATCACGCTGTTGCTGAACTGCTCCTGCCAGGATGCCGCCATGGACGGCCGGCGGATCGTCAGCGTCACCGGCTGGCAGCTTGCGGCCGAAACATACCACACCGTCCGGGCCCGCTGGTTCGCCGACTGCTCCGGCGACGGGATCCTCGCGCCCCTGACCGGGGCCGAGTTCCGCATGGGCCGCGAGGCCCGCGGCGAATACGAGGAATCCCTCGCCCCCGAAACCGCCGACGCCCGCACGATGGGCCATTCGATCCGCTTCCAGACCGCCAGCTACCCCACCCCCCAGACGTTCATCCCCCCGCCGTGGGCGTACACCTACGAGCGCTGCGAGGACCTGCCGTACGGCCCCGGCGGCCACGGCAACGAGGTGCTGGGGCTGGGCTTCTGGTGGGTCGAGCTGGGCGGCGAGCACGACACGATCGCCGACACCCCCGCCCTGCGGGATGAACTGGTCAAGATCGCCTACGGCGTCTGGGACCACCTCAAGAACCACTGCCCCAAGTGCCGCCAGCGGGCGAAATACCTCAACCTCGAGTGGATCCAGACGCTCCCGGCCAAGCGCGAGAGCCGCCGGTACGTCGGCCCCCACGTCCTGACGCAGAACGACCTGGCCGGCGGCGGGGCGTTCGACGACACCGTCGCCTACGGCGGCTGGAGCATGGACGACCACGACCCCGCCGGCTTCCGCGCCGTCCGCGACAACCGTCCGCCTACGCTCTACCACCGATGCCCCTCCCCGTACGGCATTCCGCTGCGATCGCTGTACTCGCGGAACATCGACAACCTCCTGTTCGCCGGGCGCGACATGAGCGCCACGCACATGGCGATGAGCTCCACCCGCGTCATGGGCACCGGCATGGTGTGCGGCCAGGCGGTCGGCACCGCCGTCGCAATGATGGCCGCCAGGGGCCTGACGCGCCCCGCCGAACTGTTCGACCACGTCGCCGAGCTTCAGCAGACGCTGCTGTGGGATGACTGCTTCCTGCCCGGCGTGCCCCTGGCCGTCCCCGCGCTGACCCGCCAGGCCACGCTGACGGCCTCGCGGGGCGACGCCCGGCCCGTCCGCGACGGCTGGTCCCGCCAGATCGACGACGACGGCCACGCCTGGCAGCAGGCCGGGCCCGGCCAGTGGGTGCAGTACGACTTCCACCAGCCCGTCGACCTGGCCGAGGTCGCCATCGCCTTCGACACGCAGATGCACCTGGACGTCCAGATGAGCTGGTCGAACCATTGCGTCGGCCGCTACCTCACCAGCCCGCCGGCCACCCTCGCCCAGCGCTTCACCGTCGAGTGCCTCCGCGACGGCCGCTGGGCGCCGGCGATCACGGAGACCAACAACATCCACCGCTACTGCCGCCGAACCCTCAACACCCGCGCCGAGGCCGTCCGCCTGCGCCTCGACCGCTTCTGGGGCAACGTGGACACGGCCAGGCTGTACACGTTCGT
>JAAYZK010000324.1 GCA_012514895.1 Planctomycetota bacterium | reverse complement strand
CCACCGAGTTCGACTCGGCCCGTGACGACAACGGCCACGGCACGCACACCGCTTCGACCGCTGCCGGCAACGGCGGGGTCACCGCCACCCTCTTCGGCGTAGACCGGGGCATCGTCTCCGGCGTCGCGCCGCGCGCTCACGTCATTGCCTACCGTGTCTGCGGCGACGGAGGCTGCTACCAGAGCGACTCGGTCGCCGCGGTCGAGCAGGCTATTCTCGACGGCGTCGATGTGATTAACTTCTCTATCGGCGGCGGCGGCAGCCCCTACACCGACATTGTCGAGCTGGCCTTCGCCGTAGCTTACGACAATGGCGTGTTTGTCTCGGCGTCCGCCGGTAACTCTGGGCCTGGACCCAACACGACCGGCCATCATGGCCCCTGGACGATGACCGTTGGCGCCAGCACGACGGACCGACACTTCATCAGCACCGTCACGCTGACCGCCGACAACGGCGACACGCTGGAACTGACCGGCGCTTCGGTCACCGATGGCATCGACACACCGACCCCGGTGGTCTTCCCGCCGGCCGGGCAGGAGCTGTGCCTGACGCCTTTTGCGCCGGGCACGTTCAATGGCGAAATAGTCATCTGCGAGCGCGGCATCAATGCCCGTGTCGAGAAGAGCTTCAACGTCGCCGCCGGCGGCGCCGCCGGTATGCTGCAGTACAACCCGACGCTGCAGGGGCTGGCGACCGACAACCACTTCATCCCCAGCGTCCACCTGGAGAATGATGCCGGCGCAGCGCTGCTAGACTTCATGGACACCCATACCGGCGTCATGGGGACCTTCACACCGGGTGTGCCCACCACGGTGCAGGGCGACGTCATGGCTTCCTTCAGCTCGCGCGGCGGGCCGGCCCAGCCGCTGGGTATTAGCAAGCCCGACATCACCGCTCCGGGCGTCCAGATCCTCGCCGGCAACACGCCGCTACCGGCAACTGTCGTCGGCGGTCTGCCCGGCCAGCTCTTCCAGGCGATTCAGGGCACGTCCATGTCGAGCCCGCACATCGCCGGCTCTGGGGCCCTCCTCACGGCGTTGCATCCCGACTGGACCCCTGGACAGATCAAGTCGGCGCTGATGCTCACGGCGATCACGGATGGCGTCACCAAGGAAGATGGCGTCACCCCGGCCGATCCCTTTGACTTCGGCTCCGGCCGCGTGGACCTGACCAGAGCGGGCACCGCCGGGCTGACGATGGACGAGTCCGTGGACAACTTCTTTGCGCTGCAGGATGAGCTGTGGAACACCAACTATCCCAGCATCTACCATCCTAACCTCGCCGGCGTGGTTACGGTGGAGCGCACCGTCCACAACGAGACGAACCTCCCGCGCACGTGGAGGGTGAGGGCACTGAACACAGGCGATCTGATCGTCAGTGTGCCCAACAACATCCATCTTGCTCCGGATGGCGACGCTACCTTTGCGATCACGATCGATGCGCGTAACGTACCCATTGGCGAAGTGCGCCATGCGTGGATCGAGCTGCGGCAGGGCAAGGACGTGCTGACCATGCCGATCACCATCGTGCGTGGTGAGGCCGACGTGACCGTCGACAAGTCCTGCGACCCCACCGTGTTCGGCATCCACGAAACCACCGAATGCTCGATCGTCATCACCAACTTCGCCACCGAGGAAGCCACCATCAGCGTTCTCGATACGATGCCGCGCCAGCTGCAGCTCTTGAAGAACACCGTGATTGGCGCGACCCCGCGGGCGAACAGCCTGTCGTTCGAGGGCACGCTGGAAGCTGCGGCAGCGCCCACGCTCGACGTGAGCCCGGGAGCTGCTCCGTCTGGTTACCTGCCACTGGCGGCCTTCGGTGTAGCCCCATTCGCCTGCCCGTCGAACTGCGACGATGGCGGCTGGATCATTACCTTGCCGGAGCCGTTCAACTACATGGGCCAGACCTATAACCAGGTAATCTGGTCCGTGAACGGCACGTTGGAGGTCGGCGTCAGCAGTGGACTCGCAGCATCGGCAAACAACCAGAATCTGCCCAGCGTGATCCTGCCCAACAACCTTCTGGCACCGTGGTGGACAGACCTGAATCTGGCCGCGGGTGGCAACTGGTACACGGCCCAGCTCACTGACGGTGTGAACAATTACCGTATCTTTGAGTGGGCCAACGTGCCGCGCTTTGGCGACGCGTCTTCGACGTTCTCGTTCCAGATCTGGATCCAGAACAATTCAGACAACATCTGGTTTGTCTATGGGCCCAGCAGTGGTGACACGACCGACGCTACAGTCGGCGCCGAGAACAGCGACGGTACCATTGGCGACACGTACTACTTCGAGGGCACCGGTACATCGCCGTGGGGCGGCCCGAGCCTGAAGGTGTCGTCGGTGCCCGGCGAACCCGGCGGAACGCACACGATCACCTTCCAGGCCAGTGGCCGTAGCGTCGGCCCGTGGACCAACTGCGCGGAAGTGACGTCCAACATCTTCCAGGGTATCGCCACCTCCTGTGTGAGTGGCGAAGTCGTCGCGCCGTAAGGTTCTGATGCTTCAGTCGGGCTGGCGCTCCCCGCCTTAGCCCCTAGAGAGAGTGGAGATTGCCCCGGCAGTCTCCACTCTCTGCTTTTTCTCCGCGGTTAGTCGTCCCCCAGGCCGGGCGGCGGCAGCGGCGCGTCATTCGCTCCTTCGCACAGGAAGGGCCCGCGAGAGCCGCCGCCGTGATAGGCATAGATCTCTTTTCCCACCCGCAGCAGGATGCGGTAACCGTCCTGCAGTACCTGTGTATAGACCATGCCCGGCCGCGGACAGCCGAGGCTGCCGTCGGGCCAGACGACCGCTTCGGCGCTCTCCAACTCGATATCCGCGGCATCTACGCCGAGCCGCCGGGCCAGATCCTGCCGTGCCAGCTCGACGAGCTGGTCGGCGCCGCGAAATGGAGTCGGGACAGGGGGTAGGTCAGTCATATCTTCCTCGCTGATGTCGGTTGGTGGGGGCAGCGTCGCCACGCCGGTTGGTGCCGGCAACAGCT
>JAAYZK010000038.1 GCA_012514895.1 Planctomycetota bacterium | reverse complement strand
CGAATCAGCAGGCCGGCCACCGTCACCGACACTGCCAAGATCGCTGAAACTGACTGTTTGACAAGGAATCGAGCTTTCAAATGATACCTGAGCCAAACTGCTTCGAGCGTGCCGCCGGGCTGGCTTCCACTGAGCATCGTAGAGGCCTTCAGATCTCCACTCGACGACAAGCCCTATTATGCACACAACTCGAAAAATGTCAAGGTCTTCTTTCGTCTATTTCTGGCAACCCTCGGGGAAGGGTCCTGAGGCCGGCCGGCCGAGGCGCCGTCCACACCGGATACACTAAGCCCCCTGGAGCAAAGAAGTTGAGATGGAATCCTGCATCGCCCTCGCGGCCGTTTTTCCGCCGATCGGGACGGGGCGCCGCCCCCGCCGGCGGTCGGGATCGGGGTTTTCCCGTCGGCGGTCCCTCCCCGGCAGGACAATCGCACCACGGGCGGCGTCCCAGAAGATACTGGGGACGCAATAGTGGGATCGCCGCCGCCGGCCGTCACTCCCGCCACGCCTGGCGGGCGAACACCTTGGCCGCGTGGTCGTCGTTCGCGTCGCCCCAGGCGAGCAGCTTGCCGCGGTAGCGGTTGAGCAGCGCCGCGTCGGCGGTGTCGATCAGGTTGGTCGTCTCGAAGGGGTCGTCGGCGATGTTGTAGAACTCGTCGATGGCCGTGGTGTTGAAGATGTACTTGTAGCGATGGTCGCGCACCGCGCGCTGGACGAACGGCACCTGGTGGCCGAAGGCTTCCATGACGACCTCGCGGCGGATCGTGTGCTTCAGCTCGCCCCGCAGGTAGGGCGTCAGCGGCCTGCCGTCGTAGTGGTCGGGGATGCGCCCGCCGGCCAGGTCGACGAAGGTGGCGGATGTGTCCATGGTCATCACGAAACGATCGACGACCGAACCCGGCCGTGCCACGCCGGCGCCGGAGAGGATCAGCGGGATGCGGTAGACCTCGTCGTACATCATCAGCCCCTTGTCCTGCAGGCCGTGGGCTCCGAGGGTCGAGCCGTGATCGGAGGTGAAGACGATGACGGTGTTGTCGGCCTGGCCCGTCGCCTCCAGCGCCGCAAGCACGCGCCCGATCTGCTCGTCGATGAGCGTCACGTAGCCGTAGTACGCGGCGATGATCCGCCGGACCATCGTCTCGTCGAGGACCTTTCCGCCCCAGCAGTTGTGGGCCTTGGCGACGATCTCGGGCCGCCGGTCGCGGATGTTGTTCAGGTTGGGCGGCAGGGGCATGTCGGCCGGGTCGTACAGGTAGAGATACTCCGGCGGGATCCGCACGGCGATGTGCGGCCCCCAGAAGTTCACCGCCAGGAAGAACGGCCTGTCGCTGCGGGCGGTGCGCCTGAGCACGTCGACCGCCTGGCTGCACAGGTAGCCCGGGATCGACGCCTCGGCGGGCACGCGGTGCTCGGCGAAGTAGCGACTGGTGTTGCGGCTGGGTCGGGCCGGGTGGGTGACGAAGCCCGCCTGGCCGTACCGGGCCAGGTAGCGGTTGTAGTGGGGGTGGTCGAAGGGGTAGCCGTACCCGGGGTAGAAGGGGCCCTTGAACCCGAAATGGGACGGCTTGGTTTCGAACCACGATCCGATGTGCCACTTGCCGATGTGGTGCAGGTCGTAGCCGGCGGCGGCGAGGATCCGCGAGTAGGGCGTGACTGGCTCGTCGTAGGTGCACAGCCGCCGTCCGAGGCGCCCGCCGGGCAGCTCGGGGTTGAAGATCATCCCGGTCTTGTGGGGGTACTGCCCGCTGAGCAGGGCCCCGCGCGCGGGCGTGCACACGCCGGTGCAGGTGAACGCGTGGGTGAACCGCACGCCGGTCGCCGCCAGGCGGTCGAGGTTGGGCGTTCGGACGATCGGGTTGCCGTAGCAGCCCAGGATGTCCATGCGGTGCTGGTCGGTCTGGAGGAACAGGATGTTCGGCCTGCGCTTTGCCATGGGGGGCGTCCTTCCTGCGGGCACGGGAGCCGGCGGTCTGCGATGTTCGGGCGAGAGGATACCACAAACGGGCGGCGCCTGCAGTCCTGCTTGCCGAAGCACGAGCCTGATGGTAAAGTCGGCGCCTGACCGACAAGGAGCCGAACGCATGACCGCCAAGCCTGTCTTCCAGCCCGCCACGTGCCCGAACCTGCAGCCGCGCCCCGACTGGTGGCGCGTCCGCGTCGACGAGATCGACGCCGCCGTGCGCGCCGTCAGCGCCGGCGAGGTCGCGCGGGTCGCCGTGACGCCCAACGGCCGCAACGTGTGGGCCGTGATGTACGGCCATCAGGCCGCCCGGCACGGCACCGGAACGTGGGCGATCGCGTCGAATTCCCGCAACGTCGAGGCCTACCGCACGCGGGACCCCGACGTGCAGGTGGCGATGTTCGTCTGCGGCGTCCACGGCGCCGAGCCCGAGGCGACGGCCGGGGCGATGAACCTCGTCAGCCTGATGGAGACCGGGCGGGACCTCCGCGGCGCCGAACGGCCGGGGCTGGTCGAACTGATCGAGCAGTACCGCCTCATCCTGCTGCCCTGCGTCAACATGGACGGACGGGCCCTGAGCGGCGACACCCTGCGGGGCGCCTCGAAGGAGGATTTCGTCCGCATCAGCCAGGGCGTGTGGGCCGACGGCACGGCGGTGGGCTATCCCGCCTGCAAGCAGTACGCCCCGCTGCCGCTGGACAAGGTCCGCCACCCGGGCGGCTACCCCAACGGCGACGGGTACAACATCATGCACGACGCCTGCCCCGGCGACCTCCGCACCGCCGAGGCGGCCGGGCTGCTCAAGCTCATCGCCGACGAGCAGGCCGACCTGATCGTCCACATGCACTCGCACTCCAACGGTGGGCAGGTCCTCCATCCGCAGATGCTGGGCTATCCCCTGCACGAGCGCCGGGTCCTGGCGTATCAGCAGCGGATCCACGATGCCCTCGAGGCCGCTCACCTGCGCCCTCCGCCGCCCTTCGGGCCCGGCGGGCACTCCGGGATCAACCTGGTGACGGCCTCGTCGATGGCCTCGGGCGGACTGTCCCTGACCTTCGAGCAGTCCGCCTGTGCCGAGTGGACCTTCGATGAGGCGATCGAGGAGTTCTACGTGGTCGTCGAGACGTTCCTGCGCCACGGGCTGGACGAGCCGTTCAGCCCGCGCGAGGCCGTCGCCCGCGGTCGCACCGAGTGAGCTGCGCGGCCGTGACTGCAAAGGTCTGTCGATCCCACCGAGGTTCCCAGCGAGGATGAGTTCATGTTAGGGCCGTCTCTGTATCTCAGCGAGGACGAACTCCGGCGGGCGCGGCGGCGGGTGGCCGAGCCGGCGTGGAAGCCGGCCGTCGAGGCGTTGCGGCAGGCGGCCGAGGCGCACCTGGCCGAGCCGGCGGATCTGCCGCCGGCGGACACGTCCTGGTACGACGCGGATCCCGATCGCGACTACGGCCGGACCTACGCTCACTTCCACGACTACGCGGCGCCCTTCATGCGCCTGTCGCGCGAGGCCGACACCCTGATCCGGGCCGCCCGCGTGTTCGAGCACGCCCCGTATGCCGACGCCGCCCTGCTGCGGATGGACCACCTGGTGGATCGGTTCGGCTTCCACGTGCGCCACCACGACCGCGGGCTGGTCTTCGCCAGGATCGTCGACGGATTCGCCGAGGCCTACCAGGCCTTCCGCCCGGGGCTGCCGGCCGCCCGCGACGCGCGCTGGCGGGAGCAGTTGACCGCCGCCGGCGAGGGGATCTGCGAGTCCCGCGAGCACTGGCGGACGGTGCTCGCCCGCATGCCCTACAACAACCACCTGGCCCACCACCAGGCGGGACTGCTGAAGCTGGGCCTCGTGCTGGGGCGTGAAGACTGGATCGGTACGGCCCTGAACGGGCGCGGGTCCTTCGCCTACCTGCTGCCGGGGTGCATCACCGACGACGGGCTGTGTTACGAGTCGAGCACGCTCTATCACTTCGGCACGCTGGGCGCGCTGATGGAGGCCGCTGAACTGACCCGGCACCATCCCCGCCTCGGGCGCGACCTCTACCGCGAGACGTTCGGCAACGGGCGCTGCCTCAAACAGATGTTCGACGCGCCGCTGGGACTGATGCTGCCCAACGGCGAACTGCCCGCCCTGGGCGACTGCTATGCCACCCGCAGCCCCCTGTGGCACAGGGCGTCCTGCTACGAGATCGCCCTGGCGGTGTATGGCGACCCGCGCTACGCCTGGCTGCTCCGGCAGGGCGGGGCGCGCAGGAGCGCCGCGGCGCTGCTGTACGGCGTCGACGATCTCGGTGACGCCGCCGCCCCGCCGGCGCGGTCGCGGGTGTGGATCGAGCACGGCTACGCGCTGCTGACCAGCCGCGACGGGGATGACTACTGGGGCCATGACGCCGACGGGCCGACGGTCGCGGTCCTGGCCGGCGACGTGTCGGGCGTCCATCACCATCGCGATTCGCTGAGCCTGCAGGTCTTCGCCGACGGACGGCTCTGGACCGAGGACGTCGAGAGCCGTGCCGTGACGACCAACGGCTTCTCCGACCCCATCCAGGAGGCGTTCAACCGGACCATCTGGGCACACAACACCGTCGTTGTCGACGAGCGGGACCAGGCCACGACGCCCCGTCCGCTGCCGATCATCGAATGGCGGGACCTGCCGGCGTGCAAGGCCGCGGCGATGGCCGATGCGCACGGCTGGCTGGCCCCGGGCGTGCGGATGGTTCGCGGCGTGGCCGTGACCGGCGCGTACTGCCTGGATGTCTTCCAGCTCGACTCCGACGCCGAGCACACCTTCGACTGGCTGGTGCACCCCCGCGCCGACGGTCCGGCCGGGTGCGACCTGGACTGGACGCCCATCGCGCTGGCCGGCCGCCCCGTCTACGACTGCCTGGCCGATCCGGCGTCCGCGCCGATGGCGGCCGAGGGCGTGAGCCTGACATGGTCGCAGGACGGGCGGGCCTTCCGCGCGGATGTCTCGGCCGCCCGTGCGGGCGAGGTGATCCGGGCGAGCTGGCCGGTCGTCGGCGACGGCTCGGGCGCTGCGCGGGAGATGTTCATGGTCCGCGTGCGGGCCGCGCGCGTCGAGTTTGCGGCCCTGTATCAGCCGGTCCGGCCCGGCCGGCAGTGGCGCGTCCAGTCGTGCCGGCGGTGCTTCAGCGGGGAGTTCGACGAGGTCCGCGTTCTGCTGACCGACGGAACCGACACCCACGAGCACGTGTTCAAGGCCGTCTGAGTTGGCCGGCGGCTACATCGACCAGGCGTCGCCGCGCTTCCACGGCGGGTTGGCCATCAACTCGGCCATCTGGGCCTGGTAGCGGGCGAAGTTCTCCGGCAGGTCGGCCATGCGCCGGGCGGCCTGCTTCATCACGCTGACGGCGCGGTCGGCGTCGTCGAGCTTGAGCCCCGGCCGGATACCGGTGTGCTGGTAGTCGGCGCTGAAGATCCACGGCACCGACGCGCCGTGCTTCTTCAGGGCGCCGACCGTCTCGAACGGGAAGGTCTGGGGCTTCTCGACGTCCGTGGCCGGGTCGTAGGCGCCGTGCAGGCCGAGAATCCTCAGCGAGGCCAGCACGAGGATGTCCTCCTTGCGCCCGTAGCCGAACTCGGCCATCATCAGGTCCTCGGGCATCAACTGGGGGCTCTGCATCCCGATGATGACCTGCTGGGTCTCCTGGTAGACCGATCGGAGGACCATCTGGAACATCGCGCCCAGCGGCCCGTGCGTGCCGTACATGACGACGCGCTTGAACCCGCCTTTGAGCAGCGCCTTGACGATGGCCTTGAGGTAGGCCACGGTGATCTCCGGAGAGACGTCGACCGTGCCCGGCCAGGGCCCCGACGCGCCGGGGAAGGCGTAGCACACCGGCGGGGCGCAGAGGCACTTCCACACGTCCGCCAGCAGCAGCGCCGACGCCCAGGCGTGAAAGGTGTCGCAGCCGAGCGGAACGGCCGGCCCGTGCATCTCGGTGCAGCCGACCGGCAGCACCACCATGTCGTTGGTCTTGAGGTAGTCGGCGACCTGCTTGGAGGTCATCAGGTCCATGCGAACGTGCTGGTAGTCGACCATGGCATTCTCCGCCAAAGGGTCCGTGTTCGAAGCGGAGTGTAGCGTTGCTGTCGGCCGGAAGAAAGCCGCGGCCCGGACAGGCAGGGGCGGGCCGGGGGGCCCGCCCCTGTCGGATCGTCAGACGCGTCTCAGTAGGTGGCGCCGAAGTTGTTCTTGAGCAGGACGAAGTCGTCGAGGTCGACGTCGCCGTCGCCGTCGAAGTCGCCCATGGCGCAGGTGGCGCCGCTGGGGATGCCGAAGTTGTTCTTGAGCAGGACGAAGTCGTCGAGATCGACGTCGCCGTCGTCATCGGCGTCGCCGGGATTGCAGACCGGGCCGGTGCCGGCGGGCGTGGCGCAGAGGCCGTAGATGTTGACGGCGTCACCCTCGGTGTAGCCGCTGCGCCACTGGTTGGGGCCGTTGCTGACGTCGATGGTCAAGCCCGTCAGCACCTTGGCTTCGTCGACGGCAATGCCGCCGGCGACGTCGTACATGAAGGCGTTGCCAAGGTCGATGGAGGAGTACCTGGGACTGGCGGCGGTGCCCGACCCGGGCATGCTGATGCTCTTGGTGGCGACCTGCACGGTGTTGAAGGCGGCCATGTACGCCGGCTCGAAGACGTCGGGGGACTTCTCGGCGAAGCCCGAGCCGATCGGGATGCCGCCGGCGATCTCGTACAACTCGTCGTTGTAGGTGAACGTCGCGCCGCGGGGGCTGGTCCAGACCAGTTCGCTGGTGCCGTCGCCGTAGCGGGCGGTGACGGTGGTCCAGGCGCGCTTGGTGGGCACCAGGGTGCCATAGCGGTCGACCACGTCGCCGTTGCTGCTGCCGCTCATCAGCAGGTTGATGCTGGAATAGGCCTTCTGGTCGGCGCCGGCCAGGTCGATCGTGACGGTCGCCGAGGCATCGGCGTCGTTCGGCTCGCTCTTGCCGCGCTGCGTGCCGAGGCGGACGGCGTTGGCCCCGCGGCTCAGCGCCGCCAGGTCCTGGCTGCCCTGGAAGGCGCCCAGGGTGTAGGTGCCGTACGGGGTGGTGACAGTCTGGGCCAGAGTGTCGGCAGTGCCGTCAGAGGCGTAGGCCCGCTGGTAGTACATGTTCAGGAACCAATGGTCGGTGCCCCGGTAGTACTCCCCGGTGCCGGTGGCCCCGAAGACGGCCTGCAGAGAGTAGTCGGTGCCGTCGCCCATTCCGGCAAGGTGCCAGGCCCGGGCCGTGTCCAGTTCGGCCTGGGTGCCGACGGCGTCGAAGTTGAAGGCGCCGGAGATGTCCAGCGCCACCGGTTGGGCCGAGACGGCCGCGGTCAGACATACGACCATCAGTGCACCGGTCAGACGTACCATGTTTCTTTCCTCCACCTGAACCCAGCGATGATGTGCCACAAGCCGACGACGAACAAAGAAGGGAGACGCCTGTCACGCGTCAGCTTAAACGTTTGATTCGTCCTCTTGATCTTATCGCCTTGGGGGGATCTGTCAAGCGCAATCGGCGCATGAAACGGCCCCGGGGGGCGCCGGGAGCGTCCCGCGGGGCCGCAGGGCCGTGTGCCGGCCGAGGGTCAGTCGGCGATCTTGTACAGGTGCACGTCGTAGCCGTCGAAGAGGTCCCTGAAGCTGCCGTCGGCGGCAGTGAGGGTGCGGTCCTCGCCGATCACCTCGACCGAGGCGCCGGCCTTCAGGCCGGGGATCTTGAACGTCCCCAGCGTTCTGCGGTTCCGCATCGCCGCGGCGAACACGTAGGTGGCGCCGTCATACCGTCGGGCCATCATCGTCAGCGGGACTTCGGCGACCCTCGAGGTCGCCTCGGCGCCCTGGACGACCTCGGTGCTGTTGATCACCGGCGCCAGGGCGTGAACCTGCCTGTTGACGGCCGTGACCGCTTCCAGCAGCTTGGGGTCGTCCAGCAGCGAGTCCTCGTTGAACGTCGGTCTGAACTGGTGGACGAAGTAGATCAGCCCGCGCGAGCCCTGGATGATGGACATCCAGACTTCCGAACGGATCTGTTCGCCGGTGGGGACGAGGTTGAGGTTGCCGATCCGGGAGGCTTCGATGCAGTTCCAGACGATCTTCTTGCCCTCGGTCCACTGGATCAGGCGTTCGACGCCGTACGGGACGTAGTGGAGCTGGCCGACGATGTCCTTGTTGTCGTGGACGGCCGGGTAGATGTCGAAGGAGAGGATGTCGCCGCCCTGGACGTACTGGGCGTAATCCTCCGGGTGGTTGGTGCGGACCCCGCGGCCGTGCCAGCCGTCCCAGGCGACGCCCTGGCCGAGGTTCAGCATGACCGGTCGCGTCGGGTCGTTGCGGCGGATCTCGTGGTAGTCCGTCACGATCTTCGACGGCTCGACAGGCGGGCCCCACCCGCCCTGGCCATCGGCCTGGGCGTTGTCCGGCTCGTCGCCGTGCATCCAGCCGACGAAGATCGGATCGGCCAGGTTCTCCAGGGCGAAGGTGTTCTGGTCGCAGATCACCGGCATGCCCGCCGCCCGCAGTTGTTCGAGCTGCTCGGCCGTCGGGCCCTCCCAGAGCCCCACGTAGAGGTTGATGCCGGCGGCCTTGTACTTCGCGGCGTTGGCGGGGCTCTGCAGCCAGACGGCGATGGGGAAGTAGTCGCTGCGGACCGGCAGGCCGCGGGTCCACTGTCTGGACGTCTCGGACGACTCGGGCGGAGCGGCCAGGGCGGCCGCGGCGCAGGCAAACACGAGAAGCATCATCAGCGTCTTCATCGTCATGCTCCTGTTGAAAGGACTGCTCTCAGCCCTCCGCGCCTCCGGCGGCGCTAGCGTTTGATCGGCGGGCTGTCTTTGAACTGGTCTTCGTACAGCAGGCACCGCACGCGGCGGCCGTCGACCTCCGACTGGGCCGGGATGATGGTCGAGCAGCACTCCAGCGCTTCGGGGCAACGCGGATGGAACACGCAGCCGCCGGGGAGGTTCGAGGGATCGGGCACCTCGCCGTGCAGCGTGCGGTAGGATTTTTCGCCCGTCGGGTCCGGCTTGGGGCTGGTGGCCAGCAGCGAGCGGGTGTAGGGGTGCAGGGGGTTGGCGAAGACCTTGGTCTTGGGTCCCTGCTCCACGAGGCGCCCGGCGTACATGACAGCGACGCGGTCGGCGATGTGGCGGACGACCTCCAGGTCGTGGGCGACGAAGATATACGCCAGGTTGTAGCGGTCCTTCAGGTCGGCCATCAGGTTGAGGATCTGGGCCTGGACCGACACGTCCAGCGCGCTGACGGGCTCGTCGCAGACGATCAGCGAGGGATTCAGGGCCAGGGCGCGGGCGATGACGATGCGCTGGCGCTGCCCGCCGCTGAAGGCGTGCGGGTAGCGGTTGAGGAAGTGCTTGGACAGCCCGGCCTCTTCCAGCAGGGCGCGGACCTGCTTTTCCTGCTCGGCCTTGGTGCCGATCCGGTTGACGATCAGGGGTTCGGAGACGATCCGGCGGACGGTCATCCGCGGGTTGAGCGAGCTGAAGGGGTCCTGGAAGATCATCTGCATGTGCCGCCGGAGCGGGCGGACCTCCGGCTGGGTCATGCCGACCAGTTCGTAGGTTTCCTTGCCCTCGGGGCAGAAGCGGATGGACCCGTCTCGGGGGCTCAGCGCCCGCAGGACCGCCATGCCGGTGGTCGTCTTGCCCGAGCCGCTCTCGCCGACCAGGGCGAGCGTCTCGCCGCGGTGGACGGTGAACGACACGTCGTCGACCGCCTTGATCCAGCGGGTGACCTTGCCGAAGAACGTCCGGGTCTTGGGGAACCACACACGCAGGTTGTTCACTTCCAGCAGTGGAGACATGGTCTGGCTCATTCTCCGTCGCCGTCGCCGTACAGGTGGCACGCGACGGTGGTCTTGTCGTCGATCGGTCTGAACGCGGGCATGCGGACGTTGCACACGCCGGGGATGGCCTTTTCGCAGCGCGGGTGGAACGGGCAGCCCGGCACATCCTCCAGGGGTCCGGGGACCGTGCCCCGGATGGTCGCCAGGCGGCCGTCGTCGGCCAGCGGCGAGCCGATCACCGAGCGCATCAGGGCGATCGTGTAGGGGTGCCTGGGCGACAGGTAGATCGTCTTGACGTCGGCCAGTTCGACGATCCGCCCGAGGTACATCACCGCCACGCGGTCGGCGTTCTCGGCGACGACGGCCAGGTCGTGGGTGATCAGCACGACGGCCATCTTGGTCTGCTTCTGCAGGTCGGCGATCAGGTCGAGGATCTGCGCCTGGATCGTGACGTCCAGGCCCGTGGTCGGCTCGTCGGCGAACAGCATGGCCGGGCGGCACGCCAGGGCGATGGCGATCATGATCCGCTGGCGCATGCCGCCGGAGAACTCGAAGCTGTACTGGCGGTAGCGCTGCTCGGCGTCGGGGATACCCACCTGCGCCAGGAGCTCGCAGGCCCGCGTGAAGCGGGCCTCCTTGTCCAGGTCGGTGTGCAGGCGGAGGACCTCGTCGATCTGCTGGCCGATGCGGTGGACCGGGCTGAGGGCGGTCATGGGCTCCTGGAAGACCATCGCGATCCGCCCGCCGCGGATGGAGCGCATCTGGCGGCTGTTGCGCTCGAAGCTCAACAGGTCGATCGGTTCGCCGCCGTTGTCGCGGTCGTCGTGGAAGAGGATCTGCCCCCGCGTGCGCCCCGGCGGCTGGATCAGGCCTATCGCCGCGTAGCTGCTCTGGCTCTTGCCGCACCCGCTTTCGCCCACCAGGGCGAGCGTCTCGTCGCGGTAGACCTTGTAGCTGGCGCCGCGGACCGCCCGGACGAGCCCTTCGTCCAGGGGGTACTCGACGTGCAAGTCCCGCAGTTCCAGGACCACGTCACGTTCTCTGTCGTCGGTGTGTTCGCTCATGGCAATGCGCTTACGTGGAATAGGGGTCGGCCGCGTCCCGCAGGCCTTCGCCGGTGAAGTTCAGTGCCAGCACGGTGATGACCACCGCCAGGGCGGGCGCCAGCAGCCAGGGCTGCCCGAGCACGACGCCCGGATCGCGGGCTTCCTGCAGCAGCACGCCCCAACTGACCATCGGGGGCCGCAGGCCCAGGCCCAGGAAGCTCAACGAGGTTTCGGCCAGGATCATGCCGGGGACGGCCAGGGTCAGCGAGGCGATGATATGGCTGAAGAAGTTGGGGATCAGGTGGGTGAAGATCACCCGCCGCTCGGAGGCCCCGGCGATCAGTGCGGCCCGGGCGTAGTCCTCCTCGCGCAGGGACAGCAGTTTGCCGCGGACGGTGCGGCACATGCCGGTCCAGCCCATGCAGGCGAGGATGAGGGTCATGCCGAAGTAGACCTGCAGGCTCGTCCAGTTCTTGGGGATCGCCGCCGCCAGGGCCAGCCACAGGGGGATCTTCGGGACGCTCTGGAGCATCTCGGCCAGGCGCTGGATGACCATGTCGATCTTCCCGCCGTAGTAGCCCGAGATGCCGCCCAGCAGGATGCCCAGGAAGAACGTGATGAACACGCCCGTCAGGCCCAGCAGCAGGCTGATCCGCCCCCCGTACAGGATGCGGCTGAGCACGCACTGTCCGAGCTGCCCGGTGCCCAGGGGGAACAGCGGGGGGGCCGGCTGGTCGGTCTTGGAGCGACCCTGCGCTTCCAACAGCTCGGGGTCGACGTAGTCGGTGCCGAAAAAGTGCAGCCGCGTGGGAATCACCCCCAGGAGTCTCCACTGGCGGCCCTTGACGAAGAAGCGCACGGGCACGCGGGTTTCCCAGTCCACCTGGTGCAGTTCGGCCCGGGTGACGGGGTGGCGTTCCATGACGAACGGGTGGAAGTACAGGCGGGGCAGCGTGTGGCCCTCGACGAAGCCGAACCGGAAGACCATCGGCGGCTGGTTCACCCATTGGCTGTGGATCCGCGTGGCGTTGTGCGGGGCGAAGAACGGCGCGCTGAGGCACACCACATACAGGACCGTGATGATGTGCAGGCACCACAGCGCCATCTTGTGCTTGCTGAATCGCCGCCACATCAACTGCCACTGGGACGCCTCGTAGAAGGCGACCTTGTCCGAGGACTCGATCGGCTTGTGCGCCGCGGCGGGAGCGGCGGGCCCGGGGGCCGCCGGGTCGCCCTGCGGCCGGTCGTGCTGTGCAGTATCGGTTGGGTTGGGGGTCATTGTCGCCTACTTGCTCTCGAACTTGATCCGCGGATCGACCATGGCCAGCAGGATGTCGCTGATCAGGATGCCCACGACCGCCAGGATGCATTGGATGAAGATGAAGCTGCTGGCCAGGTAGGTGTCCTGGCTCTTGAGGGCCTGCAGGATGGTCGGGCCCATGGTGGGCAGCCCCAGCACGATTTCGATGATCATGCCGCCGCTGATCAATTGCGGCAGGATCAGGCCGATCGACGAGACCATCGGGTTGATCGCCACGCGGAAGGGGTACTTCAGCACCACCAGCGCCGGGTGCACACCGCGGGCGCGGGCGCACAGGACGTACTGCTTGCGGAGCTCGTCGATGATGTTCGCCCGCAGGATGCGGATCATGCCGGCCGTGCCGGCGACGCCCAGGATGAACACGGGCACCGCCAGGTGCTTGGCCAGGTCGGCCAGCTTCGCCAGCGACAGCGGCTCGCCCTGGAACTCGCGGCTGATCAGGCCCGTCGGGTCGAAGGTGGGCCAGCACTTCTGCATGACCACCTGGAAGACCAGGGCGATGACGAACCCCGGCACCGACATCGCCGCCAGGCCGATGAACGTCAGCAGGTAGTCCCAGACGGTGTTTTTCCTGACCGCCGCGATGATTCCGAACGGCAGGGCGATCGACCAGGTGAACACGATGGTGAACAGGCTGATGGAGATCGTGACCGGCAGCCGTTCGGCGAGGATCTGGGTGACCTCCGCGTCGGTGTCGAAGCTCTTGCCCAGGTTGCCCTGGACGAAGCCGACGATCCAGTGGACGTACTGCACCACCAGCGGCCGGTCGAAGTGGTACTGCTGGCGAAGGGCCTCGATCTCGGCATAGTCGACTTCGCCTTCCTTCTGCATGGCCTCGATCCGGGCGTCCAGGTAACTGCCCGGGGGGAGTTGGATGATCATGAAGACCGCGAACGAGATGACCAGCAGCGTCGGGATCGCGATCAGCAGGCGTTTGATGATATACCGTATCAGCACGCTAGCGCTCCTTGGCGAAGAAGTACGATTCCGGGCAGGTGTTGCCCGGCTCGTGGGCGATCCAGCCGGCCATGGCCAGGCGGGGGACGTTCTTGAAGTTGTTGCGGACGTAGACCACCTTGCCGGGGGAGGTCATCAGCCCGATGACGGGCAGGTCCTCGGCGGTCCGCTCGGCCAGGGCGTGCCAGGCCGCCATCTCCTGCTGTTCGTCGGGCGCCGACACCAGGGTGTCCCAGAGCCGTTCAATCTCGCGCAGGTACTGGGGCGGCTCGTCGCCGCTGCGCCCGCCCTCGCGCAGGTACGACACCCACGTCGACCAGTGGCCGCACTCGGCCGGGTGCGTGGGGGCGAAGGAGCCCGCCTGCATCGGCGCGCGGTAGTTGCCGCCTTCCTTTCGAAGGCCGATGTCCAGGATGCCGATCTCGGTCATCCGGTTGATCAGTTGCTGGGAGCGGACCATCATGCGGGCGTCGATGCCGACGTCCCGCCAATGGGCGCAGGCCAGCTCGATGGCGGCCAGGGGGAATTCCTCGCTCACGTCGATGTTGATGATCATCGGCGTGCCGTCCGGCAGCAGGCGGACCCCCTTGGCGTCGCGCTGGTCCAGCCCCATGGCGTCGAGCAGCTCATTGGCCCGCCGGGGATCGTACTCCAGCGAAACGGTCGCCATGCTCTCGTTGTAGTAGGGCGACCCCAGCGGCGGGGCGCACTGGCCCGGCTCGCCCAGGCCGGCGAACACCACGTCGATGATCTCCCGGCGGTTCAGCGCCGACGAGAGGGCGTGGCGGAAGCGGGGGTCCTGGAAGATCTTCGCCAGCACGGGATTCTTGTGGTTCTGCAGGGGGTAGAAGTTCATCTCCCCGCAGTAGTCGTTGGCCCACAGCAGGACCTCGTAGCCGCCCTGCTGTTCATGGCTCTTGAGGTAGGTGAACTGGTCGAACGTCAGGGAGCGGACCTGGAAGTCGACGTTGCCGCTGGACATCGCCAGTTGGGCGTTGGACTTCTCCGTCTCGATCTTGGTTTCGATGGCGTCGATGTAGGGCAACTGGTTGCCCATGGCATCGACGCGGTAGTAGTAGGGGTTGCGCACGGCAATCTGGGTCTTGTCGATCGATTCGCTGACCATCCGCCAGGGCCGCAGCGTGGGCCGGTCGGGGTTCTCCTGCGGATGGTAGTTGCCCAGGCTCCGCATGAGGTTGACCCAACTGGTGTACTTGCGCGGATGGTTGGCGGCGGCGACGTTGAGCCCCTCCTCGCGGTTGGTCGCCACCAGCGGCGTGCCCTGGGCCCGCTGGTCGAAGGCGGCGCGGAACATGGACAGGTGCAGGTCGTAGCGTTCCTCGTCGGACAGGCCGGCCAGGCCCTCGGCGGCGGCGCGGGCCGCCAGGTCGGCCCGCAGGAGCCGCTGGCGGAACCGGTCCGTCCTGGCCCGGTCGCGGCGGATCGACGAGATGCCCTCGGCGACCATCTCCTGTCGCTCGGCATCCCACGGGACGCCCTCCCACGCCTGGGGCGTGAAGAAGTCGGGCGTCTCAAACACCGCGTTGAGAGCCTGGACGATCCGCGTCTTCTCCTCGTTCGACAGATCGTCGAGCGACGCGGTCTTTTCGATCACCTGCCGGGTGGCGTCGTCCAGACGCTCCCAGACCCGCTTGCCGGGGCTGGGCTCTGTCGCGGCCGCCTGCCGGCGGATCACGTCGAACAGCCCCTGCCAGTCGAGGATGTCGGTGATCTCCAGCCGCCGGCTGCCCTCCGGGTGGTATTGGGCCGTGTAGTGCCGCGGCAGACTGAACAGGCCCCGGTAGAACATGAACGTGCCCGTCTTGGCCAGGAAGATCGCGTTGGGGCGGGGGAAGGTGAAGCGGATGATGTGCGTGTCGTCGCCGGTGCCGTCGTCGACGGCTTCGACGAGCACCTTCTTGACCCGCGCGCGATCCACGTGATCGGCATAGTGCAGGCGGAACAGCAGCAGGTTCAACTGGGCCCGTTCGACCGCCGCCAGCTCCTGGCCCGCCGCGGCGCGCCGGAACAGGTCGTTGCGGTTCATCAGCAGGATGGTCCGGTCCTGCTGCTCGGCCGTCAGGCGGGAGAATCCCAGCTTCAACAACTGATCCAGCTCCGCCTGGCGGTCGTCGCCGTCCAGGGCCTGGGTGTCGAAGAAGTCCTCGGCGCGGAATGCCGTGTTGAGGGCGTCGATGATTCGGACCTGGAGCGGCTCGGCCGCGCCGCCCTCGGCGGCGACGTCCCGGAGCATGCCGATCAGCTCCTCGCCGCCCACCTGGGCCAGGCGGCGGCCCATCGAGGGGGCGTCGGCGCCGGCCTCGGCGAGGATCGCGCCGGCCAGCGCCGGCCAGTCCAGCACGTCCTCGGCGTACAGCAGGGTCCGCCCGTCGGTCTCCATCATCCAGTCCGAGCTGTCTCCCCAGTACGCCGAACCGATGATCGTGTTGGCCACCCACAGGATGTCCTGGGCCGTGAACGGGTGCCCGTCGCTCCAGCGGTGGCCCTTGCGGAGGTAGAACGTGTAGATCCGGTTGTTGTCGGCGACTTCCCACCGGTACGCCAGGCCGGGCTGGATGCGGCCGGCCGGGTCGAAGCGGATGAAGCTCTCGTACCCCAGCTTGGTCTCCACGTCGCCGGCACTGGCCAAGCAGCGGCGCCATACGCCGCCGTAGTTGCCGATCCCGTCGGGCCCGACCACCACCGCGGGGTTCTCCGGCAGGCGCTGGTCCACCGGCGGCAGCGACGCGGGGAAGAACTTGCGGTAGTCCGGCGACATGTGCCGCTCGTCCTCCATGTGCGCCAGCATGGGCGATTCATGGAACTGGGAGATCTCGATGATCTCCTGGCCCGGTTCGCCCGTCGGGTCGGGGAAGCAGTCGGTGAAGCTGTCGCCGGGGAAGGCCTGCTGGAAGGACAGGCCGGGGAAGGACACGCGGCTGCGGGTGGGGCAGGGCAGTTCGCCGGCCTGGGCCTTGGCCAGCACGTCGGCGACCGTCACGGCCGTCGTCCTCGGCGGCGTGGCCGTCAGCCGCAGCAGCGCCGCCACGGCGTTCGCGTCGGCGGGCCGGCCGTCGAGGGTGAACGTGCCGTCGGCGACGGTCGCCTTCCAGGCGGCCTGGGGATGCCTGCCGGCGGCCTGCACGGTCAGCGTGCCGGAGGCCTCCAGCAGCGAATCGCGAAGCGCCGCCATCGTCATCGGGCGGTCCTGGCAGGTGATCTTTCCGGTCTCGGTGATGGTCGCCTCCCACGCGACCGGACGGCCGTCGGCGTCGGTTCCCGCGGCGGTGAGCGTGAAATAGGCGTCCACCACCTCGTCGCGTGTCAGCAGCTTCTGGAACGTCAGCAACAGCAGGATGCCGACAAGGCAGACGATCGACACTCTGCGCAACAGCGGGATCAAGAGGCCTTCTCCTTGTACGGAAGTTCACACACACTGCGCTTCCAGCCGGAGCCGGGGCGCTGCCTTCTTCGGGCGACCCTGCTGAGCGAGGGCGTCGAGGGCCGACCGCCACAACCATAGCAGTTCCTTGGACGTGGGTCAATCATCTGGGCCTCCGGAGTCGTCCGCCCCCGTCGGCGCCAGCGGGAACGTCCCGTCGATCGGACAGGTCGCCAGGTCGACCAGGAAGTCGGTAATCCGTTGGCAGACCAGATCTATGTAACGTCTGCCGCGCTCGGCCGAGGCGCCGGTCGGATCGCCGCAGGCACAGTTGGCGTTCAACGCGCCGAAGTAGCGGCTGGTCCGCACCCAGCCTCGCCGCAACGCCTCCAGGCCAAACGGGCGAGGCCGTCCGTCGCCGGCGGCCTCCAGTTCGACCCGTTCGGGGAACAGGGCCAGCGCCACCGAGGTCTCCATCTGGCCGGCGTGATCGTCGGGGCGGTCGAAGATCTCCCCGTAGCGGTCGCTGCCGACGGTCCACCAGTTGCACCAGAAGACGAAGACGTCCAGGTCGCACTGGACCTGGCGGATCAGGGGCGCGAAGTCGTTGCCCCCGTGGCCGTTCAGCAGGACGATCTTGCGGATCCCGTGGCGGCCGAGCGAGACGATGATGTCCTTAACCACCGCATCCAACGTGGCCTGGGACACGTGGATCGTCACGGGGTAGGCCAGGAGGTTGCAGTCGACGCCGTAGGGGATCGTCGGCAGGCACAGCACCGATTCGCAGCGCGGCCACGCCTCGGCGCAGCACCGCCGCGCGATGTGCGTGGTGTGCAGGACGTCCTGGCCCTCGGGCAGGTGGCGGTTGTGGGCCTCGACGGCTGCCGTCGGGAGGACGGCCACCTCGTAGCGGCGCTGCGACGCACGGTGCAGATTCGTCGCACACACATCCCATTCATCCATGATCAGCGTCTCCAGCCCCCTGCCGCACGCCGCATCCTGGGCCGTCAGGGCCGGTTTGTCAAACACTGATTGCCAATCCGTCGAAAAGCCCGCCCGTAACCGGTTGTGAATGCTTGAGTCCCTGCGGCCCGTGCGGTACCCTACCGTGTGTGGGCACCAGGGCGGTTGCCCCTTCTGTGGTGGGGAGGCATCATGAAGCGGTTGTGGATCAGCCTGTCGTGCATTCTGGCGGCGGCCGCCGGCGGCTGCACGGCTCGGCCGGCGGTGAGCGGTGCGGCCGAGGGGGCGCCCGGCGGACGGGCGGACTTCCGGCAGATCGTCCAGCACGCCAAGGACCGGGTGTTCCCCGCGGTCGTCTACATCAAGTGCCTCAGCGAGAGTCACGAGACCGGCAAGCGGGTCACCCAGGAGGTCGCCGGCAGCGGCGTGATCATCTCGCCGACCGGCGAGATCCTCACCAACTGGCACGTCGTCGACAAGGCCGTCGAGGTCCGCTGCCTGCTCCTGGACGGCAGCGCCCTGTCCGCCCGGGTGGTCGGCAGCGACAAGGACACCGACCTGGCCCTCATCCAACTGGACCGGCCCGAGGGGGCCGCCGACCTGCCCTTCGCCCCCATGGGCCAGTCGGCCGCCCTGCGCGAGGGCGATTTCGTCATGGCCATGGGCGCGCCGTGGGGGATGAACCGGTCGGTGTCGATCGGCATCATCTCCTGCACCGCGCGCTACCTGCCCGAACGGAGCGAGTACACCCTCTGGCTGCAGACCGATGCGGCGATCAGCCCGGGCAACTCCGGCGGGCCGCTGGTCGACACCGAGGGCCGCATCATCGGGATCAACACCCTGGGCATCCTGCGCGGCGGGGGGGATACCGGCTTCGCCATCCCCAGCGACACCGCCGGGCTCATCGTCGAGCGCCTCCGCCGGCACGGCAAGGCCGACTGGACGTGGACCGGCCTGCAGCTTCAGCCCCTGCGGGACTTCGACCGCGCGATCTACTTCGAGGGCGACCAGGGCGTCATCGTGGCCGGCACCGACCTGCACAGCCCCGCCCGGCGTGCCGGGCTGCTGGGCCAGGACCGGATCCTGCGGATCAACGGCCGTCCGGTGACGGCGCGGACCAACGAGGACCTCCCGGCCGTCCGCCGCCTGCTGGGGCTGCTGCCCGCCGGGCAGCAGGTCGCCCTGGAGGTCCGGCGGGGCGGGGAGATCATGGAGGTGGCGTTCACCCCCCGCGACAAGGGCGACGTCGAGGGCGAAGAGCTCGACTGCCCCCGCTGGGACATGACCGTCAAGACGATCAACCAGTTCGACAACCCTGACCTGCACTTTCACCGCCCCGAGGGCGTCTATATCTTCGGCGTCAAGTCGCCCGGCAACGCGTCGGCGGCCGGGCTGAGGGAGCAGGACATCATCCTGACCATCGACGGGCGGACGATCACCACCCTGGACGACCTGCGGGGCGTCCACGTCGAGGCGGTCGAGAACGTCCGTCAGAAGCACCGGGTCGTCGTGTCGGTCCTGCGCAACGGGCTGATGCGGCAGGTGGTGCTGGATTTCTCGCGCGACTACGAACAGCGCTAGACCCGCCGCCTGACGGCCGGGTCGGGCCCGAGGAGACGAGCCATGATGACGCGACTGCTTTGCCTGGCGATCGTGCTGAGCGTGCCGGCGGCCGGCGTGCGGGCCCAGGACAACCCGCCCGCCCGCCCCGAGGACCTGGCCGCCGTCGTCGAGGCGGTGCGGCTGTCGCTGGTGCCGGTGGAGTTCACCCTCCAGACCCACCACGGGCAGATGCCCGCCGCCCCCGGCTGGTACAGCGGGTGGGGCAGCCGCTACCTGGCCGACCTCGAAACCGTCATCGACCAGCAGCGCCCGTGCCTGGCGCCGGGATTCGTGCTGTCGCCCACCGAGGTCCTCACTCCCGACCCGATGATCCATCCGCGGTTCGTCCAGCGGATCGCCGTCCGCGTGGGGGACCGGCTGATCGAAGCGGCGCCGGCGGCCTGGGGACTGCACGAGGCCGCCCTGGTGCTCAAGCTCGACGAGCCGATCGACGAGGCCCGCGTGCTGCACTTCGACGCCGCCGCCGAGGGGGCGCTGTACTCGGTCGGCTACATGCCCGCCGACGCCGACATGCCCATCAGCGTCCGGAGCCTGCCGGGCGGCCTGTCGGTCACCCACGACGGCCGTCCGCTGCGCCCCGTGCCGCCCATGAGCCTCATCACCGTCGCGGACGGCACGCCGGTGGGGATGTCGATGAACGGGCTGCTGCCCCTGGACGACACCTGGCGGGGCTGCCCGCTGCAGTGGCCGATGATCGCCGCCGCCGACCTCGACGCCGCCGCCGACCGCCTCCGCGCCGCTTTCGACCGCTCCTTCGGCCGCGTGGCCCTGAGCCTCCGCAGCCCCAAGAAGGGCACCGACGACCGCTCGGCGTACGGCCGCCGGGGCGGGGACGAGGCGGCCACGGAGATCAATACCATGGGCGTGCTGATCGACGGACGGCGGCTGCTGGTGCTGGCCGCCCTGGAGCCCAAGACCACCGCGCGGCTCGAACGGATCCGCTTCTTCCGGGGCGGCGCGCCGCCCCTGGCCGCCCAGTTCGCCGGCACGCTGAAGGACTACGGCGCCCTGCTGGGCGCGGTTGACGGCGCCGCCGACGGGGCCGTCGCCGCCGACGAGGCGCCGATCACCGACTGGCGGGACCGCCTGCTGCTGGCCGTCGAGGTGCAGCAGCAGGGCGAGGAGGTGACCACCTACTTCAGCCACCGGCGGATCACCGGCTACGACGTGGGGTTCCGGGGCCGGCGGTTCCCGTCGGTGCGCGGCGACACCGAGGGGCTGCTGCTGTTCGATACCGACGGCGAACTGGTCGCCTTTCCCGCCCTCCGCCGCCGCAAGGCCGATCCGGACACCCGCTGGCGCCGCGACGACCCGATCCTCACGCCGGCGTCGCACTTCACGGCCCTGCTGCAGGGGGACCTGGCGGCCCACCTCGACGGCGGCAACGTGCCGCTGGCGGAGGACCAGGAGGCCCGCCTGGCGTGGCTGGGCGTGGAGCTCCAGCCGCTGGACGCCGAGCTGGCCCGGATCAACAAGGTCTCCCACCTGACGCGGGACGGCGACTTCGGCGCCATGGTGTCGTACGTCTACCCCGATTCCCCTGCCGCCTCCGCCGGCGTGCAGGCCGGCGACATCCTCATCCGCGTGCACGCGGCCGACCTGCCCCGGCCCATCGAGGTCACCAGCACCGCCCTCCCGTGGGGCGGGGACCGGCCCTTCCCCTGGGACCGCTGGGACGAGCTGCCCGAGCAGTACTTCGACCAGGTGCCCCGCCCCTGGCCGCCGGCCGAGAGCACGCTGAACCGGGCGCTGACCGACCTGGGATTCGGCACCGCCTTCGAAGCCGAGTTCGCCCGCGACGGCGAGCCCGTCCGCCGGGCCTTCACCGTCACGCAGAGCCCGCAGCACTACGACATGGCGGCGAAGTTCGACGCCGAGCCACTGGGGATGACCGTCCGCGACATGACCTACGAGGTCCGGCGCTACTTCCTCCGCCGCCCGAGCGACCCGGGCGTCATCGTCAGCACGATCAAGCCCGGCTCGCGGGCGTCGGTGTCGGGGATGAAACCCTTCGAGATCATCACCCACGTCAACGGCCAACCCGTCCTCACCGCCGCCGACTTCGAACGCCTCGCCGCCGGCGGGGGGGAACTGCAGTTCAACGTCCTCCGCATGACCAAGAGCCGCGTCGTCCGCCTCCGCGCCGCCGGCGAGCCGGACGCCGAAGTCACCGCGACCCAGCCGGCGCCGTAGGCCCTGAAAGAGGGTTTTCGGGCATGAGCCGGGAAACCCTCGTGACATGACGCCCAGTAGACGGCGTGTCCTGGGCCCTTTTCACTTTTCGAGTTTCGTGCTGCCTGCCCTGAGCCTGCCGAGGGGGGCGCCGCCCATGCCCTGTCAGCGGGTCAGGAGTTGCGCCAATCGCATGCGCATTGCCGCTCCTACGTGCGGCCGGCGGCGGCGAGGATCTCCTGCTCGATGAACGCCTTGAGGACCGCCGCGTT
Source organism: Planctomycetota bacterium (assembly GCA_012514895.1). Classification (GTDB taxonomy): domain Bacteria; phylum Planctomycetota; class Phycisphaerae; order SM23-33; family FEN-1343; genus JAAYZK01. The sequence continues at coordinate 276 of JAAYZK010000038.1, read as the reverse complement.
GTTGTGCGTCTCGTCGCGGGCGGCGTACAGCAGCGTGAGGGTGCGGCCGGGGCAGCTCTCCACCAGGTCCGTCACGGCCGCTTGCCGGTCGTCGAGTTCCCGGCGGTAGCGCTGCCGGAACGCTGTCCACCGCTCCGGATCATGGCCGAACCACCGTCTCAGCTCATCGCTCGGCGCCAGTTCCTTCGCCCACACGTCGACCTTCGCCTCCGCCTTGGCCACCCCCCGCGGCCACAGCCGGTCGACCAGCACGCGGCAGCCGTCCGTCCGCGCCGG
>JAAYZK010000323.1 GCA_012514895.1 Planctomycetota bacterium | reverse complement strand
GTTCGGACCTGGTCGTCCAACTGGCCGGAACGACGGACCCCCTGACCGGGTACTACCATTCCTATTTCGGCGCCTGGTACGGGCAGGGCGACGTGTTCCTCACCGTTGCCGACGATGACGGCGTTCGCCAGTACGCCCTGCTGAACGCCTGGGCGCGCCGCTACGACGGTTCCGCCCGGCGGCTCGACGGGGGCCACTACGACGACGCCCAGGCGTTCCACCTGAACGGCGGGGCCAACGGCGCCGGCCTGGAAGGCCACCTGATCCAACTGAACGAAAGCGGGGATGTGGTGTGTGCCGGCGGCGCCGGGGCCTATGCTCCGAACTACACGCCGCAGCCCCTGGGGCTGGACCACCGCGTCTACGCCCAGGGCGGCAGCGACCTCGGCGACGCGGGCCTCGCTCTCGGCACGACCCGCGATCTGGGCCTGGACAACGTGGAGCAGGACTGGTTCGTCCAGACCTGGACGTTCCCGGTGGCGTGGCTGTCCTCGGCCGGCACGTTCGATCTGGGACTGCACGCCACGGCCAGTTGCGGAAACGACCAGATCGCCATGCTCACCGACATCAGCCCCGTCCCGCTCCCCGGCGCCGTGCTGCTGGGCCTGCTGGGGCTGGGAGTTCTGCCGCTCGGCCGCCGCTGCCTGCGGTAGCGGCCGGCCGGGGGCGATTACAGGTTCTCGGGCCAGGCCAGTTCCACGCCCTGCTGAATCAGCAGGTCCTGGAATTCCCGACGCAGTCGGACATTCTCATGGACGGCGCGAGGCGGCAGGCCGCGCTTCAGGCAGAAGCCCGCCAGCAGGCCGGCCGATTCGCCGATGTTCCATTCCACCGGATGCAGGCGATAGCAGCCGTTGGTGATGTGCGTCACGCCCAGGTTCTTGCAGGCGGGCAGAAGATTCTCCACGCGTTGGGGGATCAGCGACCCCAGGGGGATCTGGAAGCGAAGCGAAGCGATGTCGACGTAGTTGCAGCCGCTGGTGCTCGGGTGCAGGTCGATGCGGTAGCTGCCCACGCCGACGCTGTCGTCGAACATGGCGGCGTGCGTGTTGTCCGGGCCGCGCGCATCGACGCCGACGTGGTTCTCGGTCACGGTGAACAGCGCGCGAATGCGTCGCGACTCGCGGATGTAGGCGGCCTTGGCCAAGCCGTCCTCCGTGCCGGTCAGGTCGGGCCGCAGGTAGAGGCCGGGATAGCCCTGTCCGCCGTCGGCCCGGGGCGCCTCGGTCTGCATCCAGTGGAACAGGCTCAGGGAAAGCCGGCGGGCCTCGCCCAGCGCGCGGGCGACGACGTCGGCGGGCTGATCGATGATGTTGGTGAGCCAGTAGTCGTTCTGCGGCCAGTTGACGAGCGTGGCTTCATGGGGCGCGTCGGCGGCCGGATAGAGCGACGCGTCGATGAGACGCCGGTATCGCCACAGCGACATGACCTGATCGCCGGCTTCGTGGGGCATCAGGGCCATGGCGCGGGCGGCGAGCGTGATGGGATGCGTGGCCGTCCAGTTGAACAGGGGCCCGGACCAGGCGGGGGTCAGATCGGGCACGTAGTCGCGCCAGCGTGCATAATCCGCGGGCGGGTCGGCGACGTGGTTGGCGCCGGCGGCGGGGTCCCAGGCCATGGCAAAGCACCAGGTGATGGCCTGGACGTTGTCGGGCTGAGCAGGCCCGGCGACCGCGTGCGGCTCGCCGGTTTCCTCCCGGGACTCGGCGCCGCTGACGTATTCCACGCCGGCCATGGGCAGCAGGTCGCCCAGTTCGGTGGCATCGAGGATGCAGTCGGCGGAGATGGTTCGCATGCGGCCGGTGAGGGTGCTCTGAAGCGTGACGCTGTGGATGCGGTCGCCGCGGGCCTCGGCGGCGACGGGCTTGTGGTGAAGCAGGACGCTGAGCCGTCCGGTCAGGGCCGGCCAGGCCATCATGGCTTCGATGACAGCGACGGCCACGCGTGGTTCATGGCAGAGGCGCGACACGCCGCCGCCGCCCGGGTTCAGCGCCGGGTCGCCGCGGGCCGCGTCGGTCAGCGGGTAGTGGTCGCGGTAGTACCGGCGCACGCCGTCACGGAACTGGCGATAGCGTCGGGTGCAGCCGCAGCGTTCGATCAGGGAGTGTTCGTCGGGCGGAACAGCCTGGGCGGTGAGCTGACCGCCAAGCCAGTCGGTCTCCTCGGTCAGGATCACCCGCAGGCCCAGGGACGCAGCGCCCAGGGCGGCGGCACAGCCGCCCGTTCCTCCACCGACGATCAGGATGTCCACATGGGCTTCATTCATCGCGTCAGGTCCTCCAGCTTCGGGCACGCGGTCATTTCTTCGGGGGCCGGAGGCTGCCCGGGTTGTCGCTGATGATCACGTTCTGCCCATGCTCGCCGAGGTCGTTGAGCAGGCCGACCATCGCCCCCTCATGGAGGACGTTGTTGCGGATGACGGCGTTGGTCAGCCTGCGGCAGGTGATGCCGTATTTGGGAGACCAGATGCCGTGGCCGTGGTCATCAGCCCCGGCGGCCATGGTATTGCCGGTACAGACAAGCCCCTCCACGTACTCGAAGCGCATCTGCGAGTTGTCGTCATCCGTCGGGGCATCCCAGTGCGGCGCGGCATTGCGATTGACGGTGTTGCCCACGATGCTGACGCCCGTGCAGGGCTTCAGTTCGGGAAATCCCCAGGGATGACCGCCTGTCAGCTTGATGCCGGGGCCGCCGGAGCGGTCGATGTAGTTGCTGGTGATGTTGTAGTAGGCGCCGGCCTGGACCTCGATGCCGGCCGTGCCATTCCACTCGATGCGGTTGCCGGTGATGGTGATGGCGGCCGACTCGGCATACGCTCCGACGCCGGCCTTGCCATTGGAGGACAGCCAGTTGTCCAGGATGAAGCCGTCCCAGCCCTGGATCCAGACGCCGTCGCCCTTGTTACCGTAGATCATCGAGTGGCGGACCATGAAGCACCACACCCTCTGCAGCTTCAGGCCGCTGCCGGAGAAACCGCTGATGCGGCAACGGTCGACGCGGATGTCGTCCTCCATGCGGTTGGCGTAGCTTGCGCTGCCGACCATAACGCCGTGAACATCCTCGCCCATCTGGCCGTTGCCGTCCAGGCAGATGCCGTCGATGGATGCGCCGTTGGCCTCGGTAAAGTCGAGCAGGCACGCGGCCTGCGGGTCATTCAGCTTCAGGATGGCGCCGGCATTCGCCTTCCGCGTGAAGGCGGAATGACCATAGAGCCCGACATGCGGGCGAAGGCGCAACGTGGAGCAGAGATAGGTTCCGCTGGGCAGGTAGACCATCTGCCGGCCGGGTGCCGCGGCATCGATGGCCCGCTGGATCGCGGCAGTGTCGTCGGTCCTGCCGTCTCCGCGGGCGCCGAAATCGCGGGCGTTGACAGAAGCCCCGCCGGCCAGGCCGCAGAGGCTGCCGTGCTCCTCCACTTGCCGGGAAGCACAGCCGCACGCACAGAGAAGAACCAACGCCGCCGATAGTGTCCGCATGTCTGAACTCGTACTGATGAACTGTGTGGAGGCAACCTGCCGAGCGTCGAGGCAAGCGCCCGGTTTCAGGGCTTTCGGAACAGGTACATGGCCCAGCCCAGGCAGTCGCGGCCCCAGCGGAGATAGGCGTCGCGGCTCCTGCGGGCGCTGCGGAGCAGGGCCTCCACGTCGCCGTCGTCCCGGTGGTCGGCGGCGTATCGCTCCGCAGCCTGCCATTGGAGCCCCTCGTAGCGGTCCCAGTCGTCGCGGTTCGATACCAAAGTATAGAGGAGAGCCAGGCCGACCTCCTCGCCGATGGCCACGTTCCCGGCATGGGAGCCGCACAGGTCGGAGTCAGCGCCCGTGAGCTCCAGGTATTCCGGGTCGGGGTCGGTCACCCAGAACGGCTCGCCGACGAGCACCAGGCCGCCGGGCCGGACCATCTTCTTCAGGACCTCCAGCGTGCCCCTGTGGTTGCGGTACACCCAGGAGGCGCCGATGCAGGACGCCAGGTCCAGACTCTCCGGCGCATCGGGCTGGTACTTCCCGCCGTCCATGTGGAGCAGCTCGATCCGATCGGCAAGGCCCCGGATTTCCACGTTCCTGCCCGCCGCCTTGATGGTGTAGGGGGAAAGGTCAATGCCCGTGGCCGTCACGCCGTACGCCTCGGCGGCCAGGCAAAGGAACTCCGCTTTGCCGCAGGCCACGTCCAGGATGCGCCCGCCCTCCGGCAGCCGCAGGAGACCCACAAGCTCACGGGTCTTCTCCAGGCTCAACGGGTTCATGACCGTGTGATCCGTGTGGGTGATGCCGTAGTACTTCCACCTGTCCATGCCCAGGTCCATGGTCGGGCCCTTCTCCATTTCCATCCGTTCCGACGGACAGGCCGCAGATCGTTCCTTCATCCGCCGTCGGTGACCTGCTGCCAGCCGACGCCCATGCTAACGTTCCCGGCCAGTCCACGCAACACGATGTCCGACATCGGCTTCGACAACAGGCCGCTGCCCCGTGATGGACGCAGTTCCCGGCCGTCTCCGGATTCCAGATCCCGTCGGGCCAGAATCACCCCCACCCTGCCGCCAGCCGTCTGCGGCCGAGCGGACACAGCGCCGGCAGGCAGCAGTCCTCGCACCGGGGAGACCTGGCCCGGCAGACGGCACGCCCGTGGGCGATCAGCAGGAGGTGCATGGCGTAGCGATCCGGCGGCGGGATGAGCGGCGGCAGTTCGGCGTGGGCCTGGGCGGCGGTCGCCCCCTCGGCCAGGACGCCCAGGCGGACGGCGATGCGGAGGATGTGCGTGTCGACCGGGAAGACGGGCATGCCGAAACTGAACATCAGCACGCAGCAGGCAGTCTTGACGCCGACGCCGTCCAGGTCCAGCAGGTATGCCATCGCCTCGGCCTGGGGGCGCCGGCGGAGGAACTGCAGGTCGATCCTGCCGCGGTCGGCGCGGAGGCGGCGGAGGATCGCGCGGATCCGGGGGGCCTTGCGGCGCGACAGGCCCGCCGGGCGGATGCACGCCTCGATCCGGCCGACGGGGGCGTCGGCGACGTCATCCCACGTGCCGAACCGTTCGCGAAGCCGGCGGCAGGCGGTGCGGCTGTTGGCGCGGCTGGTGCTCTGGGAGAGGATCGTCGCGATCAGCACGTCGACCGCCGGCCCGTGCGACTGCCACGGACGCGGACCGTACTGCTCGACAAGAAGGCCCCGCACCCGCCGCAGCAGCACATCCGGGGTCACGGCTCGTCCTTGGCGGACGGAGAGGCCACGGACGCGGGGACGTCGCGACGGCGGCCGGCAAGGCGGACCTGGAAGCTCAGCAGGCTGACGTACCAGAACCCGAAGGCGAAGATCGCCAGGAACGGGGCGCCCATCATCGACTGGGCGTGAATCGACGCGAACACGGTGCACACCGACAGGTAGATCGCGAAGGCCAGTTCGATCCACGGCAGGACCCCCAGCTTGCCGCGACGGGCGCCGGGCGGCCGGACGGTTCCATCGCCGAACTTGGGGGTGCGGACGAACTCGCTCTGGCGGCCCAGCAGCGCCTCCAGGACCGCCTTGGCGTTGGACAGGCACATGCCCACGCCCAGGGCCATCAGGAACGGCAGGTACTTGAGCGTCTGGCGCCACGACCCGGAAAGCTCCCGCTGGCTGGCGAGGTAGAACGTCCCGGCCGACAGCGTCGCCAGCAGGAACACGCCCAGGTCGAACAGCGCCCGCCACGGGGTGCCCCGGGTGGCCGGCACCGACTGCAGGAACATCGCCGGGAACGACATCAGCACCAGCAGGACCATGTACAGGTGCACCGTGAAGCTGGTCAGGTGGAACGTCGCCTCGATCTTCGCCTTGCGGGGCGCCCGCGACAGCCAGATGCGATGCAGCAGCTTCAGGGCGGTCTGGGTCCCGCCCTTGGTCCAGCGGTGCTGCTGGGCCTTGAAGGCGCCGATGTCGGGCGGCAGTTCCGCCGGGGCCGTCAGGTCCGGCAGGAAGACGAACCGCCAACCCCGCAACTGGGCGCGGTAGCTGAGGTCCATGTCCTCGGTGAGCGTGTCGTGCTGCCAGCCCCCGGCGTCCGCGATGGCCTCGCGCCGCCAGGTGCCGGCGGTCCCGTTGAAGCTCATGAACCGCCCGCTGCGGTTGCGGGCGACGTGTTCGATGATGAAATGGCCGTCCAGGAACACCGCCTGGCTCCGCGTCAGCAGGCTGGCCTCGCGGTTGAGGTGCTCCCAGCGGGTCTGCACCACGCAGACGCGGGGGTCGGTGAAGTAGTGGATGCTCCGCCGCAGGATGTCCGGCGCGGGGACGAAATCGGCGTCGAAGATGGTGATGAACTGCCCGGTGGCGGTCTTCATGCCGTGCGCCAGGGCGCCGGCCTTGTAGCCGACGCGATGGTCGCGGTGGATGTACTCGATGTCGAACCCGCTGTCGCGTGCCCGCTGGACGGCCTGCCGTGCGATGCGGCAGGTGTCGTCGGTGCTGTCGTCGAGGACCTGGATCTGGAGCCTGTCGCGGGGGTAGTCGATGCGGCAGGTCTGCTCGATGATCCGGCGTGCGACGAGCTGCTCGTTGTACATGGGCAACTGGATCGTCACGGCCGGCAGTTCGTCGAACACGGCCGCCGGGGCCGTCCGGCGGTTGCGGTGGCGATAGTACAGCATCACCAGCACCCACCGGTGCAGGCCGTAGATCGAGACCATCACCAGAACAAAGGTGTAGACGGTCATGAACAACGTGTTCAGCAGCACTTCGACGCTCATGGTTCCCGCAGATGCACCCTCGTCACGCCCCCGCGTCACGCCCCACCAGGGCGCCAGGCGACGGGAGAACCCATAACCGTGCACGGCGACACGGCTAAGCGATTGTAACCCGCCCCCTTCCCCCGGTCAAGGGCTTCGGTCATGTCATGTCGGGGCGGGGGCGTCAGCTTTCCAGGGCCGAGCGGATGGCCTCCCGGACCTGCTCGATCTCGCCTTCGGCGTACCCGCCGGCCGGCCAGTTGAACTGGAAGTCGTCGCCCTTG
>JAAYZK010000322.1 GCA_012514895.1 Planctomycetota bacterium | reverse complement strand
TCAACGGCGAGCCGTTCATCCCGCTGATGTCGTGGCTGCAGCGGTCCAGCCGCTTCAGCCTGCTGCGGAGCCTGAACTTCAACACGTTCATGGGCAACCAGAAGACGCCCCTGGAGCAGGCCCAGGCAGCCGCGGCGGCCGGTGGGTACTGCGTCGTGCAGTCCTCCAGCACCTCCGACGTCAACGCCGCCAAGAGCCACACCTCCATCCTCGCCTGGCACCACTCCGACGAGCCGGACCTGCCCGAAGGTTCCCCCGCCGTCCCCCGGACGTCGCCGGCGACGGTCGCCTCCCGCTACCAGTGGTACCGGAACCTGAACATCAATCGGCCGGTGTTCGTCACGTTCACTGCCCATTTCATGAGCCAGTTCCGCAGCAAGTACACCGCCGCCCAGCAGGCGGAGCTCTACCCGCAGTACGTCGCCGCCGCCGATGTCGTCGGCTTCGACATCTACCCCATCTACGGCTGGGGGCGCCCCAACTGGCTGAACTACCCGGCCAGCGGCACCTCGCAACTGGTGGAACTGGCGGGCGGCAAACCGGTCTACGCCTGGATCGAGACCTCCAAGGGCAGCAGGGCGATGACCTACGAACTGCAGCCCGACGTGCTGCCGGTCCACACCCGCTTCGAGGTCTGGGGCTCGCTGATCCAGGGCGCCACGGCCATCGGCTACTTCACCCATGCCTGGGAGCCGTCCTTCACCGAGTTCGCCCCCACCCCCGAGATGCGGGATGAGCTCTTCCGCCTCAACGGCCAGATCACCGAGCTGACGCCGGCGATCCTCGCGCCGCCCAGCGATCGGGAGATCCACCTCGCCATGGCCACGGCGGGCGGGACGGTCCTGACGAGCCATTTCAAGGCCACCGAGTACGACGGAAACCTGTGGATCTTCGCCCAGATCACCGACCTGGGCCACAACGCCCACCTGCTTCGCCAGTTCGACCCGATCTCCCCCCGCGCCGGCCGCGCGACCATCACCGTGGACGGCCTGGCCTCCGGAACGCCCATCCACCGCATCGAGGACGACGGCACCACCACCGTCCTGACATCCGCCAACGGCTACTTCCAGGATGACTTCGCCGCGCTGGCCGAGCATATCTACTACCTGCCCCTCGAGCTGGCCGTCGACGCCGATCCGGGCGAGGATCGGACGATCGTCGACGCCGATGGCGACGGCGTGGAGGCCGTCACGCTCGACGGGACGGGCTCCACGTCGGTCAACGGCCCGATAGTCAGCTATCTCTGGTCGCAGGGCGCGACGATCCTGGGCTATTCGGCCGTGCAGGTGGCGGCCCTCCCGGTGGGTGTGCACACGATCGATCTGACGATCACCGATTCGACCGGCGCGACGAACAAGGATTCGGTGGTCATCACGATTGAAGCCCCCACGATCGTCGCCAGGGCGGGAGACGACCTGGTCGTCACCGACGCCGACGGCGACGGCGCCGAGACCGTCACGCTGGACGGCAGCGCGTCCTGGACGGCCTGGGGGCCGCCGGCCAGTTACCTGTGGGCCGAGGGCGGCACGTTTCTCGGCGCCCAGGCCGTCCAGCCGGCCACCTTCCCGGTCGGCGTCCACACGGTCACGCTGATGGTGGTGGCTTTGAACGGCCAGCATGCCTCCGACACGGTGACGGTCAC
>JAAYZK010000321.1 GCA_012514895.1 Planctomycetota bacterium | reverse complement strand
TCGATCCCCGACGCCGCCTACCGTTTCTGCATGTACGAGCCCGGCTGCGACGTGATCCTCTCGGGCACCGGCAGCCTCGAGCATCTCCAGGCGAACATCGCCTCGCACGACGACCCGATCTGCCCGCCGACGACCGACGCCGCCTGGAGGCGATCTTCGCCGACGTCGACGACGTGTCGGGCAACTGAGACCCCGCCTGGAAGGATGCCGATGAACGCAGACCAGACGTCCCCGGCCGAGGCTTTCGTGGGACGGCGCGAGATGGCGACGTACCTGGTGTTCCAGCGGACCCGCTACCAGCACGTCGTCGGCCGCGCGCTGAAGCGGCTGGGGATGCACGGCCTGTAAAACCGGCGCCTGGCCGGCGTGCTGGAGCCCCCGCGGATCCGCACGCTGATGGGGATGTACTACCGCCACGTCCGCGAGGACCTCGATGGCCTCCGCCCGGTCCTGCCCGACGTGCCGGCCGGCCGGCCGATCCGCATCCTCGACATCGGCGCCGGCCTGGGCGGGATCGACGTCCTGCTCGACCGCCACTACGAAGGCCGCACCGAACTGCACCTGCTGGACAAGCACGGCCTGTCCGACATCTTCTACGGCTACCGGAAACAGGCCGCGTTCTACAACCGGATCGACCTGACGCGGACGTTCATGGAAGACAACGGCGTGCCCGCGTCGCGCGTCCACTGCCACAACATCGACACGGACGGCTTCCCGACCGGTGCGTTCGACCTGGTGATCTCCCTGCTGTCGTGGTGCTTCCACTACCCGGCCGCCACCTACGCCGAGAACGTGGCCGTGGCCCTGGCCGGCGGCGGCGTCCTCATCGTGGACGTCCGCCACGACACCGACGGGGCGGCCCTGCTGACCGACGCGCTGGGCGTCCCGCCGCGGCGCCTCCTGACGCACGGCACGTACGACCGCCTGGCGTTCATCCGCCGGCCGTGACTTCCTCACGCCCCGCGCCGGACCGTCCGATAGGCTCGACGGCGATCGATGGGGGGGAAACGCGATGGCGTGGACATACATGCTCGCGACGCGGCCGGGCCGGCGCTTCCTGAAGTGGCTCTACCATCACGTCCTGCGGCGGGTCCGCGGGGACAGGGTCAGGTACGGCCGCCGCCGCGGGGAGAGCCGGCACCACCAGGGGTAGACCTATCGCGACGTGCCTGCCGTGTACGCGATGACCTTGCCGGCCAGGCGGGCGGCGGTGAACTCGGTGAGGATCTGCCCCGACAGGGGGGCGGTCTCGACGACGTCGGCGGCGACGATCGTCTTGTGGTCGGCGACGGCCTTGAGGATGTCGGTCAGCTCGAACCACGTCAGCCCGCCCGGCTCGGGGGTTCCGACGCCGGGGGCCAGGCCCGGCTCGAAGGCGTCCATGTCGATCGTCACGTAGACCCGGTCGCTGAGCCGTTCGAGCACGGCGGCGATGACAGCGTGCAGGTCCGCGCGGACGTGCCGGTCGGTCAGCAGACGCCCGATCGCGCCTGGACACTGGGCGGCCTCCTCGGCCGAGTAGCTGCGGATGCCCACCTGGACGAACGTGTCGGTCATCTCGCTGACGCGGCGCATGACCGACGCGTGCGAGTACCTCCCGCCGGTGTAGGCGTCCCGCAGGTCGGCGTGGGCGTCGAACTGCAGCACGCTGACCGGCCC
>JAAYZK010000037.1 GCA_012514895.1 Planctomycetota bacterium | reverse complement strand
GACGACGCTGGGGTGGACCGGCGGGCTGAACATGACGTTCACGTCGTTCTCGACGGTGCTGGCCTCGCTGGCGATCATGGCGGCGGTCTTCGCCTCGACGCTCTTCCCGGCGCTGTCGGCGATGCAGATCGCCGCGCCGGCCGAGGAGTCCGGCTGGGCCCTGCCCCAGCCCGAGGGCGACACGCTGGCGATGGCCCTGCCGTTCACGTTCGATCACGACGACCGGCTGGCGATCCTGGAGTTCTTCAACCGTTTCTTCCTCGACCACGGGGAAGGCTCCAGCGGCCCGTTCTTCTGCGACGTGCCCCAGCTGGGCATCGGCGAGGACCTCGACCGCCTGACCGGCCGCTACGTCCCCGAACTGACGGTGACCGCGTGGCTGAAGCCCTACGACCTGGGCGTCTCGCAGCGGCTGGTCATCGACCTGCCCACCGACCCCAAGACCGGCGAGTACGTGGCGCACCTGACGCTGGTGAGGCTGTCGGGGACGCGGAAATCGTGGATGCGGCTGAACAAGCACTTCCTCCAGCGGGTCCGCAGGCACTTCCTGCACTGGCGGGCCGTCGGGGAGGTTCAGCGGCAGGAGATGTTCGCCGAGGCGCGCGACCTGATGATGACCCAACTGGCCCGACGCGGAGTCCTGGATGCCTCGTAAAACGCGCACCACCGACAAAGAGGTCGAGCTCTACCGCAACCTGCTGACGACCCCGACGAGCTTCTCCGGCGGGTTCGGCTGGGCGACGGTGCTGGGCATCATCTTCTGCGGGCTGGTCATGCTGCCCGGATCGATCTACCTGGGGCTGATGAGCGGCGGCAACCTCGGCCAGGCCGCCTCCTGGGTGACGGTCATCCTGTTCAACGAGATCGCCCGCCGGTCGCTCAAGACGCTCAACAAGCAGAACCTGGTGATCCTGCTGCACGCCGCCCAGGTGATCATGGCGGCGAACATCCTGTTTCCCGGCGGGCCCTGCGCGCAACTGGTGTGGCGCGCGTTCCTGGTGACCTCCGACGCCATCCGCGACTCGAACATGCGGGGCGATTTCCCCCGCTGGTGGGTGCCGGACCCCGACAGCGAGGCGATCCTGGGCCGCAACCTGCTGCACCCGCACTGGTGGGGGCCGATCGCGCTGCTGATCTTCACGATCATGCTGGGGTTCGTCCGGCGCTACACGCTGGGGTACTTCTGCTTCCGGCTGACCAGCGACGTCGAACGCCTGCCGTTCCCGATGGCGCCGATCGCCGCCCAGGGCGCGATGGCCATGGCCGAGGCCGACGAGGCCGGCGACGCGCAGGAGGACCCCGGCAGGGTCTTCTTCGACCGCAGCAAACGCCAGCAGACCCGCAAGAAATCCAGACGGTGGCGGCTGTTCAGCCTCGGCGCGACGATCGGCGTGGCGTTCGGCTTCATCCAGGTGGGCATCCCGGCGCTGACCGGCGTGTTCCTCGACAAGCCGGTCTTCCTGATCCCCCAGCCCTTCGTGGACACCACCACGCTGACCGAGTCGGCCCTGCCGGCGACGCCGACGGGCATCGCCCTGGACCTGGGCGTGATCCTGCTGGGGATGGTCCTGCCGTTCTGGGCGGTGCTGGGGACGTTTACGGCGATCGTCCTGACGCTGATCCTCAACCCGATCCTGCAGGACATGAACATCCTGACGGCCTGGCAGCCGGGGATGGACACGGTCTCGACGACCTTCGCCAACGAGATCGACTTCTGGATGAGCTTCTCGATCGGCGCGTCGATCGGCCTGCTGGCCGTCTCGCTGTTCCAGTCGATGCGCGACATCCACGCGAAGCTCACGCTGGTCCGCGCCGCCCAGGTCGGCGAGGCCCGCGAGGATGTGTGGGCCACCCCGCCCGGGCGGGGCGACTTCCCGCTGTGGTTCGCGCTGGTGCTCTACGTCGTGTCGGGCCTGGCGGTGATCGGCGTGTGCTACGCCCTGATGAGCCAGTCGCCGCTGCTGGCCGGGTCGGTCCGGCTCAACGTGGTCGTCTTCCTGTTCGTGTTCGTGTTCGTGTACAACCCGCTGATCTCGTACCTCAACGCCCGCCTGCTGGGGATCGCCGGGCAGAACATCACGATCCCGCACGTGCGCGAGGCGGCGTTCGTGCTCAGCGGGGCGCGCGGGCTGGACATCTGGATGGCGCCGATCCCCATCGAGAACTACGCCCACCAGGCCCAGGCCTTCCGGATCACCGAGCTGACGGGCACCAACCTGCGCTCGATGATCAAGACCGAGCTGATCGCCGTGCCCATGCTCTTCCTGCTGTCGCTGGGGTTCTGGGCGTTCATCTGGCGGTCCAACGACGTGCCCGGGCCGGCCTTCCCCTACGCCCAGACCTACTGGGAACTGCAGTCCAAGCGCACCGCCCTGACCTTCTCGGCGACGCACGCGGTCAGCGAGGATCAGAAGGTCGATTTCTGGCAGACCGAGTTCGGCAAGGCGATCCACCCGCGCGTGATCGCCGGCGGGGCCACCACCGTCGTCGGCCTGTTCGTGATCCTCACGACGCTCGGGCTGCCGGTGATGTTCGTGTACGGCATGATACGCGGGTTCGGCCAGTTTCCGCACGTCATGGCGCTGGAGATATGCGGCGCCCTCGTTGCGCGCTTCTATCTCCGCAGGAAACTGGGCACCCAGAACGTCCTCCAGGCCATGCCGACGATCCTGGCCGGCTACTTCACCGGCGTGGGGCTGATCGGCATGGCCATGGTCGCCGTCGACCTGATCTCCAAGGCGATTTCGGCGGCGCCGTTCTGAACGGATGAATATGGAACGACAGATCCACAACCAGGTTCATCTGCCCAACCGCGTCGCCCTGCAGGTGGTGCTCCAGGGCATCCGCGTCCGGTTCGGCCGGTCGCTGGTGACGCTGAGCGGCGTGGCGCTGGGGGTGGCGTTCCTGATGTCGATCTTCACCGGGCAGGCCATCAAGGCGGGCGTCCGCCAGGAAGAGACGCTTCGCAACGAGGTGGGGCGGATGGTGGGGTTCCTCACCGTCGAGGTCGGCCCGGTGGCAGGGCGGGCGATCGCCGTCGTGCAGGTCGGGCCGCTGGACGAGCTGGAGAACCGCCTGCTGCGGCGTCTGGAGGCCGGCGACGTGGCGGCGATCCGCTGGGCGACGGTCGATCCGTCGGCGGCGGGCCCGACGGGCGTCCGGGTCGAACGGGTCGCGCCGGCCGACGCGACCGACGGGGCGATCGGGCTGATCCTGATGGGCCAGCCGGCCGCCGCGGCGTGGACCTGGCCGGCGGGCCTGGACGACCGCGGCGTGCCGCTGACGGCGACGGGCAAGGCCCTCGCCGCCGTCGGCGCCCCGCGCCCCGCGGTGGCCCTGCGGCGGGAACTGACCGCCGACGAGGCCGCCGAGGTCGCCGCCGATGCTCGCCGCGCCCGCTTCCGGACGGGGTGGATCGTCACCATCGCCCTGCTGGTGACGGTGATCGGCATCGCCAACGCGATGCTCATGTCCGTCACCGAACGTTTCCGCGAGATCGGCACGATGAAGTGCCTCGGCGCCCTGGGATCGTTCATCCGCCGGGTGTTCCTGATCGAATCGAGCCTGATCGGCGCGGCCGGTTCGGTGGGCGGCGCCCTGTTCGGCATGGTGTTCTCGACGGCGGCGTACAGCGTCACGTACGGCCCGGCGCTGGTCGTGTCGGGGACGGCGTGGGCGTCGCTGGTGCTGTATCTGCTGTTCAGCGTCGCCGTGGGGATGGCCCTGTCGGTGCTGGCGGCGATCTATCCCGCCCACTTCGCGTCGAACATGGCCCCGGCGGCCGCACTGAGGTCCAACATCTAGCATGAAGGTCCAACGCGAAAAACTCGACGAGCTGTTCGCCGCCCCCGACCGCCAGGAACGCCGGTTCGTGGTCCGCGCCGTCGACGTCGAGAAGACCTACCGCATGGGCACGACGGTCACCCACGCCCTGCGCGGCGCGACCGTGGACGTCTTCGCCGGGGAGTACCTCTCGATCATGGGCCCCAGCGGCTCGGGCAAGACCACCCTGTTCAACATGATCGGCGGGGTGGGCAAGCCGACCAGCGGCAAGGTCTACATCGACCAGGTCGACATCGCCCAACTGGACGCCAACGAACTGGCCTGGCTGCGCTGCCGCAAGATCGGCTACATCTTCCAGACGTACAACCTCATCCGCGTGATGACCTGCCTGGAAAACGTCATGCTCCCGATGGCCTTCGCGGGGCTGGACGCCGAGGCGGCGCGCGACAAGGCCATGTACATCCTCAAACTGGTCGGCCTGGGCCACCGCCCGCTGCACAAGCCCGCCGAACTGTCGGGCGGCCAGCAGCAGCGCTGCGCGTTCGCCCGGGCGCTGGCCAACAGCCCCGACATCGTCCTGGCCGACGAGCCGACCGCCAACCTCGACCAGCACACCGGCGAGGAGATGATCGACCTGCTGGCCAAGCTCCGCGACGAGCTGGGCGTGACGGTGGTGTCGGCCACGCACGACCTGAAGATGCTCAAGCGCAGCGACCGGATCCTGTGGATCGAGGATGGGCGGATCGTCAAGGCCGCCGCCCCCGACGAGATCGACTTCACCGCCGCGGAGTTCCACTGATGGGCCTGCTGACCGGCAGACGTCGGAAGATCAGGCACCTCGGCCAGGTGGGCCTGGACAACCCCCTGGACGTCGTGCCCCAGGCCGAGCCGGACGTCGAGGCTCGCCCCGACAGCCGCGACTGCCTGCACCTGCGGCGGCGGTTCGAGCCCACCGGGCGGCTCTACCGCCACGTGGCGCGCCTGCTGAGACACCGCCACGAGGTGCGGATCGCCCTCGACGAGCGGGGCACGCTGTTCTGGCGGTTGATGGACGGGCGGCGCACGCTGCGGATGATCGCCGCCGCCATGGCGGCGGCCCTGGACGGCGCCGACGAGGACGAGGCGCGACGGGCCGTGATCCTGTTCGCCAGGCTGCTGATGGCACGCCACCTGGTGTATCTCAAAGTCCCCATGCCCGCGGAGGACCGACGCCGATGAGCCCAGACGTCATCATCCGGGCCGAAGAAGTCACCAAGTGCTACCGCCTCATCGGCGAAGAGGTCTGGGCCCTGCGCGGGATCACCTTGGACATCTACCGCGGGGAGTTCCTCTCCATCATGGGCCCCAGCGGCTCGGGCAAGAGCACGCTGTTCAACCAGGTCGGCGCCCTGGACAAGCCCACCGGCGGGCGGGTCATCTTCGAGGGCGAGTCCATCTTCGACCTGTCCGAGAGCAAGCAGGCGTGGTTCCGCTGCAACAGGATCGGCTACATCTTCCAGACGTTCAACCTCATCGACGTGATGAGCGCCCTGCAGAACGTCATGCTGCCGATGACCTTCCAGGGCGCCTCGCCCGACGAGGCCCAGCGGCGCGCGACGGCCATCCTCGAGCGCGTCGGCCTGGGCCACCGCCTCCACCACAAGCCCTATGAACTGTCCGGCGGCCAGCAGCAGCGCGTCGCCATCGCCCGCGCCCTGGCCAACACGCCCACCGTCATCCTCGCCGACGAGCCCACCGGCAACCTCGACACCGCCACCGGCAACGAGGTTATCGGCCTGCTGAAGGAACTCAACGCCGCCGAAGGCGTCACCGTCATCTGCGCCACTCACGACGTCAAGATGCTCGGCTCGTCCGACCGCGTCTGCTGGATCCGCGACGGCCAGCTCGACCGGATCTCCACCGGCGAGGAATTCCGCATCGAAGACATGGAAGCCGACCACCTCGGCCGCTGACGGGGCCGGGCCGCCCCCCCCCCGCGCACAGCAGCGGCGCGCCCGGTCCCGAAGGCCCGGACGCGCCGCGTTCGGTCAGGCCGTCTCACGAACGGCTAGGGGATGTAGATGTACCCCGGCGAGGCAATCGGGGCGGACGACTCGGCTCCGACGCTGCTCAACAGCGACACGTGGTAGCGGGTGTGCGACCGCGCGGGCCGGTTGGCGTCGACCCACGAGGTCGTCCCGGCCGGCAGGACGACCGCCGGGGCGCCGTCCCGCCAGACGATGTAACGCGCCACGCTCACCCCGCCGGGCGCCGACCACGACACGGTGATGTCGTCGCCGTTCAGCACGGCCGTGGGGTTCACCGGCGCCGCGGGGATCGGCCCCGACGGCGCGTCGGCCTTGACGATCATCGGCCAGTGGGCCGTCGTGGTGACTGTGCCGTCGTTGGCGGTGATCGTGGCGAGGTGAACGCCCTGCTGGCCGGACGTCGGCGTCCACGAGATGGTCCGCGTGCTGCTGTTGTACGTCGCTCCGGTCGGCAGCCCGGTGACGGAGATGCTCAGCGTATCGTCATCGGGATCCATGATGATCAGGTTCTTGTAGAGCTGCTCGCCGGGATGGACCACGTGCTTGAGGCACGGCTTGATGATCGGCGCGTGGTTGGGCTCGCTGGAGTGCGGGTCGATCTGGCTGGGATGGCACATCAGGGCCAGATTGTAGGCGTTGTACAGTTCCTTCCGCGCCCCCTCCATGTTCTGTGAAGGCGTGCCCGACTCGTAGCCGTAGTACTTGTTCAGATCGGAGACGAACAGCGACATGATCGCCATCGCCGACGCGGTGGACGCGGCCTCGTTGTGGTTGTTGAACGCACACAGCGAGCCGGTCGCCCACGGCTGCCCGGCGGTATACGTCTTGGTGCCGGAGTTCCAACTGAGGGGAACATACCCGGCCATCAGGCGGCGCCGGATGTAGTTGGTGACGCACGTCTGGCGGTCGGCGTCGCCGCGGATCCTGCGGATGGTGTCGAATACGTGCAGGAGTTGGGAGAAGGGCGACTCGTACCCGCTCATTTCAACCAGTTCGACGCGGCATTCGGCGTTGGCCATGCCGGAGGAGCTCAGGTCCACCAACTGATTCTTGATGGGGCCGCTGAAGTACCGGTCGCCGTCGCCCACGTAGTCGTTGGGCCCGGTCCAGTAGCCGTCGTCGGTCGTCAGGGCCTCGGCCCGCAGGGGGTACTTCACGTCGGGGTGGCCCGGCGTGTCGAGCGAGGGGTCGGTGGCCGCCTCATACCAGGTGACGCCTTGGTTGGGGAACGGGTTCCAGTAATAGCCGCCTTCCTCCAGGTCGTTGACGGTCGTCATGTCGCCGCCGCTGACGCCGAAGTAGGGCGTGGCGTAGGTCGGCATGGCCGCGGCGATGATGCCGAACGCCAGTTCATACCCGTGGGCCCAGTGGGTGTCGCCGCCGCCGACGGAGAAGTTGTAGTTGGCGCGCATCTGGAGGATCGACTTGGCGATCTCGCCCAGGCCGTCGCGGATGCGGAGTTCCTCGATGGGCGTCATCCCGTCGGGGTGATGGACGCTGCGGTAGCACGAGGCCAGCAGGTCGTAAGCGACGCCGGCGTCGGCGAACTGCTGGATGGTCTGGCCCAGCTCGTTGAGGTAGTCCTTGCTGGGCGTGGCCTGGTTGACGTCCACGTCGAATCCGACCGGTTCCAGGCGGGCCATCCGCAGCAGGCGTTCCTTGGCCAGGGCCGCCAGGGCCGGCTGGGCCGTCGGGCCGTCGATGGTCGCGGCCAGCGCGTTGGCCAGGCTCGACGAGGCCATCCCCGCCCCTGCCCGCCAACCGCCGCGGGCGTCGGTGTAGACGGCGGTGGAGGACTGGTAGTAGCTGCTCTTGAACGTATTGTACGACACCACGAACGGCTGCATCGTTGTCAGCCTGGTCGTGACCTGGGCCTTCTCGCCGGCGTCGGCCCACAGCAGCAGGCCGTGCGTCTCGGCGGCGCCGGGGATGGAGGGGTTCATCACGAGCGTCCGCGACGCGACGGGGCCGGTCGAGCCGTTGCGGAACTCCAGCAGCGTCGGCGTGTCATTGGCGGCAATGATCTCGTCGGCCACGAGCCTGTTGGCCCCGAACGTCTGCCAGGATCCGCCGTTGACGCGGTAGTGCACGGGGTCGCCGGTGGAGATGTTGAGGAACTGGATCTCCACGCCGCCGGTGAGGTACGTCGTCTGGTCCCAGGTCCTGGGCACGTGGTAGGTCTTCAGCGGGGTGGTGTAGTACTGGTCGTCGGCGGTGGGGGCCACGAACTGGATCACCGGCGTGAGGGGGTTCACGCAGAGGTAGACCCAGTGGCCGTCGGAGGCGCCCTGGCGATGCGAGGTCTCCGGGATGCTGGCGTAGACCGGCTCGTCGTCATCCCAGTACGTCAGCGTGTGCCACTCGTTGCCGAACGCATCGAGCTGCCCGTACGCGAAGCGGCTGGTCGTGTTGCTCGGCTCGCTGCCCCAGGGGCCGCCGTTGTCGCCGATGGACCCGAGGACGGGAATCACCCCGTCATAGGTGAGGGCATTGAAGTTGAACGACCCGCCGTACAGCGGCGCGTACGAGGGGATCGACGAGCGATACAGATGGGATTGCATGTCCCGGTCGATCTTGTAGTGGATGTCGCCCGCCTCGCCATTGCCGTAGGGGCCGGTGAGGGGATTCCAGTTGGCCCAGGCGATCGAGTCGCGCTTCATGAGGGTGTTGTTGGCGTTGTGGGCCAGGGAGATGCTCACGTTGCCGTCCAGGTAGATCGTCTGGTCGGCGACGGCCCCGTCGTGGAACGTGTGCTCGACGGCCCAACTGGTGCCGTTCGTGCCCGACAGGCTGACGGAGATGCCCGACAGGCGATTGGTGAGCGGCAGCGGCGACACGGGCCCGCCGGACCCGCCGGAGGGCGGGTTGACGGTGATGGTGACGGTGTCGGCGTCCGTCAGGGCGCTGTCGTCGGCCTCCAGTTCGAGGACGTAGACCCCGCTGGTGCTGAACGTCGCGGTCGTATCGACGGCGTGGCTGTTGCCGAACGTGACGGTGCCGGGCCCGGAGACCTTCGACCAGGTAACCGTCACGGCCGCCGGCGGGTCGGGCAGGCCGTCATCGGTGACGGTGCCGTCCAGGCCGGCCCCGGCGGGCAGCGTGATGGTCTGGTCGTTGCCGGCGTTCACGGACGGGGCGGCGTTCTGACCATGGGGTGTGACCGTCATGTCGCTGACGGTATGGCTGCCCGTGGGCGCCTGAATCGCCCAATAATCGAGGCTCGTCACGCCCGCCTGCTCGCTGCGGAAGGCGTAGTCGTCGGCCACCTGGACCTCCGCACTGCCTTCGGGGGTGATGAACACGTCGTACGTGTGGGCGGGCACGCTGATCTCCATCCTCACGTGGAAGCTGTCTTCGGGGGCGTAGAAGATCTGCGCGTCGTAGCCGTACGTGGAGCCGTTGCGGACGTCGATGTAGCCGGAGGGGTGGAAGCGCACGATGCAGGCCAGGTCGCTGTAGAAGTCGGCGACGCCCAGGCAGAAGCCGGTGACCCCGTCCATGTTGGCGACGTGGGGCACGGCGTCAAACTCGGCGGTGAACCCGCCGGTCTGCGAGGCGATGGCCACGTTCTGCCAGGCCGTCGAACTGGTCAGACCGTTGGGGATCGGGTTGACAGTGATGGTGACGGTGTCGCTGTCGGCCAGGGCGCTGTCGTCGGCCTCCAGTTGGAGGACATAGACGCCGTCGGTGGAGAACGTCGCGGTCGTATCGACGGCGTGGCTGTTGCCGAACGTGACGGTGCCGGGTCCGGACTGCTTCGTCCAGGTC
>JAAYZK010000320.1 GCA_012514895.1 Planctomycetota bacterium | reverse complement strand
CTGGGATTGTAGTCGTTGATCGCCGCTCCCCCGCGGGCCAGCAGGCGATCGACGACCTCCTGGGTGAGTCCGCCGATGATCTGCCTGGTGTAGGTGGTGTCGAACACGGAATGCCAGATGTTCACCAGCCCCGCCGTCGCCACGCCGCCCCAGAGGCCCTGGTCCTCCACCAGCGCCACCGACGCGCCCATGCGGGCCGCCTGCACTGCCGCGAACACGCCGGTGCAGGACCCGCCGATCACGCACACGTCGAACCGGCCCGCCACGGGCGTCCGCAGGGGAGGTTCCTCGATCACATCCACGTTCTGTGCCGGTGAGGATTCGTTCATGGCGGGCATCCTACACGTCCCGTGGATTGGCGTGAAGGGGCTGGCGGGGTAGAATCCCCCCCGGTCGGGCGGCCGCGTGGGCCGCCCGGCGACGGCGACATGCACAACGAGGACCGATGATGAAGCCGGAATTCTGGGCGATCCTGACGGCGATCTGCTGGGGCGGCGGCTCCCTGCTGGAGAAACGCGGCGTACACCTGGGCCACCTGACGCCGGTGATGGGCACGGCCATCCGGACCGTCTTCTCGCTGGTCCTGCTGTCGATGCTCTCGGTGCCGTACTGGAGCGAGATCAAGGCCGCCGGACCCAGGCCGATCCTGATGATCGCCGTCGGCGGGGGCATCGTCGCCGGGGGGCTGGGGCTGATCTGCCTCTATTCCGGCATCAAGACGGGCAACATCGCCGTCGTCACGGCCATCGCGTTCTGCTTTGTCCCCGTCGTCACGGCCCTGGGCGGCCTGGCGTTCCTGCGCGAAAAGGTTACGTTGCTGCAGGCGGCAGGCATCGCCCTGTGCATCGTGGGCGCCGCGATGGTGAGCTGCTTCAAGGCGCACTGAGCGCCGTCAGGCACCTGTCGCCAGCTCGACCATGATCTCGTAGTTCCGCCGCGTGCGTTCCGGCAGCACCCGCCCGTACGGCGCCGCCGAGGGCATGAGGACGAAGCCGCGGCCTTCGCCGGCGGTGCCTTCGTCGAGGGCGCGGCGGACGACGTCGGCGAAGCGATCGGGCGGGAGCGTTTCCAGGTCGCTGATCTCCAGGTTGCCGAACAGGACGAGCTGGCGGCCGTACCGGCTTCGGACATCCCGCAGCAGCACGTCACCTTGCGGCGGGGGCTCGATGGGGTCCAGGCCGTCGGCGCCCATGGCGACGATGGCGTCCAGGACGCCGGCGAGGTTGCCGTGGCAGTGGATGCGGGCAAACCCGCCGGTGCGGTGGATCGCCTCGATCATCGGGCGGACGTACGTGCAGACGTACGCCTCGAACAGCCTTGGCGGCAGGTAGGGCGCGGTGGCGTACTCGGGCCCGTAGATCCGCCAGAGACGTCCCGGCAGCGCCTCGGCAATCGCTTCGGTGCGGGGCAGGAGGACCGCGGCGAAACGATCCAGCAGCCGGCGGAACAGGTCCGGCTCGGTCATCGCGACGATCGTGTACTCGCCCATGTCGAACAGCGACGCCGCCAGGCACAGCGGGTCGGCCGTGTCGATCATGACGATCCCCGTCTCCCCCAGCGCCGCCTCGGCCGCCAGCACCCCGGCGGTGTCGGGGCGCCCGCCGGGGGCGGGGGCGGGCAACTGGAGGTACGCCCTCAGGTCGTCGACATCCTTGAGCAGGTGCTCCAGCGTCCAGACGGTGTCGACGTCGGCGTCCCGCCGCGTCCGCTGCACGAGCGTGCGCGTGCCGGCGCGGACCGTGTGGGTGGCGAAGCGGCTGCCGTCGCGGACCTCGACGGTGTCGCTCACCAGGCCCGCCAGGCCGTCGGGGCCCTGGGCCCGCCAGGGCACAGGCCGCATCACGATGCGGTCGGTCCGTTCGGCCGCCAGGTCGATCACCGGCCGCCACGACGGATGGGTGTAGATGGTGAACGGGTCGGTGCTGTCAGGGTGTTCGTCCAGCCCGTTGATCTCATAGAAGCACACCGCCGGCCGATCCACCGCCTCGCCCCGCAGCGTCCGCATCAATCGTTCACGACGCGTCATCATGGTTCACCCGATGCTGCTGTGTCCGTTCACGGCTTCGCAGGGCCGAAGTATAGCCCGCGGGCCGTCATGGGGCAAGCGGCATACGTTCGGGTAGGGGAATCCATTATCTGCGAACCGGGAAGAAACGCAATTTCAAGAAAAGTATTGAATGGGAGGCGCATTAGGATATAATGGCGGGTGACCTGGCATCGCCGGGTCTCATCGGTCACATCTGTACGGCAGGTTTGCTTCTTCCTCGGGTGGGTGCTTCGCAAGAGGTCACAGGCTGCGCGCCGCAGGGGCGCCGGCTTTCACATCGCGTCATCAGGGGGGAAGGAGGACTGTGCCATGAGACCGTCCGGACCGTAGCCGCCGACCGCTCGTGTCGGTCACCAGGATCATCTTCGTGTTCTCCAACTCAAAGGGATGAAACCATGAAACGCACATGGCAAGGGACGTATTTGTGTGTCGTTCTGGCGCTGAGCCTGTCGGTCGTCCAGGCGGCGACGTTCTACTGCGATCCCGTCAACGGCAGCATGTCCGGCGACGGCAGCATCAACGATCCGTGGGGCGCCCTGGCCGACGTGATCGCCGCCAACAAGATCGAGTCAATGCAGCCCGTCTCCTATCCGTACGTCTACGGGGCCCCGCTGAAGGTCCGCAACGACGGCGCCCCCGTCCAGCCGGGCGATACGCTCGAACTGCTGTCGGGCGATCACGGCGTCGTGTACGCCCAGGGTTATTACAACCCCGATTGGATCACCCTCCGCGCCGCCGCCGGCCACACGCCGGTCGTACGGCGGTTCCAGTTCCGCGGGGGCTGTAAGTGGCGCATCGACGGCGTGACCGTCAGCCAGGAGCCGTACGGCACGCCGGGGACGGCCACGGCGGTGAACTTCGAGAACCATGGCTGGCACGGACCGAGCTATGACTGCATCCTCGAGAACTCCCACGTCTACGGCGTCGACGACACCAGCAACTTCACCGCCAACGACTGGCTCACCAAAACGCCCGGCGCCGGCGTGAGCTCCGGCGGCCCGCGAAACATCATCCGCTACAACACGATCCGCAACATCCAACTGGGCATCAGCGTCGGCGGGGCCGACAGCGTGATCGAATACAACACGCTGTGCGGCATCGCGCATGACGGGCTGCGCAGCGCCAACGACCGGATCGTCTGGCAGTACAACCACCTCAGCGACTTCGTCGACGTCGACGACAACCACGACGACATGATCCAGCTCTACCGCGGCGGGGGCGTCCCCCACACCGCCGTCGAGATCCGGGGCAACTGGTTCGACGGCCGCAGGATCACCGGCCGTCCCCTCACCACCAGCCCGCAGGGCGTCGGCTGCTTCGACGGGCCGCTGGTCGACTGCCTCGTCGAGAATAACGTGGTCCTCACGGCCCACTATCACGGCATCTCCCTGTACGACGCCGACGGGTGCGTCATCATCAACAACACGGTCCTCGACCCGTCGCGGGCCTACCCCTGCTGGATCTCCCTGGGCACCAAGGGCCTCGGGGGCAACTGGGACTGCACCATCCGCAACAACCTCTGCTACCAGATCCCCTCGGCCAACCAGCAGAACAACATCGTCGTCGATCACAACATCACGCTGACCGACGCGCTGAGCGACCAGATCTTCGTCGACTGGGAGAACGGCGACGTCCACCTGCTGGCCGACGGGCCGGCCGTGGATGAAGGCAGCGCGACGCTCGCCCCGGATACCGACATCGACGGCGTCTCGCGCCCGCAGGGCGACGGGTACGACATCGGGGCGTACGAGTATGAGTCCGGGGCGGGCAACGTCCCGCCGGTGGCCGATGCCGGCGACGACCAGACCGTCACCGACACCGACGGGGATGGCTCGGCGACCGTGACGCTGGATGGGGACGATTCGTACGATTCGGACGGCTCGATCGCCAGCTACGTCTGGACCGAAGGCGTCACCCAGATCGCCACGGGCGCCACGCCCAACGTGTCGATGGACG
>JAAYZK010000319.1 GCA_012514895.1 Planctomycetota bacterium | reverse complement strand
TACGCGACGTGGTGGATCCGCCAGGCGATCACCCGCGCGATCGCCGACCACGCCCGCACGATCCGCATCCCCGTCCACATGATCGAGACGATGAGCCGCCTGCGGAACATCTCCAAGCGGCTCGTCCAGGAACTCGGGCGCGAGCCGTCCATCGAGGAGATCGCCCACGAGGCCGGCATGACGATCACCGAGGCGCGGCGGGTCATGAAGATCTCCCGCCACCCGATCAGCCTCGACCGGCCCGTCGGCGAGAGCGAGGACAGCTACTTCGGCGATTTCATCGAGGACGAGTCCGCCGAGAGCCCCGTCGAATCGGCCGGGGCCGAGATGCTCAAGGACCGCATCGAGGAAGTGCTCAAGACGCTCACCTACCGCGAGCGGGAGATCATCAAGCTGCGGTACGGGATCGGCGACGGGTACACCTACACCCTGGAAGAGGTCGGCCGGATCTTCAAGGTGACCCGCGAACGCGTCCGCCAGGTGGAGGCCAAGGCCATCCGCAAGCTCCAGCACCCCGTGCGGGCGCGGAGGCTCGAAGGCTTCCTCGACGGGCGGGCGTACAAGTCCGACGCCGGGTGAGAGCACGGCAGGCTGCAGGCTGCAGGCACGGAACGGCCACGGCGCCTTCAGCTTTCGTGTCGCCGTTCCTGAAGCCTGGCGCCTGCCGCTTCTAAACCCAGTCCCCATCTGCGCCGATAAGGTGTTGGGGTCCTTTCCGAGGTTGTGATGGAAAGTACTGCAGCAGCGGCGCAGGGCCGGCGGGTGCTCGTGATTGACGATACCCCGTCTGTGTGCTCTCTGATCGGCCAGGCCCTCCAGACCCACGATCTGGAATGCGTCCTGGTGACCCAGGCCGAGCGGGCGGAGCAGTTGATCTGCGACGAGCCGTTCGGGAGCATCCTGTGCGACGTCAGCATGCCCGGGATCAGCGGGTTGGAACTGCTCCAGCGCGCTCGCCAGGCGCAGCCGTCCACCCCGGTCATCCTCATGACCGGCCACGGCTCGGTGGAGGATGCCAAGTACGCCATCCGCCAGGGCGCCTACGACTACCTCGAAAAGCCGCTGGACGTCGAACGTCTTCACCAGATCGTCACCCGCGCGATGGCCGAGCGCCGCCGCCGGCCCGTTGCCGCGGCGCCGGTCGAGCAGCACGACGCCCTGACGGGCCTGCTGACCCCGCGGATGCTCCACGACCGCCTCAACGCCATCCGCCTGGCGTCCGTGGGACGGGCGGACACCTGCTCGGTGATCATGCTGGATCTCGACCAGTTCACCGAAGCCAACAGCATCTTCGGCTACGCCTTCGGCGACGAACTGCTCAGCCAGGTGGGGCAGGCCCTTGCGGCCCTGTTCGGCCAGGACGTTCCCATCTGCCGCTTCGGCGCCGACGAGTTCATCATCGTGCTGGCGGGCGCCGACGAGAACCAGGCCGCCGTCGTCGCCGAGCGGATCCGCCACACGCTGGGACGGCTGTCGGTGCAGTGGCAGGGCCCGGCGGTCTCGATCACCGCCTCGCTGGGGGTCGCCGAGGCCGGGCCGGGGTTCTCCACCCCGCCCGAACAGGTGCTCTCCGACGCCCGGCGCGCCGTCCGCGACGCCAAGCGGAACGGCGGCAACGTCGTCCGCACCTGGTCGCAGAGCACCCAGGCCGCGATGGGAACGGTCTTCCAGGCCACCTGCGAGCTCGATGACATGGCCCAGGAGGCCGCCCGGATCGACCACCAGCTCTGGCTGGCATGCCTGGACGGCGTCCGGGCCCTGGTCAGCGCCGTGGAGGCGAAGGATCCCTACACCCGCATGCACAGCGACCACGTGGCCTACTACGCCGAGCACCTGGCCAAGGACGCCGATCTGCCCGGCGACCTGATCGGGAACATCCGCGTGGCGGCGGTCGTGCACGACGTGGGCAAGATCGGCATC
>JAAYZK010000318.1 GCA_012514895.1 Planctomycetota bacterium | reverse complement strand
GCGGTCAGCGCCACGGCGTCATCGGCATCCACATCCGTCGCCGCCAGGGCGCCCGCGGCCGTGACTGTGATGTTGCCGTCCGCCGTATCCACATCCGTCAACGTCAGGGCGCCGGGCGAGGCGAGCGTGATATTGCCTGCGTTCGTCGAAGAAGCGTCCACCTGGCTGCCCGCGGCCAGTTCCAGGGCACTGTCGCCCGGGCCGGGGCCCGCGATGTTCGTTCGCGCGGTCAAGGTGATCAGGCCGCCGGCCGTGATATCCACGACGGCATCGTCGGCGGCGTCCAGGATCGAGCCGTTCGTTGCCGTCAAGGCGGCGGTGCTGCCGGCCGTGACGGAGCCGACGTTGATGTCGCCGGCGCTCGTGCTCAGGCTGAGGGCGTCATCGGCGTCCACGTCCGTCGCCGCGAGGGCGCCCGCGGCTGTGACCGTGATGTTGCCGTCAACGGTATCCACATCCGTCAACGTCAGAGCGCCGGCGCCGGCCAGGAGGATGTCGCCCGCCGTCGTGGACGATGCGTTCACCTGGCTGCCCGCGGCCAGTTCCAGGGCGGTGTCGCCGGGGGCCGCTACGCCCGCGATGTCGCCCGCGGCCGTCAACGTGATCAGGCCGCCGGCCGTGATGTCCACGACGGCATCATCGGCGGCATCCAGGATCGAACCGTTCGTCGCCGTCAAGGCGGCCGTGCTCCCGGCCGTGACGGTGCCGACGGTGATGTCGCCGGCGCTGGCGGTCAGCGACACGGCGTCATCGGCATCCACATCCGTCGCCGCCAGGGCGCCGGCCGCGGTGACCGTGATGTTGCCGTCCGCCGTATCCACATCCGTCAGCGTCAGTGCGCCGGGCGAGGCGAGCGTGATGTTGCCGGCGTTCGTCGAAGAGGCATCCACCTGGCTTCCCGCGGCAAGCTCCAGGGCCGCGTTGCCCGGGCCGGGGCCGGCGATGTTCGTCCGGGCCGTCAGCGTGATCAGGCCGCCGGTGGTGATGTCCACGACGGCATCGTCGGCGGCATCGAGGATCGAGCCATTCGTCGCCGTCAACGTCGCCGTACTCCCCGCGGTAACCGACCCGACGGTAATGTCGCCGGCAGTCGCAGTCAGCGCCACGGCGTCATCGGCATCCACATCCGTCGCCGCCAGGGCGCCCGCGGCCGTGACCGTGATGTTGCCGTCAACGGTATCCACATCCGTCAGCGTTAGCGCGCCTGCCCCGGCCAGCGTGATGTTGCCGGCATTCGTCGAGGAGGCATCCACCTCGCTGCCCGCCGCGAGTTCCAGGGCGGTGTCGCCGGGGGCCGCGACGCCCGCGATGTCGCCCGCGGCCGTCAGCGTGATCAGGCCGCCGGCCGTGATGTCCACGACGGCATCGTCGGCGGCGTCGAGGATCGAGCCGTTGACGGAGGTGAGTGTCACGGTGCCGGCCGTCTCGACGGCCCCGACGGCCAGGGAGGTGTCTTCAATGATCTCGATGGCGCCGGCGGCGGCCGCGTCGCCGGCGGCGTTGAGGGCGCGGGCGTTGACGGTGCCGAAGGTGTTGGCGTCGTTGTCCAGCGTGATGGCGGCCCCGGCGTCGGCCCTGGTGGTGAAGGCGGCGGTGCCGGTCACGGCCAGTGCGTTGCCGGCCCCGTCGGCGTCGGTGATGGGCCCGCCCGCGGTGACGGTCAGGTCGCCGCCGACGGTCATCGGCCCCAGGGCGGCCGAGCCGGCGTGGGTGATGAGGGCCGAGCCGGCGCCGGTGGCGATCGACCCGCCGGTGGCGTCGAAGCTCCCGCCGTTGACGGCCAGGGCCGTGCCGCTGGTGAAATCGCCGCCGAAGGTGTCGATGGCGGCTTTGATGTCCACGCCGGTGACGGCCTGGAGGATGATCGACAGGTGGTCGTCGGCGTGATCGGAGCCGATGACGGCGATGGCGGCGTCGATGATGATGTCGGCCGCGGCGTCGAGGGTCAGCGAGACGTTCTGGCCGGAGTCGGCGGCCGTGTCGAGGTCGGGCAGGATCGGATCGGCGACGGTGATGGTGCCCGTGCCGGCCCCGCCGCCCGAGGAGGTGACGGTCACGCTGGTGCCGCCTTCGAGGGCGGCGACGATGTCGGCGGTGTTGACGGTGGCCGCCGCCGGGTCGGTGCCGTCCGGCGCCCAGTCGGGTCCGGCGCCCATGGAGCCGGAGGTGGGTGCGGCGGCGATCGTGACGTCGGTGGGGTCGAGCAGCCAGACGCCGGCGTTGCCGCGCGGGGCGGAGGCGTCGACGGCGGCGCCGGAGACATGGAGGCTGCCCAGGCCGGAGGTCTCGACGAAGCCCCCGTCGCCGCCGGCGGGCCCGCCGGTGGCGGAGACGGTTCCGGTGAAGCTCGCGGCCCCGTCGGCCCAGACGACGACCTTGCCGCCGTCGCCGCGGACGAGGGCGTCGGCGGCGATGACGGTGTCGGCGTCGACGAGGGTCCGCCGGGCGGTCGGGACGCCGGCGCCGCCCTGGACGTCGCCGCCGATCAGGACGGTGCCGCCGCCGAGCGTGCCGGAGGCGTCGATGGCGGCGGAGCGGACCGAGACGTCGTCGCCGAGGATGGAGACGGTTCCGCCGACGCGGCCGGAGGCGTCGAGGGTGCCGCCGACCTCGACGTCGCCGCCGAGGCCCTCGACGCGGATCGCCCGCGCCTTCACCTGGCCGGTGTTGCGGATGGCCAGGGAGTACATGTCGCCGGCGGCCAGGCGGACGCCGGAGGCGGCGCGGATGGCGCCGGTGTTGTCGACGCCGGCGCCCTCGACGGCGGCGTCGGCGGCGTCCAGGCGGACGTAGACCCGCCCGCCGCGCTCGCCGATCAGGACCTCGTCGCCGGCCAGGAGCATGACGCTGTCGCGCCCCGCGACGATCGTGCCGTGATTGGCCACCTGGCGGCCCAGGAGGGTGACGGCGTCGGCGTAGATCCGCCCGCGGTTGACGACCTCGCCGACGGCGCCGGTGAAGCGGTCGGCGCCGGCCAGGAAGTCCTGGTCGCTGATCGAGGCGCCGGCGGCGTAGAGCGTGCCGACGTTGATCACGGCGCCGGGTCCGAACAGGACGCCGGCGGGGTTGACGAAGTAGACGATGCCGTTGGCGCTGAGCCGTCCGTTGATGCGGCTGGGCTCCCCGCCGAGGATGCGGTTGAGCACCCTCGCCCGCCGGCCGGGCTGGACGAACCGCACCCGCTCGCCGGCGGCGACGTTGAAGCGGGAGTAGTTGATGATGCTGTTGTGGCCGGCGCGGATGACGGTGTCGGCGCCGCGGGTGTCGATGTTGACCTTCCCGCGAACCACCTGCGCCCCTTCCGGCGCCGCGGCCACGAAGGAGGCCGCCGCCGCCAGGACGACCGCGGCCGCCAGGACGGCCCGTCGGGCCGGATGCGCTCTGCCGGACGTGAAGGACCCTTCAGTCGAAGCCATATCCCTACTCCCTACTCTCGATCGCCGCCGGCGGCGCCGAAGCACCGCCGCGCGGCCCGTGAAATCCGTCCCCACCGCCGGCGTCAGTAGGCCAGCGTGGCGACGAAATGCACCTCGCTGTCGCCGGCATCCACGTCCTCGCTGTCCAGGTCGCGCAGGGCGACGCCCCAGTCGACGCGAAGCGAGAGGTAGTGCCTGATCGACAGTTCCGCCCCGACCCCGGCGCCCATGAGGGTGTCGTTGTGCTCGAAGCCCAGGTCGCTCGAATCGGTGTTGATCGTGCGGCCGACGTCGTAGAAGGCGCGGAACACCAGGTCCCAGTCCGCCGAGCCGTACCGGTGCTGCGGCGTCAGGCGGAACGGACGGCCGAACAGGCGGACCTGGCCCCACTCGGGCCCGGCGTCGGCCTTGGGCCGGATCGCCTTGGGCAGGTGGTAGGCGTACTCGGCGCGGCCGATCAGGACGGTGTCGCCGACGACGACCGACTCGGGATACCCCCGGACGGTGTACAGGCCGCCGACGGTCTGCTGGGCGTGCGGGATGAGCCGGTCGCCGTTGTCGAGCTGGCCCGAGAAGGTCACCTGCACCTCGTGGGCCAGCGTCGCCCACCCGCTGGCGGGGTCCTTCCAGCGCTCGCCGTTCAGCAGGGGCTCCAGCCAGAACTGCGCCCCGGTGTTCCACTTGAGCAGGGCCCAGTTGTCGTCGGGCTCCTCGCGGCCGAGGTGGCGCAGGGCGACGTCTGTGTCGCCGGCCACGCCGTCCACCGTCCACTCGATGTTGGCCGCCGCGTGGGCCGCCGAAACCTCGCCGGTCCGCTCCAGCAGCACGCCGACGCGGGGCAGGAGGAATTCGGAGGTCTCCTTGACCGCCGTGGGGTGGTTGTGGACGAAGACGTTGCGGTACTCGACGCCGAAGATGAGGTCCAGGAACGTCTTGTCCCACTGGAAGGCGTTGTAGACCAGGTCGCCGCCGACCGTCCAGCCGTCGCCGTCGAAGTCGTCTTCGTCAAGGCCGATGTCTGAGGCGGTGTACTCGTTCCACGTCGCGCGCAGCCGCCCGCGCAGGCCGTCCACGCACGGCAGGGGCGCCTCGTAGGCGCCTATGGCCACCTGCGTGTCGTCGAAGCTGGTGATGTAGTCCAGACTGAGGATGTCGTCGCGGCCGGAGAACTGGTTGCAGACGAAGCCGAACCGGTGGCGCCAGTCCTCGGTGCCCTCGCTGCCGGTGTTGGCAAGCTGGTAATAGGCCATCCACGGCCGGTTTTCGGTCACCAGGAAGTCCAGGGCGACCTCGCCGGGGATCTCGCTGGCGGCGGCGACGGCGACCTCGACGCTGCGGCCGGGGTGGCGGCTGAGCTTCAGCACGTACTCGTCCAGCCTGGCCTTGCGGAGCAGGTCGTGGCGGGAGGCGTCGGCGTCCTCCAGGACGGCGCCGTTCGCCTCGGCGTGCCCGCGGGCGGCGTCGGCCGTCCAGTGCAGGGCCGGATAGACGTACCCCTGAACGGCCTGGGCGCCGTCCGCGGCGTCCTTGGGCACGCCCAGGACGGTCGTGAAGGGCCGCCCGTCGCCATCGGCGTCCCGCCGCCGCACGAGCGAGCCGCGCTCGAAGTCGCAGCCATCGCGCACCGTGGCGGTGTACAGGGCCGGGCGGACAGGGGACTCCTCGAGGATCCGCCGGTGCTGCGGGGCGTCGATGCGGCTGTCCCTGTCGACCCGCTCGCCGGAGGCGATGGTGTGCACCTCGGTAATCACGCCGATCCGGATGATCTCGCGGAGGGACGTGCGGTCCTCGCGTTCGTCGAACAGGGCGGTCTGGCCGGCGGTGACCTGCTCGAAGATGTCCCCCGGATGGGGCACCACGAGGACGCCCATGATCCCCAGCTCGCCGCTGAAGTGCCCCACGATCCTCTGGTTGACCGCCACGATCGCGCTGGCGTAGAACGTCTGGGCCGAGCCGCCCCGAAGGTCGCCCAGGCGGAGCGTCACGACGTCCACCCCCGCCCGCGGCGCGACGAACCCCTCCAGCGTCACGCCCAGCACCACCTCGAGGTCCTGCAGCGACTCGACGTCCGGCAGGTCAGGGTGGGACAGCTCGTACAGGAAGATGAACTCGCTGACGGCAAAGGCATCCCCATCCATCGCCCCCGGCGCCGCCACCACCTCCGCCGCAGGCTCGGCGGGGGCTGCGACGGCCGGCTCCGCCGGAACCGCCCCCGCCTCGGCGGGCGGTGCGGGGGGCGCCTCAACCGGGGCCGCGGCCGGAACTTCGGCGGCCGCGGGCTCGGCGGAGACCTCGGCGGCCACGCCGTCCGCCGGGGAGGGCTCGCCGGGACTCAGGCCGTCCGACCGGACGCACCCGCCCACCGCCAGCACGACCATCGCCAGCGCCGCAGCCATCCGCACGCCGACCCACAGCGACCGGGCCGGACGTTCCGACGACGCATGCGCGCACGCTCTCTGCAGAAGGTTCCCGATCATCCTGCCGCCTCGTTGATGTGTACTGAGATGCACCGCCTCTTCCACCCAATCCACCCATTCGATACCGGATGCCCGGCGGAAGCCCGAGAGAAGATGCCCTCCTTTTCCCCCATCGCATACCGGAAGTCAAGACCCTCTATAGAAAAAGAGCACGCCTCCCAGGCGTCCCCCCGCCGGGGATGTTCCCCCGCCCGGTACAGCGCGCATCTATAATACTGGCGGTGCATCGGGGCTTTTGCCGCAGGAGGGGTTGCCATGTCCACCGTCCGTTGCCGTCGCTGCCTGGGCCTGATTCTCCTATCGCTCTTCGCCGCCGCCGCCGGCTGCCGCGTCTGCGACCGCGGGGGCGGGGGGACGGCTGGCACGTCCGCCTATACCGTCGCCGTTCTGCCCTTTGCCAACGAGTCGGGCTGCGACGGCGCCGGCGAGCTTGTCGCGGGCGACCTGGCCGCCGCCCTCCGCCGCCGGGGGACGTATGCCGTTCTGGGTCCCGACGACCTCCGCGCGCGGCTGGCCGAGGCGGGGCTGACGCTCAGCCCGGATGACTCCACCCCGGAAGTGCTCGCCACGCTCCGCCAACTGGGGCGAATCGACGCCGTCATCCGCGGGGTAGTCCCCGTTTACCGCGCCGACACCCACCCCCGGGCTCCCTCGTCCAAGGTCTTCGGCTACGGCGTCAGCTCCAAGTTCGGCTTCCCCCTGGGCCTGGAGGACCCCCTTTACGCCTGGTACCACAAGACCGCCTCCGCCGCCGCCTCCGTCACCGTGCTCCGCGTCGCCGACGGGTCGGTCCTTTACCAGACACCGCAACCCTTTCTCCATCGCACCAGCAGCCAGGGCCGCCGCCCCCCCACCGCTTACCTCCCACTCCGCCTGGAGGCCACCGATGCGCTGGTCGACCGCCTCGTCCAGGCCCTCCCGCCGCTGCAGGAACAGGACCCTGCCCCCCAGGTCCACCGTCCGCCCGTTCCATGACAGGGACGCCTGCGTTTTCCGACACTCCGAATTCTCGGAATAATCGGAATACTGGGACGGCACAAGGTCTGAACAGTCCGAGTCTACCCGGCTTGGACGGGTGAATTGGCTGTCGTAGTCGGTTGCCTTGGGACCCGCGCGGCCGTCAGCGGCCGGGGCGTGGCCAGGAGGTCGGCCGGCCGGAGGGCCGGCGGC
>JAAYZK010000317.1 GCA_012514895.1 Planctomycetota bacterium | reverse complement strand
GACGTCGTCCGAATCGACGAACGACATCTCGACGTCGAGTTGCGTGAACTCCGGCTGACGGTCGGCCCGCAGGTCCTCGTCGCGGAAGCAGCGGGCGACCTGCACGTAGCGGTCGTACCCGGCGATCATCAGAATCTGCTTGTACAACTGCGGCGACTGCGGCAGGGCGTAGAAGGCGCCGTGATGCACGCGGCTGGGCACCAGGTAGTCGCGGGCGCCTTCGGGCGTACTGCGGCCCAGGCAAGGCGTTTCGACGTCGATGAAGTCCTTCTCGGCGAAGTAGTCGCGCATGCCCTTCACCATGCGGTCGCGCATCAGCATCACGCGCTGCAGCTCCGGGCGCCGCAGGTCGAGATACCGATGTTTCAGCCGCAAATCCTCGCCCGGCATGTCCTGGGCGTTGGCGTTGGGCGACACCGGGGGAGTGAGGCTCTTGTTCAGCAGCTCCAGCGCGGTGGCTCGAACTTCGATCTTGCCGGTCGTCAGCTTGAGGTTCGCCATGCCCTCCGGCCGAGCGGCGACGACGCCGGTGACCTTCACCACGTACTCGGCCCGCAGCGTCTTGCTCAGCTCGATGACGTCCGGCGCCGTGTCGGGCGGATTGAACACCACCTGCGTCAAGCCATAACGGTCGCGGAGATCGACGAACAGCCCGCCGCCGTGGTCGCGGTAGGTGTCGACCCAGCCGCAGAGGGTGACGATTTGTCCGACGTTCAGTTCGCCCAGTTCGCCGCAGGTGTGAGTACGAAGCACGCAAAAGCCTCAAAACAGGGAAGGGTGAGCCAAATAGAGAGAACCGCAATTCTAGTTGCGCATCCG
This sequence comes from Planctomycetota bacterium, assembly GCA_012514895.1. Lineage (GTDB taxonomy): Bacteria > Planctomycetota > Phycisphaerae > SM23-33 > FEN-1343 > JAAYZK01. Next base: position 868 of record JAAYZK010000317.1, on the reverse strand, counting down.
GGCAGCGCGTAGGTCAGGCCCGCCGAAAGACCGCGCCGCCGCGCCCATTTAGTCCCCGGTCACTGACCGGGGCTAGCTTGCGATCGCAGCCACGCCCCCAGCCGCTTCATCCCCTCCGAGGTCGAAACGGCCGGTTCGTAGCCGAAATCCCGCCGTGCGGCGGAGATGTCGAACCAATGCGAAGTCCCCAACTGAGCCGCCAAAAGCCGCGTCATCGGCGGTTCCATAAAGCCGCGACCACTGGTCGCGCTCTTCGGCAGCGCCCGAAACACCCACTCACAAACCGCCCCGGCGCGCGCCGCCGCCTTCTGAGAAATAGACTTTCGCACCGGCGGCAGGTTCACCAGCGCCAGAACCTGGTCGATCCACTGCCAGCAGTTCACCGGTTTGCCCTGGCTGATGAAGTACGCCTTGCCGGCCACGGCTGAATCGGCGGCGACCAGGGCATCAGCCGCCTGCAGATGGGCGTCGGCGGCGTTGGCCACAAAGGTAATATCGACTTCATTCTTGCCTTCACCGACCCGACGGAGGCGCCCCAATCGCGCGCGTTCGATCAGCCGTGGAATGAGATGATTGTCTCGCGGCCCCCAGATGAGATGGGGCCGGATGGCGCAAGTCCGCAGATTGGCGTCGTTGGCCGCCAGCACGGACCGTTCGGCCAGCGCTTTGCTCATAGAGTAGTGGGCGCCATTCGCCTTCATCCAATTGAAGTCATACGGCACCGATTCATCGACCCCGCACTGATCCTTGCCTGCGAAGACGACGCTCGGACTGCTGGTGTAGACGAGCCGCTCGACGCCGTGCTCGCGACACGCCTGCAGCACGTGCTCCGTGCCGCGGACGTTGATTTGCTCGAAGGGACGCCAAT
>JAAYZK010000316.1 GCA_012514895.1 Planctomycetota bacterium | reverse complement strand
GGACGATCATCACGCGCTGGGTTCCCCCGGCGCCGGACGCCCGGGTGGGCAGCTGGGACGCCTACATGCAGGCCTGGCCGTTCGCCGACCGGCCGGCCGACGACCCGTACTTCGACCTCGTCGACGGATTGGACGCCGCGGGCGCGCGCGTGGTCGACGCCCCGACCTTCGGCAAGTGGGACGTGCTGGCCCCGATCGTGGGGGAGGCGGCGGAGCTCGTGGTGACGGGGGTGTCGACCGACTGCTGCGTGGTCTCGACCGTCCTCCCGGCCGCCGACGCCGGGGCGACGATCACGGTCGTCGCCGACGCGTGCGCCGGGTCGACCCCCGAGAACCACGCGGCGGCCCTGCAGGTCATGGGCCTCTACCCGCCCCAGGTGACCTTGCGGACGGCCGCGGAGGTCGCGGACTGATCTCGGCCGGATGAATCTTCGGTGAACGGCCAAACCTGAATCCTAGGGCCGCTCACCGCTGCGTGGCTAGGGGTTCCAGTGACTTTCCCCGCCGTGCCCGCTTCTGGCGTTTCTGGTGGCGGGGACCATTGTGGAAAGCGCTGACCCCTCCTAACGTGACGCCCAAGGGACGGCCCCCTGCCCCCACGACTCGCAGCCGAAGCCGTCCACGATGTCCACCGGGGCGACGTCGCCCCAGGAGAGGGGTAACCGTGACCACCCGACGCCTCGCCAAGCTCGGCGCGATCCTCGCGGCCGGCGCACTCGCACTGGCGGGCTGCGCACCCGGCCAGCCGGCCACCACCCAGGACCCCGCGCCCGCCCAGACCGGCGGCGCCGCGGCGCCCGAGGGTCCCAAGGAACTCACCTACGTCTACTTCACCGACGGCCCCGACGAGCAGGCCACGCGTGACCTGATCAAGCAGTTCGAGGAGGCCAACGGCGCCACCGTCAACCTCGAGATCGTGCCCTATGCCAACCTCGAGCAGACCCTCCAGGCCCGCCTCGCCGGCTCCAACGCCCCCGACGTGGCGCGCGTCGCCGGCCTCGGCCCCTGGCTGGAGGACCTCGCCGACCTGAGCCCCGCCAAGGCGGACCTCGACGGCAAGTTCATCGCCGGCAGCGACGCGTTCACCCACGACGCCGACGGCAACCCCATCGCCGTCTTCAGCGACCTGACGATGAACGGGCCGCTGGTGAACGTCGACCTGTTCGAGAAGGCCGGCGTCAGCTACCCGAAGCTCGGCGAGAAGTGGACGTGGGACGAGATGGTCGCCGCGGCCAAGGAGGTCAAGGAGAAGGCCGGCACCGAGTACGGCATCGCCATCGACATCTCCGCCCACCGCCTCTCGACCATGTTCAGCCAGTACGGCACCACCCTGTTCAAGGGTGACGGCATGGAGCCCAACTGGGACGTCGCCAAGGGCGCCGCGGCGATCGAGCAGTTCGTGACCCTGAACAACGACGAGGTCATGCCGAAGGACGTCTTCCTGCAGGCCGGCTCCAAGTACGCCGCGCCCGCCGACGTCTTCCTCGCCCAGCAGGTGCCGGTCTACATCTCCGGCAACTGGCAGGTCGCCTCGCTGTCGCAGAAGGCCGACTTCACCTGGGCCGCGGCCCCGAACCCCTGCGCCGAGCGGTGCGGCGGCTTCCCCGGCGGCAAGTTCATGGTGGCCTTCAAGCAGGGCAAGAACATCCCGCTGGCCGCGGAGTTCATCGCCTTCATGAACAGCGCCGAGGCGCAGACCCACATGGCGATCCAGGCCAACTTCCTGCCGACCCGCAACGACCTGATCGAGCAGGGCATCGAGTACACCAACCGCGGCGACGACATGAAGGTCTTCCTCGCCGACGTGGCGCTCACGCCCGACGACACCTACCCGTCCAACTTCTCGCCGGTCTTCGGCGCGACCGGCCGCGAGGTGATCACCCAGATCGGTGAGGTCATGCAGGGTGGCAAGACGGCGCAGCAGGCGTCCGAGGCCATCGACCAGATCGTCAAGACGAATGCCGCAGGCTGACATCACGACGGCGACGGCGGCCCCCACCCGGGGCCGCCGTCGTTGGTTGAGCCCCATCAAGATCGCCCCCTACCTGTTCGTCCTGCCGAACATGCTGATCTTCGGCCTCTTCACGATCTGGCCGGCGATCAACATGTTCAACATCTCGCTGTACGACTCCACCAACGGCCGCACGTTCCGGTGGGTGGGGACGGAGAACTACACCGAGCTGATCACCAACCAGGCGTTCATCCGGGCCTTCACGTCGACGCTGTTCTTCACGGTGGTCTTCGTGGTCCTGACGACGATCCTGGCCACCGGGTACGCGATCCTGCTGAACCAGTCCTTCCGCGGGCGCAGCTTCTTCCGCGCGGTGCTGTTCCTGCCCAGCCTCCTGTCCGCGGTCGTCGTCGGCCTGCTCTGGGGCTGGATCCTCGACCGCACCAACGGCCTGCTCAACGTGGGCCTGGGCGCGCTCGGCCTCGGCCAGCCCGGCTGGCTGATCGACGGACGCCTGGCGATGGCCGTCATCATCTTCGTCGGCCTGTGGATCCACGTCGGCTTCTACACCCTGATCATGCTGTCCGGCCTGCAGGGCATCGACCCCAGTGTCTACGAGGCCGCCGCGATCGACGGCGCCAGCCCGACGCAGCAGTTTTTCAGCATGACGTGGCCGCTGCTGCGGCCGACGACGCTGGTCGTGGTGATCCTGGCGACCATCTCGGGCTTCCAGTCCTTCGACTTCATCTGGACGCTCACCGGCGGCGGGCCTGTCGGCGCGACCACGCTGATGGTCCAGTACATCTACGAGCGGGCCTTCCAGTCGCCGATCCGCTACGGCCTGGCCTCGGCCGGCGGCGTGATCCTGTTCATCTGCGTGTTCGGCTTCACCCTGCTCAACTACCTCAACGGACGCCGTCAGGAGGCAGCATGACCGCCACCCCAGCGACCGCCCCCGCCCGCCCCGGCTCGACCTGGACGTCGACGGGTCACCGGCGCCCACCGACCCTCGGCCTGGTGATCCGCTACACCGTGCTGGTCACGACCGCGCTGATCGTGCTCGTCCCGCTCGTGTGGACGGTCCTGTCGAGCTTCAAGACCGAGCTGGAGCTGGCGGCACGCCCGCCGCGTCCGCTGCCCGCGAACTTCAACTTCGACAACTACACCGGGGCGCTGGAGAGCTTCGCGTTCGGCACCTACCTGATGAACTCCACGATCGTCACCGTCGGCGCGACGATCCTGACGCTCGTCATCAACACGATGTGCGCCTACGGCCTGGCCAAGTACAACTTCCGGGGGCGCAACCTGCTGTTCCTGCTCGTGCTGGCCACCATCATGGTGCCGCTGCAGGTCATCCTGATCGCGGTCTACCAGGTCGCCGCCCAGCTCGGGTTGGTCAACTCGCTGTGGGGCATGATCATCCCGCCGGCGGCCACCCCGACCGGGGTGTTCCTGCTGCGCCAGTACATGCTGGGCATCCCCGATGAGCTGATCGAGGCCGCCCGCATCGACGGAGCCGGGGAGTTCCGCACGTTCCTGCGCGTGGTGGTGCCGCTCTGCGGCGCGCCGATCGCCGTGGTGACGATCTTCTCGATCATGTGGCGCTGGAACGACTTCCTGTGGCCGCTGATCATCGCCCAGGACCAGTCGAAGTACACGCTCCCGGTCGCGCTGGCCCAGTTCAACAGCCAGCTGATCGTGCCGTTCAACTACATCCTGGCCATGTCCGTGGTCTCGATGCTGCCGGTCATCATCATGTTCCTGTTCCTGCAGCGCTACATCGTGCTCGGCATCGCCAACAGCGGCCTGAAGTAGGCCCGACGTGCCCGTCACCGACCGCACGGTCCACACCCTCGACGCACGGGGGACGATCCGGGACTGGCTGGTCGCGCCCGCCTGGGGGTGGCCGTGCGAGGACCTGGCCGACCACCTCCCGGCGGACGGATCGCCGTGGGGGCCGCCCGACGGCTCGGCCCGCTGGGTGCTGACCAACGGCCCCGACGTCGCCGGGCTCAAGGCCCGGTTGCACGCGGCGCACCCGCTGCCGGGGGAACCGCCGGCCGGCGCGGCGGCGGTCGGCGCCCCGGTGACGGTCCCGGGCCCGGACGCCGTGGCCCGCGACGCCGTGTGGCTGCGCCACCACACCGGCGAGGACGGCCTCGTCGACTGGAGCGTGTTCTGCTTCACCCCCTCCTACCGGCTGGGGGTCGCGGCGGCCGTGCTGGAGGTCGACCAGGCCGACCCGCGTGTGCTGGAGATCGCCTCCACCGGGCCGTGGCGCGCCTACCTGGACGGGCGCCCGCTCGCGTCGTCGGACTCCTTCACCTACATGGAGCCCCACACCACGCGCGTGCCGGTGCCGCTGCCCTCACGCACGTCGACGCTCACCGTGGTCACGTGGCAGGTCGGCTTCCGCGAGGTGCGGCACGTCCTGCGGGTCCGGGTGCTCGGCCTGCCGGTGCGGGTCGTGGTGCCCTCGCCGGGGGCCGACGAGCACGCCGCGGCCCGCACCGAGCCGCTGCTCGAGGCCTGCGGCCTGGCCCGCTGGGGCTCCGACGACGGCCGGCTGCCCCTCGTCGGGCCCGCCGGCCTGGCCCTGGAGGTCGCCGTCGACGGGGTGTCCCAGCGCGTGGTGCTGGGCG
>JAAYZK010000315.1 GCA_012514895.1 Planctomycetota bacterium | reverse complement strand
GCGGGGTTGGAGACCTCGACGCGGAAGCCGTAGCATGTTCCCGCGGTGAGTCCGCCAAGGGGAATCCGCGTGAGGACGCCTTCGGGCAGCTGGCGCGCGTCCAGGGTCACGGAGAGGGTCGCGGACGGAGCCGCCTCCTTCCAGTAGGTGACGACGGTCTCGCAGTCGGCGGCGCCGTCATCGACGAGCGTGGCGCAGACGCGGGCGCTGTGGCGCGACAGGTGCGAGATGCCGGAGAGCGCAAGCGTGGGCGCGACGGGGATGGCGAACGAGGCGTCGTCGGACCAGGCCGTGCCGGAGGCGTTGGAGGCGACAAGACGGTAGTGGCAGGTCATGCCGCCGGTGAGTCCCGTGATTTGCGAGGCGATGTGCCCCCATTGGCCGAAGGTGCCAAGCGGAACGACGTGCGCCCAGGCGGCCGTGTCCGTGCTGCGGTCCGCCGTGTCCCAGACGAGGGTGACGGAGGCGTCGCCGCCGTTGCCGAGGCCGCCCACGATGCCGCGCGCCCAGGCGGAGCTGTCCGTGACGTTGGTGGCGGCGAGTGCGACGACCGCGAGGGAATCAAAGGCGACGTAGGCGCCCGTGGCGGACTTTGAGGCGGCCGGCGTGTTCGCGTCGTAGCCGAGGTTCATGCGGAGGTTGTTGGGCTGCGGCTCGTCGAACCAGTCGGCTGCGGGGTCGCCGGCGTCGAGGGTGGGCGACGAAGCCGCGTCCGTCGTCCACGTGGAGCCCGCAAGGTAGCCGTCCGCGAGGCGGCCGGCGGCGGAGAGAGGATGGTAAAACCCGTCGTCGGAGAGGAGGGGGTCGTCCGTGAAGATTCCAGTCCAGCCGTAACCGTAGTCGGTGCCGAGGCAGCAGTGGGAGACCTTGAAGTTCGATCCGTCCGTGTTGAAGTTCACGAGGTCGCCTTGCGTGTTGCCGTAGACGATGGAGTCCGTGAGAACCACGTGGCCCTGCTCGGCGTGGCAGAAGATGCCGGCGGCGTCGTTGTTGACGAAGGAGCACTTGCTGGCGCGCAACGTCCCCTTCTGGATGTCGATGGCGCGCTTGAAGGAGCCGGAACGGGGAAGGCTGAGTTCGGCGAAGAGACAGTGCTCCATCTCCAAGATCCCCGCATTGAGGCCGATGGAGGCGCACATGCCCAGGTTGTCATCGGTTGGCCCGTTTGCCTTGAAGACGCAGCGCTCCAGCCGCATCGTCGTCGCCTCTGTCGCCCCCGACAGCCTGACGAGGCCACCGCTCTTCTGGGTGTTGCACTTTGAGACGTTTCCGGCGAAGTAGGAGTCGCGCACGGTCAGGCCGGTGACACCGGTGGCGTGGATGGCGGCCCCCGTGTGGTCGTTGCCGTTGTGGTTGCCGTAGAGCGTGTTGGTTGTGAAGGTGCAGCCGTCTATGAAGGCGTTTCCGCCGGTAAGGAAAAGGGCGGCGCCCTGGCAGGGCTTGATGGTGTCGCTCAGGGTGTTCCCGTCGAAGACTGTGTCCGCGATGGTGAGGGCGACCGCGCTGGCGTAGAGGGCGGCGCCGTCAAACCAGACGTTGTCGGCCGTGGCGGAGAAGAAGTTGTTCGTGAAGCGTGAACCGAAGATGTCGAGCGAACCTCCCGAGGCGTGGATGGCGCCGCCGGGCGTTTCGGCGAACGCCGGCCAGACGCGCCCTTCCGCCCAGTTGTCGCTTTTGCCGGCGGGCCACGGGGGATGGTCGAACGAGAGGTGCCCGACGGGCTCGAGATCCGGATAGGTGCGCACGTAGCACGCGCGGTCGGCGGATCCGAAGATCGCCCACGTCTTCCCGCCGCAGCGCACGAGCGTCGTGCCCGTCGAATCCTCCGCAACGGGACCCGCGAT
>JAAYZK010000314.1 GCA_012514895.1 Planctomycetota bacterium | reverse complement strand
CGAAGCGGGTGGCGCTGCCGTCCTGCAGTTCGATCAGCCCGCCGAAGCGGCTGGTGATGGGAACGCCGTGCTTGAGCATGACGCCGTTGAGCGTCACGGAGCAGACGGTGCAGAAGCCCAGCTTGCCCTCAGGGATGAGGATCTTGCCGATCCGCTCGCCCGGCTTGAGGAGGGTCAGCAGGCGGCCCATCGCGTAGCCGCGCTCGTAGACGCGGCAGATCTCGTCGGCGTATTCCATCAGCGGCTCGGCGTCGACGACGGAGGTGTTGACCACGACGGTGCCGCTGCGGGTGTGCAGGTCGAAGGTCATCTGGTAGGTCATCCGGTCGATCATGCCGGAAAGGTAACCCACCCGCCGGATCACCTGGCTGATCCGCAGCTCGGCGTGGCCGGCCTCGGTCAACACCCGCCCCCTGCGCCCGTGCGATTCGGTCAGCCCCAGGTCGTCGGCCTCCTTGAGGTACAGCCGCACCGTCCGCTCGCTGATCCGCTGGCCGGCCGAAAGAAGCAGTTGCGTGATCGTGCGGCTGTTGAGGGGCCCATCGGTATCGCCGAGGACCGACAGCACGGCGTGGAGCTTGTGGTTCTTTTCCATAGGTGGGATACTTTAGTGGCAACGATGCCACAAGTCAAGCGGCGGCGACGGCAATGACGAAGATTCGGCGGCGGGCGGGCCGAGGGCCGGCAAAGCCGTAAGTCGGCTCGCCGCCGGGGCGTTCAGATCGCACCGACCGCAGCCCGCACAGCCGCGGGCGCGCCGGGGGACCGGTGAGTGCCGCGGAATGGTGGCTTGTAATCCTTGCCGGACCAAAGGATTAAAGCGAGCGATGTTTTTGCGGCGATTTGTGCTTGCTTTTGTGGCATTTTCATGCCAGATTAATGGCATATGTTTTCGGGAACCCGACACGAGAGTCTGTCCCGTGTCGGGATCACATACGCCAACGGTGCCGGGGTCCCGCCGGCGCAGCAATATCTGAAGAGCAGGAGCAGTCTCATGATCGAAGAAGTGGCTTCCAGCGGTCCGGCGGCGGCGGGCGAGGCCTTCACCGACCGCTATCGCGACGAGTTCATGGCGCAGGTGAAGGCCAAGAACCCTGGCGAGGTCGAGTTCCACCAGGCGGTGGCGGAAGTCGCCGAGTCGGTCCAGTTGATCTACCAGAAGCGCCCCGAACTGGCCAAGGCGCGGATCTTCGAACGCATGGTCGAACCCGAGCGGCAGATCATGTTCCGCGTCCCCTGGGTCGACGATCAGGGCCGCGTCCAGATCAACCGCGGTTTCCGCGTCGAGTTCAGCTCGGCCATCGGCCCCTACAAGGGCGGGCTGCGGTTCCACCCGTCGGTCTACCTGGGCATCATCAAGTTCCTGGGCTTCGAGCAGGTCTTCAAGAACGCCCTGACCACCACCCCCATCGGCGGGGGCAAGGGCGGCAGCGACTTCGACCCCAAGGGCAAGAGCGACAACGAAGTGATGCGCTTCTGCCACAGCTTCATGAACGAACTGTTCCGACACATCGGCCCGGACACCGACGTCCCGGCCGGCGACATCGGCGTCGGCGGCCGCGAGATCGGCTTCCTGTTCGGCCAGTACAAGAAGCTCACCAACACCTTCACCGGCGTGCTCACCGGCAAGGGGCTGGGCTGGGGCGGGTCGCTCGTCCGCACCGAGGCCACCGGCTACGGGCTGGTCTACTTCGTCTCGCAGATGCTCCAGGACATGGGCATGGACTGGAAGGGCCGGAAGGTCGTCGTCTCCGGCAGCGGCAACGTTGCCATCTACGCCACCCAGAAGGTCCATGAACTCGGCGGCAAGGTCGTCGCCATGAGCGACTCGGGCGGCTACATCGTCGACGAGGCGGGCATCGACCTGGACACCGTCCGGCGGATCAAGGAAGTCGAGCGCGGCCGCATCCGGGAGTACGTCGATGCCCGCCGTGGAGCCCAGTTCATCGAGGGCTGGGAAGGCATCTGGACGGTCCCGTGCGACATCGCCCTGCCGTCGGCGACCCAGAACGAGATCGACGGCAAGGCCGCCCGGACCCTGGTCACCAACGGCTGCAAGGCCGTCGGCGAAGGGGCCAACATGCCCTCGACGCCCGAAGCCATCGACATCTTCCAGGACAGCGGCGTCGCCTTCGGGCCGGCCAAGGCCGCCAACGCCGGCGGCGTGGCCACCAGCGCCCTGGAAATGATGCAGAACTCGATGCGCCTGAGCTGGCACTTCGACGAGGTCGACCGCCGCCTGCGGGTCATCATGAACGACATCTACAAGCAATGCACCGACGCCGCCGAAGCGTTCGGCAAGTCGGGCAACCTGGTCGCCGGGGCCAACATCGCCGGCTTCACCAAGGTCGCCGACGCCATGCTCGCCCAGGGCGTCGTCTGATCGGACGTCCGCCGTTGGCGGAAGCGCAACAGGACGCGCGTGCCTCCGGGCGCCCGCGTCTTTTTCTGCGCCCTCTCGCCGCCGGCGCCGCGATCGGGTATACGAGGGGTCATGAGCAAGCCAGGCGATCATCCCGTCACGCGGGCCATCCGGGTGCTGACTGAGCGGCAGATCGCTTTCGAGGTCCTCGCCTACCGCTATGAACCCCGAGGCGGCACAAGGCACAGCTCGGCCGAACTGGGCGTCGACGAGCACCGGGTGATCAAGACGCTTATCATGGAGACCGACGCCGGCAAACCCCTGGTGGTCCTCATGCACGGCGACCGGGAGGTCTCCACGAAGAACCTCGCCCGCACGCTCGGCGTCAAGGCTGTCAAGCCCTGCGAGCCGGCCACCGCCGACCGCTACAGCGGCTACTTCGTCGGCGGCACCAGCCCGTTCGGCACCCGCCGGGCCATGCCCGTCTACGCCGAGGCCACGATCTTCGAGCTGAACCCTATCTACATCAACGCCGGCCACCGCGGCTTCATGCTCCGCATGGACCCCGCCGACATCCGCAAGGTCCTCGACGTGACCGAGGTGAACGTGGCCGTCGAGCGGACCGCGTAGACCGGTTCGCTACGGGTAAAGCCTGGCGCGCAGGGCCTCCAGGATCCGCCACTCCATCCGGGTGTTTGTGCCCACGGGCGTCCAGGCTTCCTCTTCGTCAAGGTAAGGCAGGTCGGGGTCGGGGCTGTCCGTGATCTCGCCGGTCCGGTAGGGCACCAGCAACCGGCTGAGGTTCTCCCGCCCCTGGACCACGCGGTGCTCGACCGTGACGCGGATGTCCGCCCAGACGATCGGCCCGTCGCGGCGGAGGCGCATCTCCGCCCACTCCCGGCCCCTCGTCCGCGACAGCCCCGAGCCGTCCGCGGCGACCCGCCGCGGCGCGGTGATGATCATCCCGTCCTGGCGGTCGGCCGACAGGAGGGGATAGAAATCCTCCACCGTGTCGACGGCCGCCGCGAAAGCGCGGTCGTAGTCCACCGACCCGATCTGCATCGAGCGGTACCGCTCCGCCTGGCACCCGCCCAGCAGGGCCGCCGCGAGCACCCACCATCCTACGCGCTGTATCATCCTCAAGCTCCCTGTCCTGCCCGTGAACGGCAGACTGTAATAGACTGTAGGCTACAGGCCATAGGCGCGGCAACGGCAAAGGCCCGGGGGCTCGTCTTTCTTCCCGGCCGCCTGCAGTCTGCAGCCTGCCGTTCTGGCATCGCCGCGACGTTCCTGCTAGACTGCCCGCATGCATGTCAGTCACGTGGTGATCGCCGGCGATCGGTTCCCGACCGACGCGTACTACCCGTTCAACCTGGATGTCCTGCGCCGTACGCCCGCCGTGGAGCTGGCGCCGGTGACGCTGATGGTGGGCGACAACGGCGCCGGCAAGTCGACGCTGCTGGAGGCGATCGCGCGGCGGTGCGGCATCCACATCTGGGAAGGCAACCCCGTCCACCGCGTGGACCGCAACCCCTACGAGAAGCGCCTGCACGAGTACATCGACGTCCGCTGGACGGACGGGTCGGTGCCGGGCGGGTTCTTCTCCGCCCAGACGTTCCGGCACTTCTCCCGAATGCTCGAGGAGTTCGGCTCGGCCGATCCCGGCCAGCTCAGGTACTTCGGCGGCAGGTCGCTGCTGACCCAGTCGCACGGCCAGTCCCTGATGGCCTACTTCCGCAGCCGCTACGCCATCCGCGGCCTGTACCTGCTCGACGAGCCGGAGACGGCCCTCACTCCGGCCAGGCAGGTGGAGTTCGTCCGCCTCGTCCGCGCCATGGCCCAGCGGGGGGCTGCCCAGTTCGTCATCGCCACCCATTCGCCGATCCTGCTGGCCTGCCCCGGCGCGCGGATCCTCAACTTCGATGCCGCCCCGATCGAGACGATCGCCTACCGTCAGACGGCCCACTACCGCCTCTACAAGGCGTTCATGGACGACCCCGAGGGGCACTTCGGCGTCGACCCGTAGGGGCAAGGCCTGGCCTGGGACGCCGAGGCCTTGGCGGAGGCTGCCCTCCGTACTCGCTGCTTACCTCCCGAAGTTCAGCTTCAGGATGACGAAGTCGTCCAGGTCCACATCGCCGTCGCCGTCGAAGTCGGCCCGAGGGTCGAGCAGGGGCGACTGCCCGAAGGCGTTCTTGAGGATGACGAAGTCATCGAGATCGACGTCGCCGTCGCCGTCGGCGTCGCCGGTAAGGACGGCGAAGCACTCATAGCACCCGACCGAGGGGGCCGCCGGATCGCGCGGGGCGCCGGTGATGTCGGTCGCCGGGGCATAGGCCGGATCGCCGTACCCGACGGCGTCGGCGGCTGCGACGAGCAGGAAGGCGGCGTTGAAGTTCTCGGCGTGCTGGGTGGTGAAGGCCAGGTCGTCGAACAGCGGCCCGCCGACGAAGTAGTTGCCTGAGCCGTCGAACGGGTGGGGTTCGCTGCCGACGCTCTCGCCGTTGTAGTAGACCAGGTTGTTGGCATTGCTTCCGACGGCATCCTCCTCGAAGCCGCTGCCGGCGTAGACGATGTTGTTCTTCACGACCGCGCCGGCCGAGACGGTCGCGGTGCCCACGATGAGGTTGTTGGCGATGACGACGGTCGCCGGATCGGCGTTTGTCGCGGCCTTCCCGTTGGTCATGCCGAAGCCGTACAGCTTGTCGGCGTCGCCGTTGGTGTCGTAGTTGCTGTGCTTGCGGCCGACGAAGGTGTTGTTGCGGACGACGCAGTTGTTGCCCAGCCCGTTGAGGAAGTCGACGGTGTACTGGTTGGTGGTGGAGTAGACCAGGTTGTTCTCGATGACGATGTTGGGGTAGCCTTCGGTGGGGGGCGTGTAGAAGTAGATGCCCCGCGTGCCGCCGCAGTCGTGGATGCGGTTGCTCCGCAGAGTGAAGTTGCCGTTGCGGACCGCCACGCCGCTGCCGTGGTTGTCGTCCCAGAACTTGACGGTGTCGCCGGGCTCGACGTCGAACGACAGCGGTTCATCCAGCACGACCTGGTAGGTGGTGTGGTTGAAGGAGACCGGCCTGCGCAGTTCCTCCAGTCCCGTCGAAGCGTCGATGACGGAGACGTGGTCCAGGAAAGTGGCGTCGCCGCTGACGGTGAAGGTGGTGTTGGCCGGCGAGCCGGGCGCCACAGCGGTGTGGGTGTGCTTGAGCGTGTCGGCCAGGGCCACCTGGTGGTGGGCGTGGTTGCCTTCGAGGACGACGTCGGTCATGGCGCCCTGCAGGCTCATCATCGTGCCGGCGATATGCTCGAAATGGCAGCCGCGGATGGTGATGTCGTGGAAGTTGCCCAGCAGGATGACGCCGCCGCCGCAGTGCGTGGCATAGCAGTCCTCGATGAGGATGTGCTGGTAGTTGGAGCCGTAGGACACGGCGCGGTACAGGTTGAAGGCGTGGCCGGTGATCTGGCTGGAGTACTCGCCCCAGGCGCCGAAGACGTTGCAGTTGCGGACGGTCACGTGCGAGACGAAGCTCTTGAGGTAGACGTTGCCGTCGACGACGTTCAACCCGTCCAGCGTGACGTAATGCCCCGCGGGGACGCCGATCTTGGTGACGGAGTCCCAGGTGTCGTAGTACATGTCGAAGAGGATGCTGGTGAAGATGACCTTTCCGTCGGGATCGGTCGGGTCGGGCCGGTCCAGGCCGTCTTCGTACCACGCGGACGGCCGAGGTGTGGTGGTCGCGGGGTCGGCCATGTAGGTGATGCGTCCGGCGGCGGTGCCCACGCCGCTGTTCTTCTTGAAGGTGACCGCCCCGTAGTTGCCCGGCCGCAGCAGGACGGTGTCGCCGGGTTGGACGGCGGTGAAGACCTTGGCCATCGACTTCCACGGCGCCGCGGCCGAGCCGTCGCCGGTCGTGTCGCTGCCGCCGACGGCGTCGAGGGTGTAGGTGGCGGCCTGCAGGCCGGTCGCCCAGCACAGAACGAGGACGAACAGGGCGGTGATGCGTCTCACGGGTGTCTCCTTGCGATCCCCGCCCGGGGCGGGGGGGTGGCGGTCCATCACGGCGTCGTGTCGATGCCGAAGTTGTTTTTCAGACGGGTGAAGTCGTCCAGGTCGACGTCCCCGTCGCGATCGAAGTCGCCCTGGTCCCATTTCGCCCCGGCGGCCAGGCCGAAGTTGTTCTTGAGGCGGGTGAAGTCGTCGAGGTCGACGTCCCCGTCGCCGTCGGCGTCGCCCGGCCAGCGGGAGAGGATGCGGTACAGGTGCACCTCGTAGGCGTCGAAGGGATCGTTGAACGACCACGCGTTGATGGGGATCTCGCGGTCCTCGCCGATCACCTCGGCGACCGAGAAGGGCGGGAAGCCGAGGCTCGTGAACGTCCCGGTGGTGGGGCCGTTGCGCATGGCCAGGGCGAAGATGTAGGTGATGTCGCCGTAGCGTTTGACCATCGCGTGGATGGGCACGATGGGGCTGCTGGTCATGACGGACACCGCCCCGGTGACGGTGGGGCTGTTCAGTACGGGCGCCAGTTCGCGGATCTGCCAGTTGATGTCCGTGACGGCCGCCAGCATCTCCGGTTCGTCCAGGAGGCCCGGCTCCTGGAAGGGCTCGAATTCGTGGACGAAGTAGAGGATGCCCGTCGAGCCGTGGATGAGCGACATCCACACCTCGGCCTTGACCTGGGCGGGGGTGGCGACGCCGGTCCCGTGGATGTCGGTGCACTCGACGAAGTTCCACACCGGCTGGCCCGGCCGCGCCAGCGATACCAGGCGGTCGACGCCGTCGGCCACCAGCCAGATCTTGTTATCGACGTCGGGGATGTCGGAGGCGACCGGGTAGATGTCGAAGGAGATGATGTCGCTGCACTGGATATAATCGGCGTAATCCTCCGGGTGGTTGGCGCGGCTGCCGCGGCCGACATAGGGGGGATAGGCGACGCCCATGCCGAGGTTCAGGAACACCGGGCGGGTGGGGTCGTTCGCCTTGGCGTTCTGGTAGCGGGTCCACATCGACAGGGTTCCCGGCGGGTTGGTGTTCCAGGGCGTGTCGTCGAAGGGGGGGATGGGCGAGTACCACCCGCCGCTGGGGTTCTGCTGGGCGTTGTCGGGCTCATCTTTCATCAGCCAGCCGAAGATGGCCGGGTCCCACGTGTGCGACAGCGTGAAGGCGTTCTGGTGCACGATGGCCTTCATGCCGGCGTTGCGGATGCGCGTCAGGCCGGCGTCGGTTTCGTCCCAGGAGATACTGACGAACAGGTTGAACCCGGCGGCGGAGTAGGCCGCGATGCGACTGGGCTGGGGCGACTGGGCCCACACGCCGATGGGGAAATAGCCCGGGTCGGAGTCGCCGAGCGGGGATGGATCGTAAGCGTGCTGTGCCAAAGCGGTTGAAATCGAGAGCCCCGCCAGGACGGCGATCACACACCCCACGGCCCTTTGCAGGACGCGTCGGTTCATTGTTCTCCCTCGCAGTTGGTGCGCTCGGACCGTGCGTGTGCCGCCCCCGAACGGGCGCCCAGGGACGACGGAGTTAACTCCACCGGCAGTGTATCACAAGAGACGGCTACTGCAAAGGCTGGAAACCTCCTCCGGCAAGGCGCCGGCGGGGTTCCGGCCCGGTGTTGCGTGTCATCGGGCGACCTGTGCCATCGACTGGGCGAAGTTCGAACCGGCCGAGTAACCGTCTGACCGAACCACGGAAGGCTGGAGGAACGGCGGATCGCACCGCTCCTCCAGCCTTTCTTCATGGCTCGGCGCGGGGGCCTATCCCATCAGGTTTCCGTTGCGGAAGATCACCGGCACGAGCAGGACGGTGGCGCGCCCGTCGATGGTCAGTTCGGCCACGCAGCGGGCGACCGGGCCGGTCAGGCGGCCGGCCTGGACGGTGAACGTGGCGGAGGCCTGCGGGCTCATGATCGGCGGCAGGCACAGCAGCGCCCCGGCGGCGGACGGCTCGATCGTCCAGCCCTCCGGCAGGTGCCAGCGGACCATGAACGTGGCGTGCGCCTTGTAGGTGTTGCGGATCGTCAGCGTGACGGCCTTCGTCGCCCCGTCGCGGATCCCGGGGCCGTCGGCGTAGGCCACGTCGACGGTGAAGAAGTCGAACCGGTGGCGCGCGACGCCCACCCGCGTCGCCAGGTCGCGCGTCAGCGACTCGGCGGCGTAGAGGGCGTCGATAGGCAGGTCGGCGGTGTCCGTCGGCTCGGCCGTCAGGACCATCCGGCTTCGATGGCGGGCCAGGAGCTGCTGGGCGATCCGCTCGGTCCGTTCCGTCAGGACGTCGACGTCGCCGGGCACCTGGCCGCCGAAGTGGCCCAGTTCGCCGAGGTTCAGGCACAGCGTCCTGATCTGGCGCCCGATCGGCTCGATCCACCGGCTCGGGATGGCGTCCATGCCGTACATCAGGCCGAACATGGCCCCGGCGGTCGCCGCGGTGCAGTCGGTGTCTTCCCCGCAGTTGGTGGCGGTGGTGACGACGCGGCCGAAGTCGTCCCCGCCGATCAGCAGGGCCAGGACGGTCAGGGCGACGTTGACGGGGGCGTCATAGCCCAGTTCGCCGCTGTCGAAGCCCTTGGCGCGGTCTTCGGCGCTGGTGCGGGCGGGGATGCCGAACAGCGTCGCGCCGCGGTGCTGGCGGAGGATCTCGTCGCGCGCCTCCCGCCAGTCCATGTCCGAGGCCGCAGCCTCGACCGCGCAGCGGATCGCCCGGGCGACGCCGCAATCGGCGGGGATGTAGGACAGGCCGATCTCGATCAGCGTGGCCAGGTCGTCGCAGACGAACGCCGCGCTCTCGGCGGCCGCGAAGAACACCTCGCCCCAGGTGCCTTCCCCGTCCCCGTGATCGACGATGGCGTCCTCGATCGCATAGCGGACCGCCACGTCGGGCAGCCCCGGGGCGATGCAGGCCCAGATCTCCGACCGGATGAACGCGCCGCAACTGTGCTTCCAGTCGTTGCCGACGATGCCCGAGAAGGGCGGCTGCAGCCCCGCCCGCAGGTTCACCTTGGCCGTGCCGTACTCCGACCAGTGGGGCGTGATGTAACTCAGCCAGTACTCCGCCAGCCGGGCGGCGTCGAGGTCCAGCCCGCGCTCCTCCAGGGCGATCAGCCAGAGCAACTGGAGGTCCAGGTCGTCATTCGGGAGCGGCTCGCCGCCGAGATCCTGGGTGTAGAACGAGACGTTGTTGACCTGCCTGAAGAACTCGAACGGCGCGCCGAGCGTCCCGCCGATGTTCTTGCCCATCCAACAGCCCAGGACCCGTTGCCGGTAGTCGTTGAGGTTGAGTTTCATGGGCGGAGTTGTAACCGTCCTCCTGACCGTCCGCAAGCGGCGAGTCCGTCGAAATCCGGCCTGGGCCGTTTGAGGGGCTGGGCAAAAAGCAAACGATTGACCTTGTCAGGGGACAGCACCTGTGGTATCATCGCTCCATATGATTCGACTGAAGGACATCGCCGAAGCGGCGGATGTGTCGATCCCGCTGGTGTCGAAGGTGCTCAACAACCGCCTGGGGTCGACCGGGGCGAGGCCGGAGACGATCCGGCGCATCCAGGCCGCCGCCGACCGGTTGGGCTACCGCCGCAACGAGGCGGCCGCGGCCTTGCGCGAGGGGCGCCAGAATGTCATCGGCGTGCTCGTCCGGTGGCTCGGCGCCGCCGGCAGCGGTCTGATCGACAGCAGCCTGGCCGGCCTGGCCGCCGGGTGCCATCGGTACGGCCTGAGGCAGCAGTTGAGCTTCTTCGCCGACGACGCGGAGTTCCGCGCCCTGGCCGAAGGGGCGCTGCCCTCAACCATGGACGGGCTGATCGCGGTGGGCTCCATCGAGCCGTCTCACGTCGACGCGCTGCTGGCCGTCCGAAGCCGGGGCGTGCCGGTGGTGACGGTTCACGGGGCGCCGCTGGCCGAGGAGATTCCCAACGCCGGGTGCGACGACGGCCGTGTCAGCGGGCTGGCCACCGAACACCTGATCGCCCAGGGCTGCACGCGCATCGCCCATTTCGACACCATGCCCCGGCGCACGGCGGGCTATCGCCAGGCCCTGGAGGCCGCGGCTCTCGCCTGGGACGGCGCGCTGGTGGAGAAGGCCGAACTGTTCGATCACCACGCCGGCGCGGCGGCGGCGACGGCGCTGCTGGACCGCGGCCTGTCCTTCGACGGACTGGTCGCCCAGTCCGATGAACAGGCGATGGGGGCGATCCGCCGGCTCCAGGCCGCCGGCCTGCGGATCGGCCATGACGTGAAGATCGTGGGAGTGGACAACTCCCCCTACTGCGAATTCCTGTCCGTGTCGCTGTCCAGCGTGTCGGGCGAGGACTACGCGCGAGCCCGGCGGGCCGTGGACATGATGACGGCCCTCCAGCAGGGCCGCCGGGTCGAATCCGTGCTGATAGAGCCCGTGCTGCACGTGCGGGAGTCCTCGGATCCGACGGGTCGCAGCGAGGGATGACGCCGGACGGGCCGTACATCCACAGTCGTTTTTCATGCCGCCCGCCAAGGGCATGGGAGGTCGAACGATGAAGAGACGGGGCGTTCTGCTCGCGCTGGCGCTGGCGCTGGCCGGTTCTGCGGCCGCCGGCGCGACGTATCACCTCGACGCGGTCAACGGCAGCGATACCGCCGGCGACGGCTCGGCGGCGGCGCCGTGGCAGTCCCTGGCCAAGGTGTTCACCGTCATCGCCGGTGGCGACACGGTCGTGCTGGCCACGGGCAACTACGGCCCCTTCCAGCAGGTCGCCACCGCCGCCGGCGGGTGGGACCTGTTCGACGACTGGGTCACCTTCACCGAAGCTCCCGGGGCCGACGCGAAGTTCGAGTCGGTCCGGATCGCCTACACGGGCGTCAGGCCGAGCTACCCGGTGCTGGAGGGCTTCTTCGACGCCTACCTGCGGTTCGAGGGCATCCACATCCTCGACGGCGTCTCGTGCAGCTACGCCCGCCACTGGGCGCTGGTGGGCTGCCTGATCGAGCGGGTCGGGCCGTGGACCGGCTCGGTCGACAACATCGAGAAGACGGCGGTGTCGTTCCGCGAAGGCACAGACATCCTCATCGCCGGCTGCGAGATCACCAACACCGGCACCGGCCTGGCCGGCTGCGGGCATGATGTGCGCCTGCTGAACAACCACATCCACCACGGCACCCACGACGGCATCCGCGTGACGGGGTTCTGGAACTCGCTGATCGAGGGCAACCGCATCCACTCCTTCGACGACGGCGTCAGCGACGCCGAGGCGAACTGGAGCCGCCACTGCGACCTGATCCACGTCTTCATCCCCGGCCCGGCCCCGGAGGGCTGGCAGAACCACAACGTGGTGTTCCGCAACAACGTGCTCTACGACACCGAGGCCCAGATCGTCCAGTTCAACAACTACTACGCCTCGCCCATCCGTAACGAACTGATCACGTTCGAGAACAACGTCTTCGGCCCCTCGCACGCCAATATGTTCAACAACGCCGATCCGACCGACGGGCTGATCTTCCGCAACAACACCGTCGTCGTCCTCGACCAGCCCCGTCCGTTCGGCCGCTGGACGCTGGACAATTACACGCTGCGGATCAGCGGGGCGTCCACCGGCGTGCAGGTCTACAACAACCTCCTGGGCTCCGGCGGGCCCTCGACCGGCGCGGAGGTGGTGATCTTCGACTACAACCTCTACCAGATCGCCCCGAGCAGTCCGCCGGCCGGCGTCGACGGCAGCCGTGCGTTCGGCCGCTTCACGCTGGTCGGCGTCGATCCGATGTTCGTCGACCCCGCAGCCTTCGACGGCGAACTCGACCCGGCCAGCCCGGCAATCGACTTCGGCACCCGCCTGATGGCCCCGACACCGATCCACGCGTTCGACATCGCCGGCGAGCCCCGGGACAACCGGCCCGACCTGGGGGCCTGGGAACTGCCCGGGCAGAATCCCGACGAGGAGCCCGTGCCGGTCGCGTACGACGATGAGAAGACCGTCTTCGTCGATGACTTCGCCGACGGCCACTACAACGACGTCGACCCGTGGCTGGACGGACCCCACCAGCAGGGCATGAGCTGGCACCGCCCCGACCCGGTCGACTTCAAGTACGTCGTCTCACCGTCCGGCCACTTCGGCGGCGGCAACGCCCTGATCGACCCCTTGGGCAGCGCGACGGACGTCCGCCTGGCCTGGCTGTTCAGCGACCAGGGCGGCGACTGGATCGACTACGACTTCAGCTTCGACGCCGCCAACAGCTATCTCGTGCTCGGCTCGGGCGTCATGGTCCTGGCGCAGGACCGCGACACCTGCTACTGGCTGGACATCTCGCGCGACAACGGACGGCTCGTCCGCTTCATCGACGGCGTCGCCGTCGAGCTGGCCCGCGACGCCGACATCGAACTGCCGCACGCGGGGGTGCAGGTCTACAAGGTCTCCGTCCGGCACGGCGAGGGCGCCGTCACCCTCAGCGTCGACACGCTCCGCGACGGCACCGAGGACTTCAGCTACACCGACACTGACCCCGCCGCCGTCGCGCGATTCGCCACGGGCGGCGTCGGCTTCCACAACGACGTGGTCAACCAGTACCACCGCGTCCACTACGACAACATCCGCGTGGACGTCCTGGCCAAGGCCGCCGGTCCGGCTCAGCCGGGCGACTGTGACGGCGACGGGGATGTGGACCTGGACGACTTCGTCATCGTCAAGCAGAACTTCGGCCGCTCCGGCGTCGGCGCCGGAGCCGCCGAGGGCGACCTGGACGGCGACGGGGACGTGGACCTCGACGATTTTGTCGTCCTCAAGCAGCACTTCGGGACGTGACGCGGCCGCCGGCCGCGGACGTTCAAAGGGCGGAGGAGCTTCCCACGGGAGGCTCCTCCGCCCTTGTCTCTTCCGGCGCACACCTTGGCGAATGGCTCGGAATGAGGTATACTGGTTGGGCGTAGGGAAGAGCCTTCCTCGCCAGGATCATCCGGTGCAGACCGCCGGACGGAGGCACATACATGAAAACGCTTGGGACGATCGTCCTGGCGCTGACGCTTGCGCTTGGCGGGACGGCGGCGGCGGACGTGACTTACTACCTCGACGCCGTCCATGGCAACGACACGCTCGGCAACGGTTCGGCCGGCGCACCGTGGCAGTCGCGGGACAGGGTGCTCGCCGTCGTCACCGGTGGCGACACCGTCGTCCTGGCCTCGGGCAACTACGGGACCTTTGCGCTGACCGCCACCGCCGCCGGCGGGTGGGACCTGTTCGACGACTGGGTCACGTTCATCGAGGCGCCGGGAGCGAACGCCAGGTTCGAGTTGATTCGAATTTCCTACACGGGTACCCCGCCGCCCGATCCCTACCAGGTGGGCTTCTTCGACGCCTACCTGCGCTTCGAAGGCATCCATGTCCTCGACGGCGTCGAGTGTTTCGGCGCTCGCCACTGGGCGCTGATCGACTGTCTCGTCGAGCGGTACGGGCCGTGGACCGGCGCGTTCGAGAATACCCGCAAGATGGCGGTGTACTTCCGCAGCGGGACCGACATCCTCATCAAGGGCTGCGAGATCACCAGAACCGGCACCGCCGTCGAGGGCCGCGGCCATGACATCCGCGTGCTCAACTGCCACATTCACCACGGCACCCACGACGGCATCCGGGCGAAGGGATGGTGGCATTCGCTGATCGAGGGCAACCTGATTCACAGCTTCGACGACGGCGTCACCGACGAAGAGGCCGACTGGAGCTCCCACTGCGACCTGATCCACCTGTACATCCCCCTGCCGGGAATCGAGGGGATGCAGAACCGCGACGTCATCATACGCAACAACGTCCTCTATGACACCGAGAACCAGATCGTCGTGCTCATGGGCTGCTTCGAGTCGGATCTGCGCAACCAGGACATCGTCTTCGAGAACAACATCCTCGGGCCGTCCAGGGCGACGCTCTTCAACAACCTTGACCCGTGCGACGGCCTGGTCATCCGCAACAACACCGTCGTCGTCTTCGATCAGCCCCGCCCGTTCGGCCGGTGGGAACTGGAGAACTACACGCTGCGGATCAACGAGGATTCCACCGGCGTGCAGATCTACAACAACATCCTCGGCACCTGCATGATCAAAACCGGGGCCGAACTGCTGGTCTTCGACCATAACCTGATCCAGGTCCCCCCGGACGACAACCCCGCCGGCGTCGACAACACCCGCACGTTCGCGAGAAACACGCTGGTCGGGGTCGACCCGATGTTCGTCGACCCCGGGGCCTTCGACGGCGTGCTCGACCCGGCCAGTCCGGCGATCAACTTCGGCACGCGCCGGCTGGCCCCCACGCCGATCTGGGAGGAGGACATCGTCGGGACGCCCCGCGATTGGCGGCCCGACCTGGGCGCGTGGGAACTGCCCGGCCAGATCCCCCTGCGCGAGTCCCCGCCGCCAATACATTACGACGTGAAAACCACCTTCGTCGACGACTTCGCCGACGGCCATTACAGGGACGTTGACCCGTGGCTGGACGGCCCCCGCCAGCAGGGCATGAACTGGGACCGGCCGGATCCGGTCAACTCCAAGTTCTGCGTCACCCCCTCCGACTGCTTCGACGGCAGCAACGCCCTGGTCGGTCCGCAGGGCGACAACGTCAGTACCCGTCAGGCCTGGCTGTTCAGCGAGCAGGGCGCCAACTGGGCCGACTACGACTTCACCTTCGACGCCGTCAACAACTACATCACGCGCGGCTCGGGCGTGATGGTCCTGGCGCAGGACCGCGACAACTACT
>JAAYZK010000313.1 GCA_012514895.1 Planctomycetota bacterium | reverse complement strand
TCAGGACGGGTGGTTCGGCGCTTCACGCAAGGGATGCACGCATGAGCAACGACGCCAACACGCACGCAGAGGACGAGGGGCGCGAAGCGGTGGATGTCGGGCGGATCACCCATGATCTCAACAACCAGATCATGGTGATCCAGGGCAACGCCTCCTTGATGAAGATGAAGTCCAGCGAATGGCCCGAGATGCTCGACATGGCCAACCAGATCCTCGCCGCGTCTCAGCGGGCGGCTGAGTTGATCCGGCAACTGCAACAGATCAGTTCAGCGGCTGTCTAGATTGTGCTCTCTGGGCCTGGGTCCCAGAAGCTGTGCCTCGATAGGCCGTTGCGCCTCCCCCCTCCGTTGACCCGCCCGCACACCCCCCGCCGGCGGGGAAATCGCTGGAAAAGCAGGGTGCAGGTTGTAGGCTGTAGGGACGGCAGCAGCGACGGGAGCGAACCGGGCGCCGCCCTTGCAGGAGATCAGATCGATGAAGTACGCATTCATGACGTTCAGTTGCCCCCAGGCCACGCTCCGCGAGGCCCTCGCCTTGGCGAAGCGCTTCGGTTACGATGGGATCGAGCCGCGGATCGCCTCAGGCCATCGCCACGGGATCGAGCTGGACACCCCCGCCGGCGAGCGCGCCGCGGCGGCCCGCGAGGCGGCTGACGCCGGTGTCGCCCTGTGCTGCGTCGCCACGTCGTGCCGCTACGCGGATCCGGCCCTGACCACCGTGATGCTCGACGAGACGCGCCGTGCGGTGGACCTGGCGGCGGATGTCGGGGCGCCGGCGATCCGCGTCTTCGGCGGCAAGCTCGGCGAGGGGCTGAGCCGCGACGACGCGATCGATCTGCTGGCCGAATCGCTGGCATCCGTGGCCGACCACGCCGCCCAGCGGGGCGTGACGTTGTGCGTCGAGACCCACGACGACTGGTGCGACCCGGCCCACCTGGTTGCAGCCCTCGAGAAGGTCGACCATCCGGCCGTCATGGCCAACTGGGACATCATGCACCCGGTGCGTTTCGCAGGGGTTGCGATGGCCGAGGCGTTCGAGACGATCAAGCCGTGGATCCGCCACGTGCACTTCCACGACGGCGCCCCGGAGGGCAAGGGCTACCCCCTCAAGCCGGTCGGGACCGGGCAGATCGACCACGCCCAGGCCGTCCGGCTGCTGGCGACGCTGGACGTCCAGCCCTATCTCAGCGGGGAGTGGATCAACTGGGATGAGCCCTGCGAGATCTACCTGCCCCGCGAGCTGGCGACGATGAGGAGTTACGAGAGCCGCTGAGCGGTTCGTCGAGACCTCGATTCATGCGTTGGACACTGCGGACGAAGTTGACGGCCCTGCTGCTGGTGGCCGGGGCGCTACCGCTGCTGGGGGCGCTGGTGGCGATGACCACCCAGAGCGAGCGTCTTCGTCGCCAGAGCGTCGTTCAGAGCCTTCAGCCCGCAGCGACCGCCCGGGCCGCCGCGATGGCGGCGTTGCTGTCGCTCGACGTGGATCAGGTCGACGCGCTGGGGCGGGAACCCGTGCTGATCGACGCGGCCGTCCAGGCCGGTCGCGACGGGCCCGACCCGGCCGCCGTCGAGGCGATGGAGAGCCGATGGACGGCCATGGACGACGACGATCCGGCCTTGCGGGCGATCCTCGACGCTCCGGCGGCGGCGGCCCTGGGCCGGTTCGTCCGGATCCACCCGGAATGCCGCGAGATCCTGCTGACCGACCGTTTCGGCCGTCTCGTCGCCGCCAGCGGCCGCACGAGCAACTACGACCAGTCCGACGAGGACTGGTGGCGCCGCGCCTTCAACGGCGGTGCCGGCCGCCTGGTGGTGCACCCGGTCCAATATGACGAAAGCGCCTCCAGTTGGTCGATCGACGTGTGCGTGCCGCTCCGTGCCGGCGGCGACCGCGCCGCTCCGGTCATAGGCGTGTGCAAGGCGGTCTTCGGGCTGACGGAATGGATCGGCCACGTCGCACCGGCCGACGCGGATACGGAACTGCTGCTGATCGACGCCGACGGCGTGATCCTGTCCGGCCGCGGAGTTGTGCCCTATCGCCAGCGCCTCGACGGGTGGGGCGGCGCCGGCCGTGAACTCGCGGTCGGCGACATGCTCCGTGCCGCCGCCGCGATCGACCTTCGCGCCTCTGCGTCGGCGGCGGCGATCGAGGCGCCCCGCTGGTTCGTCATCGTGCAGACGCCCATGCGCGCCGCGATGGCGGAGGTGCGGCACCTGTCGCGCGTGATGCTGATCGCCGGAATCGTGCTGGTGGCCGCGGTGTTCGTGGCGGCCCTGGTCCTGGCCGATCGGGCGGTGCTCGCCCCGCTGGCGCGCCTCCGAGCCGCCACGGCCCGCGTGGCCGCCGGGGACCTGAGCCACCGGGTAACCGACGAGGCCGACACCGACCGGCCGGCCGACGAGATCGGACGGCTCGCCCGCGACTTCGACGCGATGGTCGTCGCCGTCCAGCGCTCCCACGAGACGCTGCGGCACGCGTCGGAGATGAAGACCCGCTTCCTCCAGATCGCCGGCCACGAGCTGCGCTCGCCGTTGGGCTACATCCTGGCGACCTGCTCGCTGGCGGCCCACCGGGCGACCGATCCGGCCTTCGGCGAAACCTTCGAGCGAATCACCGAGAAGGCCCGGCGGCTCGACCGCATCATCGCCAACCTGCTCAAGCTGGCCGAAAGCGGCCACGCCATGGCCGTGCTGAACAGGACCTCCTGCGACGTGGGCCAGCTTGTCGGCCGCGCGGTCGAGGAGATGCGTCCCTTTGCCGAGCGCCGCGGGCAGCGGATCGTGGTCGACGTGGCGGCGGGCCTGCCGCCCATGGACGTCGACGCCGACAAGATCAGCGACGCCCTGGGCAACCTGATCGGCAACGCCATCAAGTTCACCCCCGACGGCCGCAGCGTGACCGTGATCGCCGAGCCCCTGCCCTCCGGCCACGTGGCCCTGCGGGTGCGCGACGAGGGCGGGGGGATTGACGAAGCGGAGATGCCCCACATCTTCGAGCCCTTCTGGGGCGGACGGGACGTGCTGAAGCACTCTTCGGGGCTCTACGAGTTCGGCAAGCGCGGCGCGGGGCTGGGCCTGCCCATCGCCCGCCAGTTCGCCCGCCTGCACGGCGGGCACCTGCAGGTGAGCAGTTCGCCCCAGGGATGCGTCTTCTCGCTGATCCTGCCGACGACAGCCGTGACGTACGACGCTACGCGGACGCCCTGATCAGCGACTGAAGGGTCGAGATCACCTGCAGGGCGTCAAAGGGCTTGGTCAGGTAGGCGTCGGCGCCGCTGGCCAGGCCCCGCCGGCGGCTGGCCTCCTCGGCCAGAGCGCTGACCATGATGATCGCCGCGCTGCCGTCGTCCGACTGGTCGCGAAGACGGCAACACGTCTCGAACCCGTCCATCTCCGGGAGCATCACATCCAGCAGGACGGCATCGGGACGGGTGCGGCGACAGAGTTCGATCGCCTCGCGCCCGGTATAGGCGGACATCGTCCGAAAGCCATACACCGAAAGCAGTTCGCACTCCAGGGCGTTCATCTCCACGTCATCTTCGACCACCACAACAACGGGGCCGTCGGTGCTCATGGGCGCCTCTGTTTCCGTTAGCCAGGAGGAATCCGTTCGGGCGGGTCGACGGGCCGCCACCTCCGTGATACACCTGCCGGGCGGCCCATCACACAACCAGTCAACAGGCAGCGGGCCTGTGGCCGATTACTGGTAGTATACCGTATTTGGCCGAACGAAAGCAACTACGCCCCAGTATCCATCACTGTGACACCGCCGAAGACCGCACCGGAGATCGACGAACTGCGCCGCGCCGTCAGCGCTTACCTGGAAGCAGCTTACGGCGGGCATCCCCCCGCGCCCCTGCTGGAACGCTTCCTGCCGCCGGCCGGAGCATCGGTCGAGGCGTGGCTGATGGGCGAACAGGTTGAGCGGGACCCCTCCGGCGTGCCCTTCGAGCAGGTCCGCAGCTTCGCTCTGCGGCTGGGCAACAGCGGCTACCCCCACATGAAGCTCCGCCTCACCCGCACCGACGGCAACACCCGGTACGTCTTCAGCGTCGACGCGCACGACATGGTCCTTCATGCCCCGCCCGGCTCGCCCGACGCCGCGGCCCTCGACGCGCTGAAGAAAGAGAACGCCCGGATCGCCCGGTGCATCGTCGAATGCTGGCACGCCCAGCAGGTCCGCACCGAGCACGACCGCCTCCGCGAGATGATCCGGCAGGCGAAAGATGGCAGGCTGTAGGCGGCCGCGTTCACAACCGCGCCAGGAGGCGGCGGGTTTCCGTTTCGTTCAGCAGGTAGCGCCAGAACTCGCGCTTGCGGAGCATGTCGGTCGAGATGACGAACAGGTCGCCGGTCTGAGGTTCCGGCACGTCGGCCTGGGCGCGGATCACGCCGACCAGGCGCCCGCCGCGGCCGGCGAACACGAGGCCGGCCGTCGTGGAGGGGCCCTCGGTCACGTCGACCCGCAGCGTCGAGATCCCCAGTTCCGGGTGATCCTGGAACCCGTTGACGGCGCCGCGGGCCCGGATCAACCCCTGCCAGGTCGGATGGCCGACCACGAGCACCTCATCGCCGAGGTGCAGGCTGGTGCTCTCGCCCAGCGGCACCTCGAACGGCTTGGGCCCCGGCGAGGGAATCCGTACTAACGCCAAGTCGACATCGTGGATGTAGACGGCCGCCAGGCGGCCTTCCGTCCACGGGTTGCCGCTGGCGGGCGGCCCGACGCGGACGCGGAAGACCACGTTGCGCGTCGGCGGCGAGTCCGACGCGCCGTAGTGAGGGTCGACCACGTGACGGCTGACCAGCACCAGTGCCGAGCGCCCGTCCGAGGAGACGACCAGCCCGGTCCCTTCCGTGCCGTACGAATCCCACCGCCCCAGACGGCCGGTGCGATGCTCCCACGTCGTCTGAACCACCGCCAGTCGGGCCTGGTACGCCTCGATCACCTGGTCGACTGTCGCCGGCTGGTCGGCCCTGAGCTGCCTGTCTCGGCCGCCGGAGCCCTCCGTGAGGCGCCGGCACCCACCGGCACAGAGCGCCATAATTAACAGCATGATAAGGGCTTGAAGATGAAAGAGACCCCTGCGCACTGTTGTGTCGTGACCTGCCATCGCTGCCTTCCCTCGTGTAGATCGGCAAGCCGGCGCGCCAGGCTCCACCCCGATCGCCGCCGGGGTCGGCTGCCGCTCAGGCGGTCTCGGCGACCTTGGCGGCCTTGCGGAGGCAGTCGAAGACCCAATCCTCGAAGAAGAACGGGTAGGTGTGCAGCGGCAGGGTCTCGTCAGGCGTCCTGTAGCCCTCGAAGCTCATGATCGCCGCGGCCAGGTCCGCGGCCCGTTCGGGCCAGGCGCGGCGGAGGCGGAGGCGGTAAAGCTTCTCCAACTTCTCCAACCGGCGAAGCTTGCGCTCCTCACGCTCGGCCGGCGGCGCCCCGGCGGCGCGGAAATACTCGCGGACGCGGCGGGCCGACACCGCCGAGTCGTCGAACTCCCGCGCCAGCCGCGGCGGCAGTTCGTCCGGCAGCCGGGTACTCTGGTCGATCCCCACCGGGGGGCGTTCGTCGGGTGTGAAATGCGTCAGGGGGTCGAAGAAGAACGCCGCGGGGCTGTAGTCGATCCGGTTCTGGGCCAGCACCGGAGAGAAGACGTTGATCGAGGTGCCCGGCCGGAACAGGTCGACCGGCCCGTCGCCGATGCACAGGGAGAAGCACCGCTCGTTCAGGTCCGCGCGGTTGAACCCCACGATCCGGTTGAACGGCTCCTGCAGGCGCGGCAGCGTCAGGCGGCGGACGTCGAAGATGAACAGGCGGCCGCGGATCGTCTCCTGGGCGACCGCGGCGATGTCCTCGACCTCGATCGCGCCGCGGCCCGCCGCCGGAAGAATGACTTCGACTCCGCCCATCCTCGGGTCGAACCGGATCCGTTCATCCACGTCGGCCGCCAGGGCCGCATCCAGCGTCAACACGTAGACGCGATTGGCTCGTCTGGTGTAATGCAGCATGGCTCTCGTTCACTTCACCCGAGACGCCCGGGCGGGTCGTCCTCCAGTATAGGACGGACGGCCGCCCGCGAGAACCATGCATTTGCGGGAAGTCACGCCTGCGGGGCGTCGAAGCGGTAGCCGACTTCGCGTACGGTGTGGATGTAGGCCGGACGGCGGGGGTTGGCTTCGATCTTCGTCCGCAACGTCGTGACGCAGCGGTCGACGCTCCGCCAGGTGACGAACACGTCGTGGCCCCAGACCCGCGAGAGGATTTCCTCCCGCGTGAACGCCCGGCCGGGCTTGCCGGCCAGCAGGGCCAGCAGACCGAACTCCTTGGGCGTCAGCGTGATCGGCGCCCCGCCGCGCTTCAGCTCCCGCGCCGCGAGGTCCAGCGTGAAGGGGCCGAACTGGTGCACCTGCGGCGCCTCGCCGCGGGTGCGGCGGAGCAGTGCGGCGGCGCGGGCGAGCAACTCGTTGACACTGAAGGGCTTGGTGACGTAGTCGTCAGCCCCCAGGTTCAGCCCCAGCACGATGTCGGACTCCTGCCCCTTGGCGGTGAGCATCACGATCGGCGTGGTCGCCCCCGACGCGCGGAGGTAGCGGCAGATCTCGTAGCCGTTCACCTTGGGCAGCATGATGTCCAGGAGGATGAGGTCCACGTCGCCCCGCATCGCCTCGTCCAGCCCCGCGGCCCCGTCGGCGGCGGTGCGGACGCTGTAGCCGGCGAACGCGAAGTTATCCGTCAGCACCCGCCGCATCGGCGCTTCGTCTTCCACGATCAGAACTGTTTCGCCCGCCACGCCCTACCTCCCCAGGTCACCCGCTTCCGCCGGCCCAGCCACCGGCAACCGCACCGTGAAGGTGCTCCCGTGCCCCAGATGACTGGCGACATCTATGGTACCGCCGTGGGCGGCGATGATGAACTTCACAATGCTCAGCCCCAGCCCGACGCCCCCGGCCGGGCGGATCAGGCGGCGGTCCACCTGATAGAAACGCTCGAAGATGCGGCGCGCCGACCGCCGCGAGAGCCCCACGCCGTTGTCCGACACCGCCAGATGGAGATGGCCGTCGGCGGCCCAGGCGCGCAGACCGATCCGCTTGTCCTCGCCGGTGTACTTCCACGCATTGTCCAGCAGGTTGGTCAGCACGATCACCAGCGCGTCGCCGTCGGCGACGACGGCCGGCAGTTCGCCGTCCACGTTCGTTTCGACGGTGCAGCCGCGCGACGACAGGCGCTCCGCCATCGCCGCCAGGGCCGCGTCGACGACCGCCTCGGGCTCGATGGGCTCGAAGGTGAACGCCCGCTTGTTCCGCTCCATGCGGCTGAACGTGAGGAAGTTGTCGATCAGACGGCTCAGCCGCTGGTTTTCCCGCGCGAGCATCTGGAGGTACTCCGTCACCTGCTGCCGTTCGCTCACCCGCCCGGCCAGCAGCGTGTCGACCAGGGCCCGCATGGTCGCCAGGGGCGTCTTGAGTTCGTGCGAGACGGTGGCGACCAGCGTGTTCTTCAGGCGGGTCAGGCGCATCTGGCGGGCGACGAATCGCGCCACGACCGCCGCCAGCGCGACGATCAGCGCCACCAGGAGGATCCCGGTCCACACGTACAGCGCCACCTGGCGCCCGGCCGCGGCGGCGAAGGGATCGTCGCCGGTCAGCACGACGGCCAGGCGCCACGACGGCGCCGGCTCGGCGATCTCCAGCGTCAGCAGCGCCTCGCCCGGCGCGGCGCCCGGCCTCACGAGGCGCACGGCCGCCCCCGCCGGCGGCGCCGCCGCGTCGATGAGGGCCTGCATGTCGGCGACGAGGCGATCCTCCCTCAACAGCATCGCGACACGCCGGTCGGCACGGGCCAGGCGCCACAGCCCCCCCACGCGCGTCGCGTGCAGGGCCCCGCCCGCCGGGGGCACGTCGCCCGTCGCGACCAGGTCGCAGGCGAGCCGCTCGGCCTGGTGGGTGGGAAACGCCGACGCCCCCCACGGCCCGGCCGCCAGGCGATCCATCAGGAACAGCCGCTGCGCCGAGGGCATGGCGGGCCCGTCGTACCGGTCCAGCCCCCGCCACAGGCCCTCCAGCGTCCGGCGCACGCCGGCCGCGTCGGCGCCGGCGTCCATCAGTTCCAGCGCCAGCAACTGGGCGTTGGGGACGATGAGACGCCCCCACGGCCCCGTCGCGTCGGCGTAGAGGGGCTCGGCCAGCGGGCCGGTCAGGATGGCGACGGCCTCTCGCGCTCGCCCGGCCTTCGCCAGGCACCGCGCCCGCGCCAGAAGGGCCTCGGCGGCGAAGTCCGGATCGCGGGACTGGGCGGCCAGGGCCGCATACGCGGCGGCCGCGGCCTCGGGCCGGTTGGCCTGGTGCTCCAGGTGCTCCGCCTGCGACCACATCGCCGGACGCGACGGCGGCGGCGACCAGCCGACGACCCTGGGGTACAGCACGCGCCCCGCCTCGCCGTACACCTGGGCACTGTCGCACAAGCCCCCCCTCGCCAACGCGTCAAACACCGCCGGCGGCGACGCCGACGCATCGGCCCCCTCCAGCGCGTCGACCTTCTCCCCCCAGTAGTCCGCAAGCTGCACGCGGATCGCCTCGGCGTCCCGCCGGTACGCCTCTGTCAGCCGCTGCCGCACCGCCAGGCGCTCGTTGCGGACCGCCTGGCCCATGAACCACAGCACTCCCGCCGTCGGCGCCAGCACCGCGACGGCCAGCACGACCAGCAGCGCCCCCACTCCCCCCGGCCGCGGCGCCGTCGTTGGTGGTCGACTGTGTCGCATGAAGGCATCCACACAGAAGGCGCGAGGCTTGAGGAACGGCTACTGCCCCTCAAACTCGAGACCTCACGACTGAGATCACGGAACCGGCGGCGTCGTGCGCCGCAGGACGAGCGGCCGGGGCGGGCCATCCGGGCCGCCGATGCGGGCCGTGCCCCAGACGTCGGCGCCCACGAACGGCAGGTCGATCTCGACGGGAACGCCCGTGCGATGCACGCACTGAATCTTCAGGTTGTACCGCGCCCCGCCGGTGATCGTGTAAGGCTTCGCCAGCATCGAGCCCGACAGCACGAGGGTCAGGTTGCCGTCGGTCCCGGCGATCACCGCCTGCAGCGATTCATTCGGGTCCACCTTCTCGCCCTCGGTCACGATGCCCCCCGCCCAACAGCCCGTCACGTTGGGGTCGAGCCGCCCTCCGACGCGCGCCGGCTGCGTCGCCTGCGGCCGCGGGGGCAGCTCCGGGAGGCGCGGGGGCTCCACCTGCGGCGCCGGCGGCGCGGGGAGGCGCCGCAGGACCATGGGCTGCGGCGTATTGGTGTTGCCCGCGTAGAGGCGGGCGGTGCCGCGAAGCTCGCCGTTCTCGTACGTCAAGTCGAGCTCGACCGGCACCTGCGTGTGGTGGAGAACGGTGAACTCCAGCGGCCCCTCCAATGTCTGTCTGATCATCTCGGCATGATGCCGCACGAATTCCCCGTCGAACACCACTCTCACACGGTCGCCGGCCTCAGGAACGATCGTCAGGCGCAAGGGCTTGTCGGCGGGCGTCTGCCCGTCGGGCCCGACGATGCTTCCGACCCACGTCCCCAGCACCGCGCTGGGGACCCTCGTGACCTGGACCTCCCCTCCGCTCGACGTCATCACCGGCCGCGTCGCCGGGACGCCGACGCGCCGCAGGACCAGTTCCTGCCGCTGGGCGTCCTTGCCGCCGACGCGGGCGGAGCCGCGAAGCTCGCCGTTGGCGCACTGGAGGTAGATGTGGACGGGCACGCCGCTGTGATGGGTGAAGTGGCGCCACATCCACTCGCGCGTCGTCGCGCCGCTTCCGATGATGGAAGTTCCCCGCAGGAACGGGCCGGAGAACTCCATCCGGACGTAGCCCTGGTAGGGCGTGACCGTGATGCGCAGTTCCTTGTCGACACTGAGCTGCCCATCCGACCCCTCGATCCCGCCGACCCACTCGCCCAGCAGTTCGGCGGCCTCGCGCTCGACCTGGGCCCGGAGGGCCGGGTTGCCCTGGCTTCCGGGCGAGACGGTGCGCTGCGGGGCCTGTCTCTGCACGACGCGCCCGTTCACCCGCGTGCGGACGCTCAGACGGCTCACCGCTTCGAGCCGCTCCACGAACTCCACAGCCGGGCGGAACAGCGCCCCCAGCGGCGCCAGGTCGTGGATGCCCCCGCGCACGACCAGCCGGTCGGGCGTCTCGCAGGTCGCCACCTGGACGCTGGTCGCCCCCAGCGCCTCGGCCAGCGTCGCGGCGGCCTGGCGGAGCTGCTCGACGGGGGCCTTGTCGTACGCGTCCCCCTCCTCTGCCGGGGCCTCCTGCCCCTCGGACACCCGGCGGCGGAGCCCGGCCGCCCGGCGTTCCAGCATGCCGATGTGGACCTCGCAGACCGTCGCGACCAGCGAGCCGGCGTGCACGAGCACCAGCTTGCTCGCCTCCGGCGACAGCGCCTCGATCCGTGCGGCCAGCGGGCCCGCCTGCGCCAGCGACCGGCCCGAGGCCTGCGCCTCCATCGCCGCCTGGACCACGCGCGGATTCAGCGCGATCACCGTCGACCGCCCGGCGTCGCCCACGTAAAGGTAGCCGTACTCCTTGTCCCCCGGCCCGTTGTAGTGAGCAAACACACAGTAGGCCCGGACACCGGTCGGAAGCTCCGGTCCCTCCGGCGCTGGGGCGGTCTCCATCACGGCCATCTGGCCGGTCGACAGCAGCGCGTCGAGCAGTGCGCGGGTCTTCGCCGCGTCGTGGCTGGTCAGCACCAGGCCCGTGAACATGACGATGGGGTCGGCGTCGTCGACGATCCAACTGTCGAAATCGTCCGTCTGCGGCGGGATCGCGAAGAGCGTCACCTGCTCGATGTTGGCGAACAGCTCCCGCCCGACGTCCAGGCCCGTCAGCGACACCGCCTTCTCGAGGCCCGCCAACTGGTCGGCGTTGGGGTCGGCGGTGTTGAGAGCGACGCTCGCCACGCCGATCGCGTCGGCCGGCACGGCCTCGAAGCCGCCGGGCGTCAGGTTGGGCGTGCGGATGAGCCCGTAGGCGAGATTCCGGTGGCCCGGCACAAGGTCCACGGCGGCCTCGACGAACGGGCCCGACGGGTCGATCACCAGGCGCCCCGTCGCCGAGCGGATGTGCTCGAAGTCGACGAAATGGTCGGCGATGCGGAACTCGGCCTCCTGGCCCACCAGCGGCCGGATCTTCGCCAGGGTCCCGACCCCGTCGATCCACAGCGTCGCCGCGTCGGTGAGGCGCCCCTGGCGGTCCAGCGTCGAGAAGGCCCCGTTGGTCGTCAGCAGGGAGGGTTCCTGCGAGAGGCCCTTGTACTGGCGGATCACCCAGCCGATCCTGTCGATCGGCGCCGCCGCCAGGATCACCTCATCGTCCATCGCGACGGCGGCCATGCCGTCGATGTGGACGACCTGCATCCCCTCGATCGGCTCGGACGGCTGGGCCTGCATCGTCAGCGCCGCCGTCAGGATCCCCCGCAGGGCGTCGCTCTCGCCGGGGTAGAGCACGGCGACGAGGGGCGAGATGCCCCCGGCGCCCAGGTCGGTCGTTCCGACGGCGAAGCCGCGGATCTTCTTGAACTCCTTGACCATCGACGGGTTCAGCAGGGCCCGCAGCATCATCTGCGCCTGGTCCTGGTTGCCCTGGGGGCCGGCCCCCGGGGGCTGCATCAGCGCCAGCGGATTGGCCAGCGGCGTGCCCTCCAGCATCTTGAGGATCGCCTCGATCTGCGCGCCGGGCGAGCCGACCTCGAGGTAGCAGAACGTGTCCGGGGGCATCATCTGCGCCGGGTCGGGCAGCGTCACCCGCTGGGCCGGCGGCGGCGCGTCGGGGTGTTCGGCGTAGTAGGCCTTCAGGTCCGCCTCGGCCTGCTGCACCAGGTCGTCCCGCTCGGGGTAGAGCGTGGCCAGCGTGGCGAACGTCTCGCTGGCCGTGCGGGCGTCGCCGAGGCGCAGACGGCACGCCCCGAGCCGGTACAGCGCCTCGGAGGCGTACGGACGGCTCGCCTCGGCGTCGTCGACGATGGTCTGGTAGATCCGCATCGCCTCGTTGAGGTCCCCCCGCGTCTGCTCGGCATAGATCCCCTGCTCCAGCAGCGTCGCCGCCGACTCCGCCCCGGCCAGGCCGGCCGCCGTCAGCACCACCAGCGCCGCCGTGATCGCCTGTCTGATCTTCATCGCGTTCCCTTTCGATAGACCGTGCCTGAGAACCCAGAGGAACGGATTCTAGAACGCGTGTTTTACCAGATTGTTACGGATTGTGGACCAAGCGAGGAAAAATGGCCTGCCTGGACGGCGACGGCAAGGGGCCACAGAGGTCGTCTCCGGATCTGTCACGGATCTGCCACACCCAGACCCTCCGCAGGATGCCCAGAGAGGCACGCCTTGGCGCCCCCAGCGGGTCGAGGGGCACGCTGCTGTCGGAGTCGCCCATGGCCCACGTAACCTCCGCGTAGGCACCGTCCTGCGCCCGCAACGGGGTGTCGCGCTGCCTTCCAGCGCGATCCACAGTAGACTTCGCTCGTTAACTCATTTTATTAGCATGAGTTAATCACGTACATCTTTCCCGCCGATCTTGCTTGGCAGCCCCCCTGTAAGCGCCGATAATAGAGATTCAATGGTGTGGCCATTCAGGAAACGCGTACGACAGCGGCGGCTGGAGGTCCGCAAGAACATCCCGACGCAGCGCGGGGCGCTGTGGCGGGGGTTCGTGCAGGCCGGCGGGCCGCCCAGTGTGGCGATCGCGGCGGGCCTGGTCGTGGTGATCGCGATCCTGCTGGCGTGGTCGGACCGCGGATTCCCCTACCGGCTCGGCGACGTGATCGGCAAACGGTACGCGCGCGTGGCGTTCGAGGCGCCCAGCGAGGAACTCACCAGCCAGGCGCGGGACAGGGCCGGGCGCGGCACGCCCTCGACGTACAATTTCGACGCCGCCCTTGCCGCCGAGCTTCTGGCGCGGCTGGAGACGCTGCCGGCCGAGGCGAAGGCCGCGGACGCGGCGGCGATTCCCCCCTCGCTGCTCAACGGGTTCGGCCTGACCAGCGCCGAGGACCTGGCGGCGGTGGCGCGCTACGCGGAGCCCCCGCTGAGCGAGGAGTGGAAGCAGGCGACGCGGGCGTTCGTCGACGCCCTGACGACGGTGGTGATCCTCCATCCCGACCATGTCTCGCGTGAGCGCACGCAGGAGGCGGTCTCGTTCCGCCTGGTCAGCCCCGCCCAGACGCTCGAGCGGAACAAGTGGGACCTGGGGTTCGTCAGTTTCAGGGAGCCGCGCGCGGTCGCCAACGCCCTGGCGAGCGTGCCGCTGGCGGTCGATGCGCGGGTGGCGCGTGCGGTGCGGCTGTACGTGGCGACCCTGGTCGCCGAGCGTGCGACGTACAGGTTGGACCGCGAGCGGACGGACGCCGACATCGCCGCCGCCCGGGCCTCGGTGCCGGTGCAGACGCACGCGTACGCCGCCGACGAGGTGATCTTCACCGGCGGAGCGCTGACGGCCATGCCGCTGAACGTGCTTGCGGCCGAGCACGACGCCTGGCAGGCGCATCTCCGGGGGGTCGACCCCAGCTACCGGGTACGGGCGGGCGTCGGGCGGATCGCGATGGTGGCGCTGGTGGTGGCGGCCCTGGGGGCGTACATCGCGCTGTACATGCCGCGGATCGTGTCCAACCACTCCCGCGGGCTGGGAATCGCGGCCCTGGTGGCGGGATTGATGGCCCTGGCGGCGGTGATGATCCCGCTGGCGGGCTGGAACGCCTACCTGGCGGCGGGGCTGGCGACGATGGGGGCGGTGATCGTGACGGTTGCGTACAACCGCCGGTTCGCCCTGGTCATCGGCGGGACGCTGGCGCTGCTGCTGACGATCCAACTGGAGCGGCAGATCGGATTCCTGCTGTCGCTGGTGGCGCCGATGGTGGTCAGCGTGCTGATGCTGCAGGAGATCCGCACGCGGAGCAAGGTCATCGAGGTCGGCGCCCTGGCGTCGCTGGCGGCGTTCATCGCGACGGCCGTGACGCTGCTGGCCCAGGGCCGTCCGATCAACGGGCAGCTCGTCATGGATTGCGGCTGGGCCGCCGGGGGGGTGATGGCGGCGGGGTTCATCATCCAGGGCATTCTGCCGATCATCGAGAACGTCTTCCAGATCGCCACGGCGATGACGCTGCTGGAGTGGTGCGACGCCGACAAGCGGCTGCTCAAGCGGCTGGCGATGGAGGCGCCGGGGACGTTCAACCACTCGCTGCTGCTGGGAACGCTTTCGGAGGCGGCGGCCGAGGCGGTCGGGGCCAACGGGCTGCTGGCGCGGGTGGGGGCGTACTACCACGACATCGGCAAGATCAACAAGCCCGAGTACTTCGTCGAGAACCAGTTCGGCAGCCCCTCCAAGCACGCCAAGCTCAGTCCGGCCATGAGCCTGCTGATCATCACCGGGCACGTCAAGGACGGGATCGAGATGGCCAAGGAGTACGGCCTGCCGCAGGTGCTGCACCACTTCATCGCGTCGCATCACGGTACGACGCTGGTGCAGTACTTCTACCACGCCGCGACCGAGCAGCAGAAGGCCGCCGGGATGGACCGCCCGCCGGACAAGAGCGAGTTCCGCTACGCCGGCCCCAAGCCGCAGACGAAGGAGGCGGCGATCCTCATGCTGGCCGACGCGACCGAGTCGGCGGTCCGGGCCATGAGCGAGCCGACGCCGGCCCGCATCGAGGCTCAGGCCTCGGCCATCCTCGCCCAGCGCCTCGCCGACGGCCAACTCGACGAGTGCGACCTGACCCTCCGGGACGCCCACACGATCGAGCAGTCGCTCGTCAAGAGCCTCTGCGGCATCTACCACGGCCGCATCGCCTACCCCAAATCCGACGCCCGATCCCCCCGCCGCACCAACGGCGCCAAGGCCACCGGCGCGTAAGCTCATGGCTCGCCGTACACACGGCCGGCGCCGAAGGCCTCCAGCAGTTCGTTCTCGCGCCGGTGCATGCGCCGGGCATCGGCTTCGGCGTGGTCGTCGTGGCCCATGAGGTGGAGCAGGCCGTGGGTGATGTACAGCATCAGTTCCCGCCACGCGGCATGGCCGCGCCTGCGGGCCTGGCGGATCGCGACGTCGGAGCAGACGACGATCTGCCCGCACAGCCCGCCGGCGGGGCCGTCGCCGAGGTCGAAGCTCAGGACGTCCGTCGGCCCGTCGTGGCCGAGGAAACGCCGGTTCATCGCGGCCATGCGCCGCTCGCCAACGACGTGGATGTCGATCATCCCGACCGCGACCCGCTGGCGGGCGGCGACGAAGGCCACCAGGTCGCGGATGCGGCGGGCCGGGATGGACAGCCTGCGTTGGGAGGATGAGACGGTGACGTCAGGCTGGATGTTCGAAGGCACGGTCGCCGCTCCACCTAGGGCATGACCAGCACGTTGCCGAAGAAGACCGAGAGGCATCCTAACAGAAGCAGCGCGATCAGGCCAAGGCCCCCGATCCAGCCCATCCGCCGGTAGGCGCGGGGCAGTTGGGCGATCACCCGCCAGCGCAAGGGCATGTAGACGACGGCGAACAGGCCGCACACCGTGACGCACGGCGTCACCGACAGCGCCGTTGCCGCAGGCCCCCCCATCGCGCCGGTCAGCGACCGGACGAGCCCGATCGCCATCCCCGCCGCCGAGAGCAGGAAGGTGATGAACATCGCGATGCTGTTCTGCCTGGCGTTACGGATGATCACGTCGTCCTGCGTCGGCACCGGCCGCGCGTAGGCGATAGGGATGACCTCCTCCTCAAACAACCCCTCGACGGTCCCCGCCGGCCGGCCCGTGGCGGCTGGATCGGGCCAGACGAACTGATCGCGGGTCAACTGCCCCGCGGCGGCCATCGCGACGAGTTGCTCCCACGGGATGGGACCCCGACGGCCCGCACCGGCGGCGTAGTACCACATCGCACTGGACATGCATTCGATCCCCCCCACGTCATCGCCCCGTCACCACCATCGGCCCGACGGCGGCCGCCATGCAGCAGTCCAAACAGATTGCCTCGGCGGCGGCGAGCGGCTACAATCGCGGCCGTGCAGTCGAGCACGCCAGCCAGCCCGGACGCCGTCGCGCTCCCGCCCGCCGTGTCCCAGCGCCGGACGCGGCTGATCGGCCTGGCCGTCGCCTTGCCGTGTTGGGCGGTGCTGGCGGTGGCCGTGTGGCTGACGCCCAGCGAGAGCGGGTACGACACCCACACGCAACTGGGCCTGTCGCCCTGCTCGCTGCCGGTGACGACGGGCTATCCCTGCCCGACGTGCGGGATGACCACCGCGTTCGCGTGGATGGGCGAAGGCAGGCCGGTCAAGGCCTTTCTGGTCCAGCCGTTCGGCGCCCTGCTGTGCGTGGCGGTGCTCGTCGCGGCCCTGCTCGGCACGGCCCAGACGGCCACGGGCCGGCCTTGGGTGGCGGCGGTGCCGTGGCGGCCCTGGTGGGCGTGGGCGGCGCTGGGACTGTTCGCCGCCGCGTGGGGCTATAAGATCGTCGTCGACGGGCCGTGGTCGTGACGCGAGATGCGAATCAGGAGAATCCGACG
This sequence comes from Planctomycetota bacterium, assembly GCA_012514895.1. GTDB lineage: Bacteria > Planctomycetota > Phycisphaerae > SM23-33 > FEN-1343 > JAAYZK01. Next base: position 723 of record JAAYZK010000313.1, on the reverse strand, counting down.
ATGCGCCGGAGAATCACGCCGATCCTGCTGGTCATGGCGACGCTGCTGACCGGGTGCAACATCCTGGCCTACCCCCTCTACGTGCTGGCGCCCCGCCGCTCGAAGACGATTCCGGCCGAGTTCGACGGTCTGGCCGGCAAGGCCGTCGCCATCGTGATCTATCACGACATGGATACCCTGTACGAGTACCCCGGTACCCGCGAAGAACTCGGCATGCTCATCGCCAAGGCGTTGTCGGACAACATCGAGGGCGTCCAGATCGTCGACCCCCGGCACATCATCCGTTACCAGAACGGCAACCTCCATTGGGACACCCAGCCGATGACCGAGATCGGCCGCACCTTCGAGGCCGACTACGTCCTGTACGTGTCCCTCACGGAGTTCACCACGCACGAGCGGGGCAGCATCAACCTCCCCGTCGGGCGCGTCAGCGCCGCGGTGAGCCTGTGGAACACGTCGCTGTCGTCCAGCGACCCCAACGCCTGCGTCTGGCAGAAGCCCAACCTGTCGGTGCAGGTGGACGCCGATTCGGGCGCCCTGGCGTGGGACCCCACCACCCTGCGGCTCCAGACGCAGCGCGTCTTCGCCGATCGCCTGACCAGGCACTTCTACGCGCACAAGCTGCCCGTGGACGACGGCTTCGGCCCCGAGAACCCGACCTGAGAGGACACGATCGATGATGCCCCCCCTTTCCCGACGCGCGAGGCGGCGCCTGGCGATCGC
>JAAYZK010000312.1 GCA_012514895.1 Planctomycetota bacterium | reverse complement strand
CCTGAGGGAGTTTGCCCGCCGGGGGCCCGAGGATCAGATCCGAAGCGTCATCATCGAGGTCCCGGTCTATGACCCCGCAGTCCCCAGAGACGAGCGGATCGGTTCGCCCAAGGCCGCGCCCCAAGCGAGGCGATCCTACCCGCCCGACTGGCCGACGGAGTCGGCCGCTGCTGAAAAGGTGTCGGCAGCCATGGACACTCTGGAGAAGCACCTGCGATCCATGCGCCTGCCGGAACCGCCCCTGCGGCTCGACCTGGCGTCGGCGTTCGTCGTGTCGGTGACACCCAGACAGCTTCGGGACCTCGAAGATCTCGATCTGGTGGACGCCATCCGGCCGAACCGAACCCACCGCGTCGGCTCGTGACGCCGCTCCCACAGCCAAGGCCGCTGAAAGGCCGTTGTCTGCCTCGTCGGCCGCAGGCCGCCCGTATTGTCACGAGATCTCGACCGCCGTGAGGCGCCCACAGGCAACACCCCAGATCGTCTCCTCCATTCCATAGAGTTGTTTTGTGCAAGAGAATGTAGCATCCCCCAACGACAACGACACCGGGAGCTGCTATATTCTTTCGTGTTGCGTCCCGGGCGCCCTGCCGTCTTGCGGCGGGGAGCGTGTTATTCTGCAACTTGCCGCCCGGGCGGCCCGCGGGATGCGGAAGGATGGAGCATGGCGATCCGAACACTGGTGTGGATAGGCGCCGGTCGGCCCCGGAGCGATTACCTCAGCGACGGCGACGTCGGCCGCCTGGAGGCGCTGGGGCCGGTGCGGTTCATTGTGACGGCGGGCCGCAAGTTCGCGCCGCAGGACGTCATCGACGAGTCCCGCCAGGTGCAGGCCGTCCTGACGACCTGGAGCAGCCCGGCGTATACCGACGAGGTGCTGGGGGGCTGCGGGGAGCTGCGGTTCCTCGGCCGCATCGGCGGATCGGTCCGCGGGATCGTCGGCCAGTCGGCGTGGGAGCGGGGCATCGCGGTGGTGACGGCCGTCGACATGCAGGGCCGGGGCATGGCCGAGATCACGCTGACGCTCATGCTGGCGGGTCTGCACCGGCTGGGCCACCACCTCCGCAGACAGGCCGGCCAGGAGATCCTCGAACACGACGGGTCCAACCGGGGGCTCCAGCACGCCGCGCTGCAGGACTGCCGGGTGGGGCTGATCGGGTTCGGCGCCATCGCGCAGCACGTGGCCCGGCGGCTGGCGGCGTTCGAGTGCCGGGTGGCGGCGTACGATCCGTACGTGCCGGATGAGACGCTGGAGGCGCTGGGCGTCCGGCGCGCCGGGAGCGTCGAAGCCCTGTGCGAGGCCGCGGACGTCGTGTCGGTCCACGCCGCGCGCCTGCCCCAGACCCGGGGCATCCTCTCGGCGGCGGCGATCGACCGGCTGCGGCCGGGCGCGATGGTGGTGAACACGGCGTTCTACGACCTGATGGACCACGACGCGCTGGAGCGCCGGGTGATGGCCGGGGAGATCCACCTGGCCCTGGACGACCTCGACGTCCTGGGGCCGGCCCAGGCCCAGCGGATCGCGCGGCTGCGGACGAGCCCCAACTGCATCATCACGCCGGTCACCTTCCCCAACAGCGCGTGCGTCGCGATGATGGGCCGCCAGGTCGTCGACGAACTCGAATGCTTCGTCCGCGGCGAGCCGCTGCGGTACGCCGTCGCCCGGCAGTCGCTGGCCACGCGGGGATAGGAGGCAGTCCGATGTCGTTCGACGAGCCCATCGACGTCCGGCGCGACATGAAGGTCAAGGTCACGCCCCTGGCGGGCGTGCGGCGTGTGGATGTGAACCAACTGGGCGCCGCGGTCCCCGAACCCCTGCGCGACCGGCAGGCGCCCGCCGAGGACCGCAAGGCGTGGGCGGCCCGCCACGACGAGGCGCTGCTGGACGCCCTCGACGACGACGCCGCCGCGCACGGCGGGGACTTCAACAGCTTCGCCGAGTGGACCACGATGTGCGGCGTGCTCTACGACTTCAAGGACATCAACGCCCGGCGCCGCGACCGCTTCTCGGCCGCGTACCGGGCGGCCATCAGCACCGTGTTCGGCCTGGCGCCCGAGGCGGGCCTGGGCGCCCTGATCCAGGCGACGGCCTACGTCCCCGATCCCGGCGTCAGGTTCGCGATGGCCGCCTGGCAGCCCGAGGCGTTGTACGACACCGCGTCCATGGCCCTGGCCCCGGCCGTGACCGTGCGGTTCGGCGGGGCCGCCCAGGTGTACCTGTCCGGCGTGATGGACTGGGACGCCGACCGCCGCCAGCTCCACGGCGACGACCCCCGCGCGCAGATCCGCAGCGTGCTGGAGCGGATCATCCGCTGCTTCGAGCAGGCCGGCGGCTCGGCGCAGGACGTGGTGCGGCTCCGCCCGGTGGTCCCGACGGCCGACTGCCTTGCCATCCTGGCCGAGGAGGTGGCGGGGCTGTGGCGGGGAGCCCTCCCGCCGGTGGTCCTGCCGATCGCCGGCCTGCCCATGCCCGCCGGGCAGTACGCCGAGATCCAGGCGTACGGCATCGTCGGCGACGGCGGCGCCGCCGTGGAGCACCGCGCGCTGGGCGACGCCGCACGCGCCGCCGCCGCCCGCGATTTCGAGCTCATCCAGGCCGGCCCCTTCGCCGGCAGCGCCGCGGACGCCGCCGGGCGGCTGCGCCGCCTGCTGGCCGAGCGCGACATCCCGGCCGCCCAGGTGGCCAACGTGATGCTCTTCGCCCGCTCGGACGAACACGCCCGCGCGTTCACGACGGCGCTGGCGCCCCGCGTCGACCCGGCGTCGGTGCACGCCGTCCGGGCACGGGCGGAGAACCCGCTGGGAGGCGGGGACGTGCTGGCCGAGGCGGCGATCGTCGCGCGATGAAGACGGCGACAGGGCGGCAGCGCCCCCTGGACATTGCCGGCGCCGCTGCTACCATCGTCTTCATGGTGCGCGGGGCGATCACCCTCTGCTGGCGGGGCCTGCTGGACCTGGCGCTGCCGACGGTCTGTGCGGCGTGCGGCCGGCGGGACGAGCGGGCCGGGCCGCTGTGCCCGTCGTGCGCGGCGGCGCTGCTGGGGCAGGTCGATGGGAGATACTGCCCGCGGTGCGGGGCGGGGATCGGGGAGAATCTGCCCGTCGATGAGGACGGCTGCTTCCAGTGCCCCACGCCCGTGCCGCGATTCCAGCGGGTGGTGCGCCTGACGGCGTACGAGCCGCCGCTGGCGGAGGTGATCCGCGGGATGAAGTTCCGCGGCGTGCGGCACGGGTGCCGCTGGCTGGGACGCCTGCTGGCCGACCGGGTGGCGGCGACGGGCGAGCTGGCGTCGGTGGACGCGGTGCAGCACGTGCCGCTGCACTGGATCCGCCGCCTCGACCGCGGCTTCGACCAGGGGCGCCTGCTGGCCGCGGCGATCGCCCGGCGGATCGGGCGGCCGCGACTGGAGGCGCTGCGGCGGGTCCGCAACACCCCCCCGCAGGTGAACCTGCCCCGCACGCGGCGGCTGGAGAACGTCCGGGGCGCCTTCAAGCCCGTCGGCCGCGATGCCGAAGGCCTGCACGTCCTGCTGGTCGACGACGTCACCACCACCGGCGCGACGGCCGATGAGGCGACAAGGGCCCTGCTGGCCGGCGGGGCGCGGCGGGTCAGCCTGGCGGTCGTTGCCAAGGCCGAGCCGCCGCCGCGGCAGACGTGAGGCCGAAGGATCGATCCATGGCGGCGGGGGGTCGTATACTATGAGGAAGCCGCAGGTGCGGGGGGACGGGTAGGAGCGTTGACGTCCCCGGGGG